>CAZBLF010000001.1:0-116913 GCA_964492935.1 uncultured Methanosarcinales archaeon
TCGCAGAGTATTTCGGATCTATCTCAAATCCTCCATGATTATTTGGTTTTGCTCTGAGCCAATTATCTTTACTTTCTCGGATATATTTTACGCTTTCTTTCTTGCCGTTTACCTTTACTTTCTGTGTGCTTTCTACAAGACCGTTTTTTCCTGAAATTTCTGGTGCTTCTCCAGGTATTGAAGGTGCAATTTCCTCAGGAGCAGTATAGTCATTATACTCGGCTTCGCTATTAATGTCGGTTTTTGGTCCGATTCCTGCTCTAATAACTTCGCCAGCTACTGAGACTAATTGGTCCCAGTCTGATAGAGCACACTTGTAAAGAACCATACATGAGATTTTCGCAAACCAGCCAACAATTGTCCAAGGAGAGGTGAATGATCTGATAGGCAGTCCAACGGGCCAGAAGAATCCATCTACCAATTTGTGCATGAATCCCGAAGCCGTGCAGATTCCAGTCCAGGATGCGCTTGTTGCGACTACGCAAGCGCAAGCAGGCGGAACGGCAAAGGGGCTACACGAAGGGGAGAAACAACAAGCTGCACACGGCACATAGGCTGCAGACAATATCGGTTGCATTGCCGCCTTTATCGCCTGAATTGCCGAATTTACTGTGGCCATCATGTCGGCTAGGTTGCAGTAGATGCCGAAGATGTCGAGCCAGGATTCTATTCCTTTGATGTCGTCTTCTATGGTGCTGATTTCATCGTTGACTTCTTCTAACTTCTTCTCAATATTATCTTGGATTTCTCCTAGGGTGTTGCCGAAGAGTTCTATCGTTGCGGTGATGTTTTCTATTTCTGGTTGCAGGAAGAGGGTTTCTTCATCGCGGACGATCATGGTGAGTTGGCAGGTTAACTCTACGCTTTCATCGAAGGAGCCGATGTTGGTGGAGGTTTGTAGAACGACGATTGGATGTTTGGTGTTTTCATTGAGGAGATAGGGGGAACCGGAGAGGAGATTGGTGTCTAGGCATTCTAGGGATGACGAGACAATTGTGGGAGATCCTGTAGAACGGAGATCGGCGAAGAATTGGACTCGGATTGGAATTTGGCGGGCTACTTTTCTATCTAGTCTTCCGGGAACGACTTCTATATTGGAGACGGAGAAGAAATTAGGGATGCTATCGGCTTCTGGTTTGTAGACGGTTACTTTGTGAGGTGCTTCTCGCGTATTGCCGGCTGCATCGGTTGCTAAAATGGTAATTGATCCTTGTATGAACTCGGAGAGGATGTCGTTGATGCCGATGGTGCATTCTAGATCATCGTTACAGGAGCCTTCATGGATTTCAATGGAGCTTATTTTTGATGCTCTTGCTTTTACGGTAAATGTTTCGCCAATATCATCGGTGATAAATGCTTCGCTATTGTCGGCTAGGTTGAACTTAACTTGGATGGTGTCGCCGGAGACTGGTGTTTGAGGGGTATGGGTGATGGAGGAGATGGTGGGAGGAACTACATCTACGATGACTTCTTGCGATAGAGCACCTTCAACGGGATGGAGAACGTCATCGGTTCCTAGTATGATGATCTTCTTCTTGCCTTGCTGTGGTGTTGCAGAAAGTGCTCGAATGGGAAGGCGTAGTTGATCTTCGCTCCAGGAGCAGATCCATTTGTCACCGGATTGTTCTTGACATCCCGTCGTTTTTACATTGTCGCCGAGTCCTAGTTCTGTTAAATCAAGGAATACGAGGTTGCTATCGAAACCGGAGTCTTCTTCATCGAAGGTTGCTAATATAGTATTATTCATACCGAGGAAATTCTTTTCGGCTATACGGTGGTTGGTGATGAACTCAACTAGGGTTGGAGCGGTGGTGTCAACTGCTAAGGTATAGCTGCCATCAAGTGATCCGGTATTTTCGATTGAATCGGTTGCGGAAAGAGTAATGGGGAAGTCACCTGATTCGGTAACGCTTACAGAGATGTCCCAGAAGCAGGTGGCGATGGTTGATGAAAGTGAACAAGTAGCGGGTAGGGATGCTGGATTGTTTCCAAGCGAGCTAAAATCGCCGCGGACATTGGTGAGGTCGAAATGGCCATCGGTGATGTTGACGGAGGCTCGGGCTTGGACAACGCTTTCTGCAACAAATTCTAGGTCTGCTCCCGATTCGGTTTTGATTGCGAAGGTATTGACATCGAATACAGGTTCAGCAGTATCGATATCTAAGAGGGTTGTTAGTGGGGAGGACTCGAGATTGACGTTGTCGAAGGCGCGAGCTCGAATAGTAGCTGTTACTTCATCTGCAATGCTAATCTCGGTGCTTGGAACGGTGACTTGGCCTGATGCGGTACAGCCATTTGCACTAGCTGTGAGATCTACGGTTTTTAGGAATGCTTCGAAGCTCAATACGAGTTGTTTTGGTCCTGAACATTTGTTGGTGGCGCTATTTGCAGTATCGACTACTTCGTAGGAGATGATTACGTCTTGGTCTCCGGCTAGTGTTGGCGATACTAGTAGGGTTGTTATTTGAGGAGGTTCTTTATCTACGGTTCCGTTCAGAGAACTTATTGGACCGAGCTCTCCGATATCGGTACTTAATGACACTGGAATTTGGAAGACTTCTTGGCCTTGTAATTTTGTGAAGTCTAGATTTTTAGTACACTCAAAGAACTGATTTTGGCGAGGGACACAATTGTCAAACGGTTCGAGGCTTCCATCGGGTAGGAAAACTTCTATTTGATTTGCGGTGATGGTGGGATCATCGGAGATTCTTGCTACAACGGAGAGTTGTACTAATTCGTTTTCTTGAACGAATCCGAGAATTTGCTGTTGACCGGTTACTTTTGTATTGATTAGTTGAGCATCAATGGTTGGATCGATAGGAATTCCGATGCCGAAGTTATGGGATACGGTGAAGGGTTCAGAGGACTGATCGAACTTATCGATGGCGACTGCAGTTATGGCATAGGTTCCTTTGAAGAGTGGTACGAGATCTAGGCCAGGAACGAGTGCTAGGGATGAAAATGCACATGATTGGACTGAGACGGGCACTACTTTGTGTTGCGTATCTGTGCTGAAATTGATTGCTTTGAGACCGACACAGGTGCTTCCGAGTGTATTGGCGCGTTCATTCACATTGTAGAGGAAACTGAATTTTCTTTCGGCTGTAAAGTCGGTTTGTATGGAGAGTAATTCTGGGGCGAGGTTGTCTACAATGCCATTGAAGTCAACCGAGGGGCCGCGTTCTCCGATATCGGTGAAGAGGGTTGCGGAGAGGGTAAACTCTAGCTCGTTATCGACATCTGATCTCGAGAGAATATGGTTGCAGGTGAAGACGGTGTCTCCATCGGTGTCCGTACATTCCTGGAAAGGTACGATTCCTCCATTAGGCAGGGTAAGTTGGAGTTGATTTCTTAGGACAACATTGTCATCGTTCGGTCCATCGATTCTTGCATTGACTGAAAGTTGAATTTGGTCATTTTCTTCTATAAATCCAGTGACATCCTTTTGACCGCGCAGGCGTTGGTTGCTGAGGATTGCTTGGGTAGCTCCGGCTACAGGAATTCCGGTACCGAGATCGAGAACGAAGGAGACGGGGTCGGCGATATTATTGAGTCGATCGAAGAGTTGGACGGTAATCGTGGACTGGCCGCGGAGTTCTGAAAGGATATCGAGTGCATCTACCTGTCGCGACACAGAGAACTCGCAGCTGTCAATATCAATATCGACGAGTTCGGAACGCCCGGCACTTTGAACAATCATGTTTTTGATGCCAGAGCATAGGGTTGATTGGGTATTGGCGGTGTCTCTAGCAGTGAATTGAATGCTAAGTTTTCTATCAGTGGTTAATGCGATGTTGAGATTACTTGCACTTGGTTTTATCTCATCTACAGAGCCTTCAACGACCGCGTTTGCTACGATATTGGAGCTGTCATCGACCAATCGTACCGGAACTGCGAAATTCTTGAGATTGGCTACTTCGTTTTGTGAGAATGAATGGGTGCATCTGAATGTTCCGCTGGTTTGGGAGACACAGCTTTGGATGGGGATTTGGGTGCCCAACAGCGTTAATTCGACTTGAGTTCGCTGTATATCGTCATCGCCGTCTATTCTTGCATCTATTGATAAGGTAACTGTTTCATCTGATTTTACAAACCCTTCGATGTTGTCGTTTCCGGTTATTTTGCCGTTTGTGAGGAAGGCGACGGTTGCGCTTTGTATGGTTGATGATCCTGTGTTGGGGCTAACATCTACATTGAGTGTAACGGGTTGTGAGCGCTGGTCGAAGTTGTCGATGACTACTGCAGTGACTTGAACAATGCCGGTCGTTTGCGTTGTAAAGGTAGATGATGATAGGGAGAAAAAGTTACTGATATCGCAGCCATTGATGTTGAGTGTTGTGGTGGTTGTTGCAGTACCCGTTATTTCGATGGCTTTGAAGCCGACACATCTTGAGGTATCGGGGTTGGCGGTGTCTTTGATGGTGTAGTCGAAGCGGATGTTTCCGTTGGTTAAGGGTGTTGAAGAGATCTCAATTATTTGAGGGGGCTGGTTGTCTAGCGTTACTACAAGAGATTCGGTGTCATCGGTATTGCCGAAGTTGTCGAATAATGTTACGGGAATTGCTACATTGTCGGGATTATTTCCTAGTTGGTTTTGTTGAATCTCAGATTCGCATTTAAAGGTGCCATCGCCATTATCACTACAGGTTTGCGGTTGGACATTGAGATTGGGTAATGCAAATCTAAGTTGGTCGCGCGTAATGGTATCGTCACCCGCAACAGAGGCGGTTACTTCTAGGTGAATGGGGTCGTTTTCTTCAAAGAATCCGTTAATTTGCTTGGTTCCAAACGATTGGGGATTGGTGATGACGGCATTTGCTGAAGCTGCGTAGATGGGGAGGCTAATCATAAGAGCGGCGATGAAAATGGCGATTGAATGGTAATAGGATTTACTCATTTTGCATGAGCACCTCCTTGTATTCATATTTAATTTTGTAGTCTTCGAAGAATTTGGTGAAGATGATTGCTTTTTTTGCGTCTACTAATAATGCATTAGTTCCTATTTTCTCGGCTGCGTGTTGTTGTAGTAATCCGGAATGCTCGTAGAGTTTCTGTTTTTTGTTTTTGTAGCCTTGTAGCGCTCGTAGCGCTTTTACCTTCGTTTTCTGATCTAGAGACGATAACGTATAGGAAAAGAGGAAAAACTCTCGTAATTGCGGTTGAAGCTGCATCTGTTTATAGTAATTTTGCTGTTCTTGTATATAAAGATTTCTGTTATGTATTACATACTTATGTTATCTGTAACGTATTGTTTTAATTTTATCCTGTTTTTATGTTATCTGTAACATCATTATGATATTTGTAACTTTTTGAGCTGAATCAACACATTTATATACTAGTTTTTATGTTAGTTTTGAAATAGTCTTTAAAATGGATATAAAAGTAGTTAAAAATACTAGTATGGAAATACATGGTTAAGGTACAAAAGCTTTACACGGGACAGTTGGTTGTAACGATACCGAAGCGGCTAGCGGAATATGAGAATATTACGCAGGGGATGGACGTTGATTTTAAGAAGCATAAAGATGGCTTTATTATGACTCTGAGCGGAGGTAAAGGTGGTAAATAACATCTTTGCCGATATTAGTGTGATTATTATCATTGCTACTGCATTTGCCATCATTGCTCGGAAATTTAGACAGCCGTTGATTCCGGCATACATGCTTGCAGGTATTGTGTTGGGTCCGCTTTTGGGCATTATTACGAATGCAGAGGTTATTTTTACTCTCTCTGAGATCGGGATTGCGTTCTTGTTGTTCATTGTGGGATTGGAGATGGACTTCAAGAAGATTAAGGAGGTGTGGAAGGTTGCTGGGATTGGAGGACTAGCAATGAACATCTTTGTCTATACGTTTGCCTTCGTGATAGCGTTGTTGATGGGCTTTATCTTTATGGAGGCTGCTTATATTGGGATTATTATTGCGTTTAGCAGTACGATGGTGGTTGTTAAGTTATTATCCGATAAACGAGAGATTAGTAGTGTGCATGGTCGGATTGTGATTGGGATGTTGTTGTTACAGGATATTCTTGCGATTTTGGCATTGTCGGTGTTACAGTCTATAGATCAGGCGAGCTGGTATCTGATCTTCTTTGATATTGGTAAGGGTGTATTTTTCATCTTGCTGGCGTGGGCTGGCGCTAAATTTATCTTTCCTAAGCTGTTTGCAGATATTTCGAAGCATCAGGAGCTTTTATTCTTGGGAAGCGTCTCGGTTTGTTTCTTATTTTCGATGATTGCGCATCTGATTCATTATTCGATTGCTATTGGTAGCTTTTTGGCAGGTATTAGTTTGGCAGGGTTGCCGTATCATGTTGCTATCATTGCAAAGGTGAAGTCGTTACGTGATTTTTTTGCTACGATCTTTTTTGTTTCGTTAGGAACGGGATTGACGTTTTCTGCTTTTAGTGGGGTGTGGCCGTTACTCGTTTTTGTGGGATTGGTTGTGGTTATGAAGCCAGGCATTATTTTGTTTATTTGTTCGTTCTTTGGGTATAAACGGAGAATTGGCTTTTTATCGGCGTTGTCGATGGCACAGATCTCTGAATTTTCGTTAATTATTGTTGCGCAAGGTCGTGCTTTAGGTCATATCGGACAGGATATCTTTAATCTGGCTATTTATTTAGCATTGATTACGATTGGGTTGACGTCGTACTTTATCAAATATGAGAATAGTATCTATTACAAATTTACCGATCGTTTTAAGTTTCTTGATAATTTTTCTAAAGAAGAACAGTTGTTGGAGTATGTTCCGGAAAAGGATGATTATGATGTATTGTTGATTGGACACAACCGGATTGGATTTAGTATTACTAAGACGGTTCAGAAATTGAGTAAAAAATTGTTGGTGGTTGATTTTAATCCTGAAGTTATTAAAAGTTTGATCCATCATAAAATTCCGTGTATTTATGGGGATATTGGGGATCATGAGATTTTAGAACGATTGCCGTTTAAACAGGCAGAGATGGTGGTTTCGACGATTAGTAGTACTCGTATCAATGTCAACATTGTTGAGCGGGCGAAGCGATCCAATAAGAAATGTATGGTGTATGTGACGGCCGAGGATGTAGACAGTGCATTGACTTTATATGACCGGGGTGCGGATTATGTGGTATTGCCGCATTTCTTAGGAGGGGATCACGTTTCTTTGATGATGGAGGAGTATCACGACGATATCACTAAATTGGTTCGGAATAAATTGAGACATATTGGGGATTTGAAGAGAAGAAGGAAAATGGGTCATGATCACTCGAGTCATGATAGTCATCATCACCATGAAAGCATAAATTATAAAAACTAAGATTACGGAAAGACCACTATGAAAGATTTGAAGCATTTTATTGAACAAATAGGATCCGGCGAGGAGGATTTCGATGAGATGAGAGACGAGCAGAAGATTGCTACGACATATCCTAAACCACTTGGAAAATATCGGATGCATGTTGAAGGGTATAATACCTCGGTCGAGGAGCCTTACTTCTGGTTGTTACATTATTTGAGATGGTTCCACTCGTTTCATCACATTGACAAGATAACGGATGTTTTCGCTGCATCTGAACATAGTAGTTTTTTTGGCGCTTCGCAACAGAGATTGGGGATTCAACAGGATAAGGTTTCGCAGTATCTTGCTACTACTGGTAAAATGGTTAAGGAATTGTTCCAGCTGGTGCGTGAATTGCGTGTTTTGGATGAAAGACTCGGATATTATCAGGATAGTATGAGTGGATCTGAGAGCGAGGAGAGCGCTGAGATTACATTAAAGGGGATTTGGGTTGATATGGTGGAGCAGGGTGCTAAAAACCCGGCTTCGGTGTATGGGATGGCGCGTGAAGTTCAATTTACTACACTTCCTGATTTATTCTTTTCTACGCATCCACGAAAGCAGGAGGATACGGATAGGGTTGTTGAGGAGCAGCGTTCAGATTTTAATAGAAAAGTTCGAGAGGTCTTGAAGAGGAAATTACGCTCGTTTTTGGCTTGGAAAGAGGCTACGTTTGAAGAGTTGAAGAATCGTCGCGTTTTTACATTGAAGTTTTTACGACAGCACTTTGAGATTATTCGGATGTATATGAGTTGGGTGAAGCCGTATCTGAAGAATATTTTGAGATTGTCGATGGATCAGGATAAAGCTGCGAGTCCGGATTTGATTAGTGCGTTTGAGACGAGCATGATTGAGATTGAGTTGCTAGCTAGGAAGCCTTCAAAACCGATCATGGTGGGTGGCGAGGAAACTGCAGTGAATCAGGTTATTATTTTGCATTTATGGTATCGGACGCGGCCGGAGATGTCGTATATGCAGGAAGGGTATCAAAAGGGTCCGTTGCACGTTGGACGGGTACAGATTGCATTTAGATGCTATGCGTGGACGGATAAGGAGATACAAATTTACAAAGATATGCGGCAGCAGGAGGATCTGTACTTGCTTGCGGTGATTGATGATTCTGTTCGGAGCGCGATGGAGGCATTAGGAGATGAATTGATGCGCTATTTAGAGGAGGCAGGAGATGAGATTCCTGAGGATCAGAAGAAGCTTGCTAAGCCTAAACAAGAACCCATCGCTAAGAATGTGATTGCTGGCTTTGGGGAGATGTTTGGATTTTATCGAAGCAAAAAGCTGCCGAAGTTGAGGTTGCCGAATAAGAAAGAGATGCGAGAGTTAGAAATGATTAAATCGGTTGAAGGAGAAAAAGTGAAAGGCACGATGTGGGGCATTTATCATCATTTTAAGAAACATCATGGGATGTTGAATTGGTAAAACCCGCTTCGCAGGTTTTAAGCCTCCCCAAAAATAAGGGCTCACGCCTTTCGTGACCCACCCCCAAACTTAGAAAAATGGATTTTGGAGCAGGAAGAGCATATGGGAACGCGCCGATGAGTAGTTACTCTAACGCGATGGATCCTGAGATGTATAATGGGAGTCTAGATGGAACTCCGGATACGTTTACTCCACCTAGTGTTAAAGATGTTGGGATGAGTGTTCCGATGGGAATTTCTGCTCAGAACGCGGCAGGCATTTATTCTAAGATTCGGATGGGTGCGGGTAGTATAGAGATTGGTTTTCCGGGGAAGTATTCAGGTAATCGGCAGGCGATGACGCCAGGAATGTTTGGAGAGGATCAGCGGCAGGCGATTAAAGAGATCTCGAAGTTGAATGAGGTTAACTTGACGACACACGCTGCGTATAACATCATGGGATTGATGGGACAGGATCAGCGAGGAAATTTATCGATCAACAATGCGATGATGGATGTGGAGGAGATTAAGGCTGCTATTGATTTCGCTGCAGATACGGCTGGCGGTGGTTCGGTTGTAGTGCACACTGGAGAATGGGAAAGGCCGATGACGGATATGGTTATTGATGATGAGACTGGTGGCGATCGTACGAATTTAGGTTGGGATATTGATGGTTCTGGGCGGAATATGTTTCGGCAGCGTCCTTCAGAAATAGCGGATGCACAGTTTACGTTGATAGATGATAGAGATAGTAGGATTTATGAGCAGGTGCAGAAGGATCGGAAAATTCATTATCCTAACTGGAAGACTGCGGAGACAGATAACGCTAATGGATATGATCAGGATGGAAATCCTACTCCTATTCGGGCCGGAGATTATGTGGATTATGAGGGTAGGAAAATTAAGGATGAAAATATTTATGATCCGGTTGATGGGCGTGTTCCGGAATTCGATATTTCGGGACAGCGGTTCAAGACAGTGGAACGTGATTTTGAATACTTTAAGCGGGAGGCTTCCGATAAGAATGAGTGGTTGCAGCGTAATTGGCAGAAGGTTGCGTATGAAAAAGGATTTACTACACGAGAGGAATTCGATAAGAATTGGTACTATATCAAAATGTATCCGGAGGAAGCTTACTTGAGAGCTACCTTGGAAAGTAATGAAGGGTATGCTCGAGGATGGGCTTTGTCGTTTAGTGAACGAGTGGAGAGTCAGGTTAAACAGTTAGATAAGCTGAGGGAAGCCAGGACGTATTACGAAGATTTGAAATCGAAGGTGCCGGCTGATGAACAGTGGAAGATTATGAAGCAGGACACACAGCTGTTTAATCAGACTGGAGGGATTGTTCCCCCTGAGACTAAGGATCCCGTACAGTATGTGGATGATCAGATTCGTTCGGCTGAGGCCAATTTAGAGTATGCTCGACTTTCGGCTGTTTCGCAGGAGGCGCAGGCTAGAGATACAGCGGTGACGAAAGAGCACTTGATTACGCCGATTAAGCGTTTTGAGAAGGTTACGAGTCAGATGTATGCGATGGCGGCTATTCACGCGATGCGTAAGTCGTCGGATCCGGATAATCCGGTTACACTTGCCATTGAAAATATCTTTCCGGATCGTTTTGGGAATCATCCTCAGGAATTGAAGTGGCTTGTTGGTAAGGTTCGGGAGAGGATGGTTGATATGTTGACGGAGGACCAGATTTTGTATGGGGATCAACAGGGTTATCCTAGCGAGGGTGCACAGGACCAATATGGTGCAAATCCATACAAGATTGCAGGGATGACTAAGGCTGAGGCTACGAAACGGGCAGAGGAGCATGTTAAGATTACTTTTGATACTGCGCACGCTAACTTATGGAGAAAGTACTGGCAAGAAGATCCTTCTCAAAGTCCAGAGCAGAATGAGTCTGGATTTAAGAGCTGGTATCTGGAACAATTTGAGGATTTGGCTAAGAATAAGATGATTGGAAACATTCACTTGGTTGATAATTTAGGGCAGTGGGATGATCACTTGGCGCCTGGACAGGGAAATGCTCCGATTAAAGAAGTCATGCACATTTTAGAGAAGCATGGCTATGATAAGGCTATTACTACGGAACCGGGTGCAGATGCATCTACTGACTTATCGGACTTTCACGGTTTGATGAAGACGTGGAGACATTTAGGAAGTCCCATTTATGGTGCTGGATTTGGGTCTGGTGCTGCTGGTGGCGGTGGGAGCGGAGGATCAGGTGGACCTGGGACTTGGGGAAGTGTTCAATATAGTTATTTCGGTCAGACGGAAGCTCCGCAATACACGTTTGGTGCGTATGCTCCAAGTAATGATTGGACGTTATGGTCGCAAGTGCCGATGGAATAATTCTGTTAGATTTGGTGGTGATTGGGTATATTTTAAAAATAAACAGTACTTAGTTAGGCGTATGGATGAGGAAGAAAAGGACGAGCTGTCAAAGCTTACACCGCGAGAACGCATTAAGCGACTGAAAGAACTTCAGGAAGCACGTAAGAAAGACATAGCGGAAGCTGAAAAACTCATTGAATCGAGTGAGGAGCAGGCTGAAGGAGATGAATTAGCTGATCGTATTGAGGTTCCGGATTCTCGGATTGTAGATATTAGTTCGTTGTTTGGGCCGGAGGATGAGGTTGCAACGACCAAAGAGGAAGTTACTGAGGAGAATGTTAAATATTTCGTGCAGGAGGCGTATGATGCTGCTGTCGATGCGATGGAATCGGGACAGGAAGTTAATCGTGAGGCTATTCGCGATTTGGGCTCGAAATTGCAAAGCGTTAAATACATGCACCCCAGTGATGAGATTGCTAAAAGAGCGGTTGCCGCATTGGGCATTTTTTACGAGATTCGCAAAGAACAAGATGACGCATAAGGGTTTTGATATCATTAAGGCTGCATACGATAGGTCGTATACTGATCTGTTGAGAGTAGGTAAGATTCCTGCTCGTGACACGAAGATTGGTTTTTGGGGGCCTTCCGTTACACACGAGGTGTATGAGGCATTTCAGAAGATTCAGCTTTCTCGTAGTAAGCGTTTTTTAGATCTTGGAAGCGGGGATGGAAAGGTTGCTTTATTGGCTTCTCTTTTTTGTGATGAGGCGCATGGGGTGGAGTATGATGAGGCCTTACATTCGCAGGCAGAGGGGATGGCATCACAGCTAGGCATTTCTAATGTTGCTTTCTTTAATCGTGATTTTCATGATCATGCGTTATCGGAATATGATGCGATTTTTATTAACCCGGATAAGCCTATGAGTCGGGGTACGGAGAAGAAATTGGTAGATGAGATGACGGGTAGATTAATTGTGTACGGGCATCACTTTCATCCTACTGGATTGAAGATGCAGCGAGAGTTTTTAGTGGGCGATACTGCGATTACGGTGTTTAAGAAATAGTTATTGAAAATCTCTGGCGAGATTTTCAATCCCTCAGACCTACGGTAAATACTCTGACCTTTAGGTTGGAGATGGCCATCGGTCTGAGTTATTGGAAGAGAATTCCTTCTTTGGTTTGATTGTTATTCACTAGTTGTTGATACAGGTTCGATTTTTTAGTTCCTTTTAAGCCATTATACTGGACGATGTCGTTTTTTAGGGTTGCTCGGTACAGTAAGAAAATTCCTTCTTTTTCGTCGTAGATGACTGCTGTTTTGAGGTCTTTTTCGATCTCTTCTAGGAGTTCTGGTGCTTCTTTTTGTAGGAGTTTTTTGTTGGTGTTGGCAATCTTAATTGAAGGTTTGCAGTTGAAGTTGCAGGGGAAGTGGCTTAGTAATGCATGATCGAAGTGTCTTGCGGCGATGTTGGTTTGGAAGGGGAAGGTCTTGCCGCGAGAATTCTTGAGCGTTAATAGGGTGTAGTCGTTGCTCTTTTTTGAGTGTGTGTTGAAATGTTTTTGGAAGAAATCGCAGCAGCATTTGGGATAGCCGAGAGCAAGACCGAGTTCTTTGTGGTTTTGTTGTTGCTCTAGGTTTTTTAGGTTGTGGATGGTATCATGGGTATCGGCAATGTACATGAAACGGTAGCCGGGTTGATTGCTCGTGGTTGTGGTGCCTTTATCTGAGTAACTCGCATTCTGTTGTTTTTGGATTTTGAAATCGGATAATGCACAATGAAGATTGAGTTCATTCATTAAATCTCTATATTTCTTGATATTCGCGTCGTGGACCATGATTCTTGCTGCCGGTTTTACGTTATGCAGAAGGTAGAGGATTTCTAGCGATTTTATGTGCGAGATGCAGGTTTTTTGTATGGTTTTGAGCGTCATTGGGTTGTTACACTTGAATAGTACTAAACCTTTATATAGCTTGTTACTGTATATAAGTTCGAGGGGTAGATGAAATTTGAGTTAGATAGGAAGGTAAACCCTAATGTGGAGCGATACCATCGTGACGATTTGAGTATCGTTTATCGCTTTACTAAGGATGCTATCGAAGAGTTTGACAAGTTTCTGAAAGCGGTAGTGCTGTTCGGCAGTGCTGCAAGGCGTACTAAGGGTAAACACTCGGACCTCGATGTGTTGATGGTTATTGATGATTTGACGTTAACATTAACACCAGAACTTACGGAGGCGTACCGAGTCATTGTTCAGAAGTTGATTGCTAAACATTCTACACGATTACATATTACTACGCTGCGTTTTAGTTCTCTTTGGGAATATATTCGAAATGGGGATCCGATTGCGATTAATATGTTGCGGGATGGTTTACCGATATTAGATACGGGCTTTTTTGAGCCATTACAGGCGTTGTTGAAGCGCGGTCGGATTAGGCCATCGGCAGAAGCGATTTGGACGTACTTTGTGCGGGCGCCGAATACCTTACACAATTCTAAATGGCATATCTTGCAGGCGACGGTTGATTTGTATTGGGCGGTGATCGATTCGGCTCACGCTGCGTTGATGAAGCATGGTGAAATTCCTCCATCGCCAGATCATGTCGCGGATTTGATGCAGGAGAAATTGGTGAAGCCGAAATTGATTGAGGCGAAATATGTTAAGGTGATGCGGAACTTTTATAGATTAAGTAAGATGATTACGCATCGCGAATTGAGAGAGATTAAGGGACATGAATACGATAAATATTACAAAGAAGCTTCTGAATTTGTAGAACGTATGAGAACGTATATTGGTTGGAATAGAACTTAATTTTCTGATATTTTAAAAAAAAAGAGAAAAAATAAAAAAAAGCTTATTCGCTTTTTTCTTCTGAAGATTCTTCGCTTTCGCTAGATTCTTCTGCAGCAGGTTCTTCGCTAGATTCTTCATCTGAAGACTCTTCGCTAGATTCTTCTGCAGGTGCTTCATCTGAAGACTCTTCGCTTGAAGATTCCTCTGAAGATGAGTCTTCGCTGGATGACTCCTCTGTGGATTCTTCGCTTGAAGATTCCTCGTTGGATGACTCCTCTGAAGATGACTCTTCTTCTGAACTTTGATTTTCTGTTTCTTCTTCTGACATTTGCATTTCCTCCTTGTACGCTCTCTGAGCATAACAGTTAATGTTAGTTTTGGGAATCTACATCATTTATATAGATTTTGGTTTTTTAGACGTTATAGTGCTCAAGAATGGGCATTTTCTATCCTCGTCTTTTTATCCAGAATCCTTGCCCAGGCATAATCGATTTTAAGACATTCAGTTCCCAGGGTTTATCTGGGTTGTAGGATGCCCAACTCCCATTTATTGCAACATACAGCGTGTCATTTTTGTACTGTTGAGAGATATTAATAGGATTATCATCCATTACTCCTCCTAAATACCAGTCCTCACTAAACGTCTCGCTTATTGAAGCAGAAGAGTCTCCTTGTATTTGCACCATCGCTTTACTATCGGATTTTATCCAGTATCCATTTCCTAATTTGAATAATGAGGGGACATACATTTTGTTATTTGAATTGTTAAATGCGAATACTTTTTGTCCAAGACTATTTCCAAGAATGTTAGAGATATGCTCAGTTGTTGAATAGGGTATCGAGACCAAGTTCCATCCTGGTGATAGCGAAAGGTTGAAGTCCTTTTTATTCAATACATATACCTTCATCCGGGAAGGAGCATGTGCGTTACTATATTGATATTCAATTTTTTCGTTTTGAGTGAATGCAGTGAGCATATTTCCCAGGGAGTCGTAGATGTAGGATACGTTGAATGGCCCTTGCGCGTTCGTTAATCTATCTAATTCATCATAGGAGAATTGTTTTCTTGTATTGTTATTGGAGTCTTCAATTGATTTGACATTTCCTACTTGATCGTATTCATATGAGAGTGTTTGTAGTGCAGCTGTTTGTATAGATTGTACTCTCAGAAGCTGGGGGTCGTAGGATTGAGTGGTGATAATTGTATTGTTATAGATTCTTTTTACTGGCAGTCCGGCTGCATTATATTCGATTTGTTCGATTACTGAAGGTATGGACACTAGAAGATTTTGGTTGTTGTACAGATAGATTACTTTTTCTCCGTTAGGGAGTTCTTTTCCTATTAGTCTATCCATTGCATCATATGAGAATTTTGAAATAAATGATTTGTCTAATGGGTCAATGGGGAGGATAGAGGTTCCTGTGGGTTGATTTTTTGGAGATCTCTGAATTCGCTTATTTTCTTGCGTTACTCTTTTTCTTTGATCGTAGGTGTAGATTACAAATCCATTCTGATTTACTATCTTACTCACCGTTCCAATCGTATTTTGATCATACTCATAGGAGATGGGACCTTCAGTGGTTTGTTTTTTGGTTATCCTATCAAGTGAGTCGTATTCTATGGTGATGGTATTTTTCTTATTATCAGTCTGTTCAATGAGATTTCCGACGGTATCATATTGGTAAGACCAATTTCCGAGATCGGGATCATTCATTCCTGTTTTTCTTCCGAGATCGTCATAGGTGTAGCTCAATACATTTCCTTTCTGGTCGATAACTTCTACAAGATTTCCGAGAGGATTGTAAGTATAGCTCGTGACGTACACTTCGTTTTTATTGAACTCTTCTACTTGGACGATGTTTTGATTCGCATTATGGGAATAGCGTATCTTGTGATGATTTTGATCGGTTGCAGTTTGTACCCAGAGTTCATGAGTTATGGTTTGTTTTGATCCATCAGGTAGCTTTGTTTCTATACGTCTTCCGGGTGTATCGTAGCTGAATGAGGTTGCCGGTATTGAGGTATCTGCTTGAGTGAATCCTACGTCAGAATAATAGGGATTTGATTGTTTTGATAGTCGTTGACTGCTATCTAGAAGATAGTCTTTCGTAATGAATTTGTCGGTTGTTGATTCAGATTTTTCTTGGATCACATTACCAAAACCGTCAAGTATGGAGAGTGTATCGAACGTGTTGTCTGTTCCGCTTTGTTCACGACGTTGGACTTGTATTATAGATGGTGCGGTACCGTCTTGGTCGTATTGGTAAGCGGTTGTTGGTTGCGATACTGAGTCATAGGGTTGAACTTCTTTTGTTATTCTTCCGAACTCATCATATTCATAGGTAATGATGAATCCGTTTGGATCTTTACTTCTTACTACGTTGCCTGTACTGGTATCGAGGGTCCTGTATGTTATGTGGTCTAATGAGTTAATTTCTTCTATAATGAACGTTTTAGTTGGATCATAAATATATTGGGTTGTAGCTCCTTTCGCATTCGTTGTTTGTTTCAGATTTCCATTTGCATAGTAGTTGTAGCTTTGTGTTATTGTAGTACTGGCATCAGATTCATTGGCGTACCTTATTTGCTGAGTAAGTTCCCCTTTAGTAGGAGCTTCTTGAATCGATAGACCGTCATATAGCAGATGGGTACGTGCTACAATGTTCTCATCGTCATCTTTTAGAAGGATGGTAGATGGCCGGTCAAGGATATTTTTTTGCTCATTAATTGAGTAGGAGATTACTTCCGTTGTTTCATCTCCTTCTATAGCTGTGTCTCCTTCGAATTGCTTTTTTATTATATTTCCAAAATCGTCGTAATTGTAAATTGTTTTTGTTGTTCTTGGATTATTGGTTATTCCATCATAAGTCTCATCAACTGTTTCATGGAGTAAGACTACTGTAGAGATTGCTTCGATAACATCGTAATTGAATACTTGGCGTGCGAAATAGTTGAATACACTGTTTTGTAGGATAACTTCCTTGATGAGACCTTTTCTGTTTTTATCTTGGAAGAATAAGGTATCTTTTATGGAGGTGTCCGGTCTTGTTTCTCTTACTTCTTGGAATCCTCTGAATTCTTTTTCTTGTGGATCGTAGAGTCCGTTTTTGTAGGCGTAGGTGGTTGTTCCTTGCACATTGTGAGGGCCAGGTACGCCGTTATCAGAGGTTACTTCGTTGACCAGCCACCCTGTAAAGCTAAGATCTGATTTCCCGTCTCCACCCGTATTATCAACTGAGGTCATGGGTAGGTAGCTGATATCAATTGATCCTCCCTGACTGTTTACGATTTTCTTTAACAGATAGTTTTGGTCTGCTCTGTTGATCCAGGATCTTGCTTCGTTTTGTGTTGGAGAGTAGACTACATCGGGGACTCCGTCACCGTTCCGATCCATGAGGGTGGATGATCCTTCCACGAAATTTATGTGATCGGGGAGAGCCCAGTTTATATTTTCAGTCCATCCGTTTCCATTGTTTAACCAGGATCTTCTTGTAGAAGCGTCTGCTCGAACAACATCGATAAGTGCATCTCCATTCATATCGACCAGTACAACTCCTTTCTGTGCGTAGTCGGAGCCATCCATAAAGACAGCATACGCTGGAATTTGCCAGTCGTCATCTCGTTCCCAGCCTTTTCCGTTGTTAATCCAGGTGATTCTTGTTGAAAAAACGCCTTTAACGAGATCTGGAAGTCCATCTCCGTTAATGTCAATAATTCTGGTTCCTCCATCGCCATTACGCCCTACATTATAGAATTCTGCTTCATTCGGAACAACCCATTCTGTAGAAAGTTCAAATCCATCTTCAGTCTGGATCCAAACTTTACGTTCCTGGCTTGTTGCTTTAATAATATCTATTTCTTCATCTCCATTGATATCTGAAAATCGTATGCCTGTATCACTGAACTGGTACTGTTCGAAGGAACAAGAAGTATGCTCAACTTGCTTGGCTGTGTCGTATTGAGTTACCTTGTAATGGTTGTTTTCTCCAATGTAGTCGTTATCATCAATCATACTATCTTGGCAATCCCATTCGTCGTTAAATGCATCGTTGAGATTATTTTGGTAGTCAGCATATAGCCCGATTACAACGAATGGATAGGTACGTTCCCCAGCACATCCATTTCCACATCGAGATGTTCCCCAATATGCACAGCTTAATGAGGTTGGGGCACAGTGGATGGTGTGAGTTCCTGCATCATCGCAGATAACATCATTGAAACCATCCCAATCTCCTTTATTTGATCCTGTTGTGTCCGGTTTGCTATCTTTATCATACTTGCTGAGGTATCTATATCTCCAATAGCTATTATCCATGTCGCCGGTGAATCCATGATCTGATCCGCCTGGTATTGTCCCTACCCAAGTATTGCTTTCTCTGTTTCCTAGAAATCCTATTCCTGCATATGCATCTACGTCACGTCCATTGCAGTCCTCATCGTAATCATCATCTTCGTAGTAGTCATCTGTTTCTAGGTCATAACACTGGGAATCATCGCTTCGGTGTTCTTCTTCGCTTCCTCTGAATTCAAACTTGTAGCATTTATTTGATTCAGGAGTGAAACCGGTTCCACGATCTTCTTCATCTCTATCGTTTGTGTTCCATTCGGGCCGATCCCAGCTATACTCATCTAGCATGACGATTCCTGAACCGATACATGCAGTATAAGCACATGCTCTCTTACATACTCCATTTTCGCAATGGACTCCTTGGTCTTCGTAGCCAGATGGACAATTTGCAGGTGTACAGGATCCTTGATCGGATATTTTTTCTATAAATGCAACTTCGGAGGGATATTGTTTCGTAATTGTTTGGAAACCCTTCTGAGTATTAGCTAGCGTTTTATGCACTGTCGAACTATCTTTGAAAAGTTTGACAATGTCTGTTACGGTATCTCCATCGATATCTAACAACCTCACTCCTAGGTCTGATCCCGCTTCATTAATGAACCCTCCAGGTAACAAGCCCGAAATAGTTTGCTTTTCTTCAAAACCGGAATTTTTCTTAGAAAGCCAATAGGAAAGATCTGGGGTGTCATCCATCTTTACTATGTCGTCAAAACCGTCACCGTTAACATCCATAACTCGTACTCCCTGGTCTTGATTTTTCCCAAGGAACGCTTCAGAAGGCAGAGCATGGCTACTGTCATAGTCCCAATCAGGAGTAGCATGTTCATAACTAAAGGTGGTTGCAGGAAACTTATTTCCGTCCTTTCCACTCATCTCAATTTTTTCTAATACTCTCACGTGGTCTCGAAGTGCGTAGAAGAGAACGTAGCTTCGTACTATGGCCTGTTGATGTGAAACAACTATTTTGCTCAGTAGTGCGTTTTGCTTTATTTTGGTTCCATATAGGACTCCGTTGAACCCTTGCCATTCGTTTTCCGCATACTCAAATGCTATCTCATTAATTCTGTTGTTGTAGGAAATCTTAGTTAGATAAGGATAGTACTCATTTGTGAGTGTTTCGTCGTATTCGTAGTCAATAGTATTGTTGTGGAGGTCGGTTACTAGATCTAGACTCCATCTCCCTACGAAATTTTCATCTGATCGTAATTCAGAATCTTCGTTGAATCCGAATCTGTATTGTGTTCCATCTCTTGTGATGACCGTCCAGAATTCATTTTCTCCACTCATCTGCTTCTCAATTTTCCAGAATGTTTCTCGTTCTGTACGGTATTGTGTCCCGTCTTTAATCAGTTCGAGATCGACTCCTGAGAAATGAAGTTTGAATTCGTCGTCTTCCGTATCCGAGAGTGTTCCTTTCACATCTCTATAGATGAAATTTTGATTTAATGCCCAACCTACACCCATGGTGGATCTCATTCCCGTTTGGTGGTGGTTGTAGGAAAGACTAATTGTTGGTACCAGTCCATTTCTTCCGGGAGGAACGTTGATATTCATTCCGTAGGATGCTGAACCGGTAAAGAGATCAGTTGCATAGACTCCATCAGGGGTGAATTGGTTAAAAAGATTTCCTGAGAAGTCTTTTATGACATTTTGAGTTGAGGGAGCGGCAGCTCCTAGAGATTGAATGCTTGCCCCTATTGTATTTGTTCCTTCAGTTGATTCGGGGAACGCATAGCTAGTTGCATCTTCTGGATCCGGAATTTCATTGATATCTGCGGTGTTGGTCGGTTTTTCTGAGTCAGGAATGTCGTTATCTGGCTCTGGGTTGTCGCTTTCTGCGATTGCTATGGGCATGAGTAGGACTAGGAGGATCATTAGGATTGCTGGTGTTTTTGATGGCTTTTTAACGTTCATATTTGGTCACTTCTTCTTTTTCAAGATAATTGTTGTCAGAAGCGAATTTTATTGCTTCTTCTACGGTAGCAAATTTTTTCTTTTCATCTATAATCATCGGACAATCGTTAGCCACATATTTTGAGTCGTGTTTTTCTATAAGTGCTACGTATTCTTCTTTAGAGCATTTTTCTTCTGCAGTGGTTGTGCAGCTAAGACTCCAAATCCTAAATCTTGTTATTATTTTACTATCTCCCTCGGTCTCAAATTTTTCGAAAACTGCAGTTTTCCCTTTAGCCAGTTTTCCCTTTAGTTGTATGAGGTGTTCTGTTTTCATTTTATGTGGCCTGCTAAGTCATCGATGACTATAGTAAATTTATCTCCAAATTTATCTATTATATTGATGTGTTTATTATTTGCATGCGCTGTACCTTCAGCGTGATTGACTATTCTTCTTGATTTATCAACTTCAAAATCACTCTTATAGCTATTTTTTGGAAAGTCCCGCGTTTTTCCAGGAGCTGCTCCTTTGACTTTTTGTAGATTGGGATCGAATGCCTTTCTCACTGCGTTCGCCTCATTAATAGAGCTTACAGTAACCTCTCCTTCCTGCATCAGTGTTTTTACTTTTCGTGTTACAGATGGCTGATTTATTAATTCTTTAGCACTTCTTCCTAATAATGGGGCCTGCCCCCTTTTCCCCATCTTTGATTTTCTAAAGAAATCTCCGACCTTACCGAGGATACTTTTCCCAGTAGTTATGCCTCCTTTGGCGATTTTCCCTTCAGGTATTCCCGGCGTTAATAGATCAAATGCGGCTACTCCCCCCCAAATTACATTCCCTACAGTAGGTTCTTTTACTGCAGTTCCCAAATCATTTATACTTGCACTTGTGGTGTATGCGAACAGATAGGGCATCCAAATGGGAGAGGTTGTTGCTATGAACGATGCAATCCCCATACAGATTCCTCCACAAAGAATATTCCCAGTCGGATCGGTGTATTTTATTGGATTATTTCTGACATAGGCGTAGCGGTTGAGGTTTTGTGGATCGTAGATATTCTGGATGATGCTGTCGGGTTGGGTGAAGCGGCGTAGTTGAGGCGAATAGTAGCGGGCTCCGTAGTAGTTGAGGCCGGTATCATCATGTTCTTGGCCGGTGAAGAGGAATCTAGTATCTCCTCCTCGGAGGATTTCTCCAAAGGGAGTATAATCTGTGTAGCCGACCACATTTTTTAGTGCATCCGTTATCAAATTAGTACTTCCTAGGTGATCGGGATGGAAGAACTGTATCTCACCAGAGGGTTTTTCTTCTGCAAGGAGTTGATTATCTATTCGGTGGAAGATCGTGTTGAAGTCTCCAGAATCATTGTGCACGGTAACGAAATCCTCTCCCGGATAGTAGGTTATTGTTTCTCTTCCTGTTCTATCATATGCTACCTTGAGAATGCGTTCTCCGGTGTGATCGTAGGCGTATTCTTCTAGAATTCTTCCCGCAGAGGTATACTCACGTACTCTTACTAATTGATTGAGTGAATTGTATTCGTAAACATGTTCTTTGTCATCAAGAAGATTACCATTTGCATCGTAGAGTAAGTCAATTTCAAGTGCAAATGATACAGGTAGGAGTAGAACTAGTGCTATAATTACTACCGCATATGATTTTGCATATACAATACATATCCCCCAGTATAGATTAAGTTACAATCTATATAAATATTATGGCGATTTGTATGTGCATAGCACCTTCGAAATTCTTGCTCTTGACTTCTGAAGGTGCTGCGTCCCCGGATGGGGCAACCCCGCGCAACGCACTTAATTCTGAGGTATCAATGAATTTCGACCTGGTGATGCTATGCACATACGGCGATTTAGTTGTATATGTCTTCTAGAACGGTTTTACTTCTTTTTCGTTAGAATAATGGTTGCACCTAGGGCGAAGATGACTGCTCCTAGTAGGATGATGAAGGCTGATAGTAAGAGTGTTCCGTAAAAGGATGAGTCTCTGAAGGAGATGGTGGTGGGTGTTGAAGGTGATGTTGTTACCGATGGAATGGTTACTAGATTCGTTGGGATCGGTTCGTTGAAGACTGGCGTTATGGTTCGTTGCTGGCAGTCACTTACTTCTAGATTGACGGTGCGTTCATCTGCTACCCCATTGGTATCGTAATAGGCTTTGATGGTTACTGGATAGATTCCGGGTGCTTGTTGCGTGGGCACGGTAATTGTGAGTGATTCTGACTGTGCTACATCATCGGTGTCGTCGCCATCTTCTAGTGAGATACCGAAGAAGCGTCGTTCTACGTCTAGTTCTGGGCTTTCGATGAGGATTTCTACGTCATCCTGTTCGTTGCTTCCTATATTGACGACGCGTGTGCTTAAGACGGCGGAGCGATCGCAACTCAAGAATGAAGGTGAAAGTCGGGCACGATCAATAAGTAGCTCATTTCGGCTCTTATCTACGTCTAGGGTAAGTGTGATGATGTCTCTTTGTGTTCCGTTGTCGGAGTCTCCATCTGCCACGATTTCGATTTCATAGGTGTCTTCGTCAATGATCGAAGGGAGTTCGAATGAGAGTGTAACGGAGTCATCATCTCCTGCTTCTAGGTCATCGATATCGGCGGTTTCGTCAAGATCGTCGCCGTCGTCGATGTCTTTGATGGTGATTTCAATTTCGATGTCTTCGATGTCTATATCTTCAGAGGAGCTAAATAGATTTTCTACTTCAATGTCGAACTTGATGGTGTCTCCGGGTTTGGCGTCTTTGCTGATTTTATCTCCATCATTGAGATTTTTATCGGTATCGTCATCTACGCGCACATCGATGTCCTTGATGAAGAGTTTGTCTTGTTCGCCTATGATGATATTGACGCTGTTGGATGCACTAGATCCCTCGTTGTCGATTGCAGTTAATTGGAAGACCAATGTTGAGGGCGAGGAAGGTGCGGTGAAGCTGGTTGATGATGTTGTGGTTGATGATAGGGTGACGGTCGTGCCCGCGGTCTGTGTCCAGAGGAGTGATGCTATGGTTCCATCTGAATCGCTTGCTGAACCGGATAGTGTTACGGATACGCCGGTTTCAACGGTTTGATCAGATCCTGCATTGACTGAAGGTGCTAGATTGCCGGCAGGTGTTGTAATGCTGGTTGCATTGACCAGATAACTAGAGAAGTGGGATACGTTAAAGACTACTGTTCCATCTGTGGTTGGAGCGGTTGTGGAATTGACGATCTTACAGAAGGTATCGGTACAGTCTTGTGTAAAGAATGTAGGATTCGTGGTGAAGCCGGATGCGAAGAGGATTCTTGGGTTTTGGGTGTAAGTTAAACCTTCTAACGTAATTTGTGCTTGTTTATTCAGCACGGTGTTGATGCCAGAAACATCTACTGCGATGATTCCTTTCGTGAAATTGATGATGGTGTCAAGGCTGACTACGGTTGTAAGATTAAGAGGTTGGCTGAATACTACTTTTCCGGTTCCTGATTTGGAAACTGTTAGATTAACGGAACCTAGCTCGGTCTCATTTAATGTGCTTAGATCGGGAGTGGTGGTGAAGGTATCTGCAATCGGGAACGAGGTTGTTGTGAGGGTCCACGCTCGCTGTAAGAGGTTGTTATTGTTATCGCGTACTTGCGCTACTACGCTGTGGGCGACTCTTCCGGATTGGTTGTCGGGAGTGTAGGTGTAGGATGCTGTATTAACGGCAGCTGTCTGATTAATTCCGTCTAGGAACCAGGAGATTGTTGTTTGTGGGAAGTCGGAGAAGCTGGTTAGAGTGAAAACTTGTGATGCCTTGCTACCGATGGTGGGATCTTCTACAGGTGAGACGGTTAATGCACATTCTTGTAGTGTAACGGTGACGTCTTTGGTTGAAACGGTGTTATCGGTGCTGGTTGCGGTAGCGGTTAGATTATAGTCTCCTGGAGCAACGGTGAGCGGCACGAAAATAGGGATGGTGAATGTTTTCTCCTCGGAGAAGTCTATCTTTTGTGATGTTGAAAGTGCATTCACTCCTAAAGCTGCATTTGCGACGGTGACGCTTGCGTTAAGTGATTCTTGGAAGCCGTCTGCGTTCTTGACGGTGGCGCTGATGGTGCTATTTCTAATGCAGGTAAGGGTTGAGGGTGATGCAGATGTTGCAGTTAGTAAGATTTGATTTGCTTCTCCGAAAATGAGAGCTTTTGCGGTAAAGGTTGCAGCAATATCTGAGGTATCTTTCTTACCGGTTGCTTTGACGGTTAAGGTGTAGTTGCCGTTGGAGATGAAGGGAAGTGCTCCGAAGTCGATTTCTACGTCCTGGGCGGTGTTTTTGTTTAGTGTTCCTATCGAAACCACTTTGCTCAATGCTACTACGCTTCCGTTGGTGAAGCTTACATTCACTCGTGTTAGCTGTACATCGGTTGAAATGAGATTATTGCTGAGGTTTACGGTGAATTTGAGTGTTTTTCCTGGTGAGAGGTTGGAGAGTGTAGCTGCGGAGTCTAAACTGATGTCGCCTCCGTTATCGAGCGAGGTTCTGATGTTTCCTAGGCTTAGTGCATCTACTACTTGTACGCTCATCGTTTTTGAGGTGTTGAGTTGACCGTCGCCTGCCGTAATTTTGACCCTTCTTGTTCCGTTGTCATCGGTGGTTGGAGTAAATGTGATGGTTCCGGTGGAGGAGATGTTGAACAAGCTGGTGTTGTCGAAAAAGGCGATAGTGTCTGCTTCGATGTCGGTAGCTGCTACGGTGATCGTTTTAGCAATGCCGATGACTGCCGTAATTTGATCGGTGAAATTGGTAAAGAAGGGTTTGTCGTTTACTGGCGTTACATTAATGATGACGTTGTTGCTGGTGTTTGATGAGGATGCAGCATCTGATGCTTTGAAGCTGATGTTGGTTGTTCCAGAGAAATTGGCATTCGGGATGAATGTTGCAATTGCTCCGCTAATTGAAACAGATACATTGATGGGTGTTGAGGAGGTAAAGGTTAGCGTATCTTTATCTGAATCTACGAAGTGATTGCTCAGATTGAGTGTGGTGTTGGTATCTTCTGGAATTGTGATATTTGCTATTTGATTGGAGAGGTTGAGGAAGGGTGCGTCGTTGATATTGGTAACGGTGATGGTAAATTCGTCTGATGAGGCGGTGGTGCCATCATTGACGGTTACATTCATGAGGAATACTTTTCCTACCTGGTCGTTTGTAGGTACAAATGAATGAATGAATCCGGATTGGTTGATGATGATTGAAATAGTATCATTTGCTGCAATGGTGAATGCTAATGTATCATTTTCGATGTCGCTTGTTGCTAGTTGTAATGTGAAATTAGCGCTTTGTGCTACTGACTGATTGGCGATGTTGGTGATTACTGGAGCATCGTTGATTCCTGTAATCTGGATTTGGACCTGGTTGCTTTTGGTGAGGTTTGATGCATCGTTTGCGGTGAAATTGATTGTGGTGTTACCGTTGAAGTCGGTTAATGAGGTAATGTTTACTCTTCCGTTGGTGATGGTGACTGCTATATTGTTACCGCCTTCGGATGCGAAGAAGAGTGAGTCGTTGTTGAAGTCGGTGAAGAGCTGTGTTAGATTAATGGAATCATTGAAGCTGCCTTCTGCGATGCTGAGATTGTTAATTGTTGCGGCAACGGGCTCACAGTTTTGGATGGTGAGTTGTTTTGATTCTGAAACTGAGCTTTGGTTTTTGTTGAAGAGTACTTTAGTTTCGATCGTGTAGGTTGCTGGCGTGATGTTTGCGGTGTTGATGGTTTGTGTGACTACGGATCCTGCGTTGACGTTTAATGGTAGGAATGCAGTTGTTGTGTTAAGTTTGAGGTTGGTTTGTGTGATTGCTACAAAGACTTCCTCGCTTGCGTCCTGGCCCACATTGGTCACGTTCATGGTTAGCGTAACGGGAGAGGTACATTTTACGGAGTTGTTGTCTAAGCTTAGATTCTGGATGATGACGTCGTGGAGCTGCTTTGAGACGTTGATGGAGAAGGAAAAATTACTGAAGCGGTGATTGGTTGCAAGACTATCATCTTCTCCTTCAAGGGTTACGGTGAAGTCGAACAGGCCTTCGGAGATGACGGCTGGGAGTTGTAGGGTGATGTCTTTTGTTATGGTTGCTCCTGCATTGATCAAGCTGTCAGATTGTGTAGTTGTTACGCCTAAGGCGGTGCTTGCTAGTGTGGTATTGATATCGTCTATTCGGATTGATCCTGCGTTATCGATGGTTATAGTTACATTGATGCTTGCAAAGGCCGAGACGTTCTGAATGATTTGGTTTTCTTGTAGTGAGCTAAATGTAGGATTGTGAGCGAGTGCTACATTTGAGATGTTTAACGTTGAAAAGACGGTGATGGTGGTGTTGGTTGAACTTGTTAGCGTTCCATCGGATGCGGTGAAGGTTATGAGTTGATCGCGATAGAATGTTGAATTAGGTGTAAAGGTGAATACTCCGGAGGATGCGTTTAATGTCCCGAAATTGACGTTTTTGGTGAAGATGAGGCTTGCGTTGTCGACATCTGCTGCTGTGATGGTGAATGTTATTTCTGAATCTTGGGTGATGCTTTGGTTGGTGATATTTGCGATGATGGGTGCATCATTGACTTCAGTTACATTGACGAAGATGGTTGTGTTGCTAATTCCATTATTTGTGTCGGTAGCAATTAGTGTGAAATTGGTGAAGCCGAAGAAATTTTTGTCGGCTGAGACATTGAGGATGTTGTTGGTGATGACTACAGATAGATTTTTGGTGTTTGCTGCGGTGAAGGTGATGTTGCTGGGAATATCTTCTAGATCTGCTACTGTCGTTGAAAGGTTAGTATTGTTATTAAATTCGTCTTCTGCGAAGCTTATGTTGAATTGAGTAATTTTAGGTTGGTCATTTACTTGAGTGATAGTGATCGTTACGTTGTTGCTGCTTTCGGATTCTAATGTTGCATCGGAAGCGGTGAAACTAATGTTGAGGATGCCTGTGAAGTTTGCATTCGGGATGAAGGTTACTAGCTCTCTGGTGATGTTGATGACGATATTACTTGGTGAGGTTGCACTGAACGTTAGATTATCTCCTTCGATGTCAATAAAGTGATTGGTAAGATTGAGTGTAGTATTAGTATCTTCATCTAGCGTGATGTTTGCTATTTGATTGCTTGTGTTGAATTGAGGTGCGTCATTTACTGCCGATACATTGACGAAAATGATTGTATTGGAGGCACCGCCATTGGTGTCGGTTGCAATTAGTGTGAAATTGGTGAAGCCGTTGAAATTTGCTGAAGCGGTTACATTGAGGATGTTGTTACTGTTTATGGTTATTGTCAGGTTTTTGGTGTTTGCTGCGGTGAAGGTGATGTTACTTGCTAGCGTTTCTTCATCCTGCACCTGAAGGTTAAGGTTCGTATCATTATTAAATTCGTCTTCTGCGAAGGTGAGGTTGAAGTTGGTGATATTAGGTAGGTCATTGACGAACGTTACGTCGATGTTTTTAGTTACCGTGTTGTTGAATCCTGCAGCATCGAAGATGGTGAGTGTTACGGCAACAGTTCCATTTTGCTCATAGGTGATGGGAACGGTTCCATTGGTTTGATTGGCGGTGGTGCCATCTCCTAGAACGAACCTGAAGAAGGTGATATTGTTGTTATCGGTGGATGCAGAAGCATCAATGATGCCTTGGACATCTTCAGTAAAGGTAGCTGTTGCAAAAAGACTCGCATTCGGTGCTTGATTGTCGAAGATGCTATTCTGTTTACCTGGAGTTCCATTGATTTGGTTGCTCTCTCCGAGAGTTTTGAACAGTGTGTTGAATCGCTCAAGTGTTTTTCCGTTGTTATCTCCTCCGGTGGCATCATCGTAGGTTATGGTATCGATAAGCGTTCCTACACCGTTAGTCAGATTGATTGTAGCTGCGTTATCGTTGAATGAGAATCCGGTTGAGTCTGTAGCATTAAATCCATCGGTAGCGTCCCATATAGAATCGTTATTTCCCCAATAAGATTCGAAATTATTTCCAGAATCGTTTAGATTATCGGCAATAATGATGTGTTCATTTGCACCGATTTGAATATTGTCAAAGGTATCATCATTAATTTTCCATCCAGCAAGATTAACTGAAGTAGTTCCATTATTGAAGAGTTCAACCCATTCTGCATTAGCATCTCCTCCAGCCTGACCTGAGCTAGGATTGTACATTATTTCATTAATGAATACATCTGCAGAAGCAAAGGGTAGAGCGAGGACTAGAGCAATACACATATACAAAAATAACTTTGTCTTGTTCAGCTCTGTTCACCCCCCTAACGGTTGAACCTATACCTTCTTTTTTAGATCCATCACTACTACAAACAAGACAATGATCACAATAATTGCAACTATGCCGAAGCCGCCCAATGCTAAGAGAATGGGTGTTGATACTGAACTCTCTGTGGTTTCGGTGAATGGCGTTGTGATGATGCCTAAATCGTTTGTTGAGGTAGATGGTTGTTGAATAATAACTACGGTGTCATCTGGTGTTGTAGTTGGTGTAGTTGTTACCGGTGTTGGTGTTGAAGTCGAGGTAGATGCTCGAGTACACTCTTCTACAACAATATCTACTGCTTCGATATCCGATAGTGTATCGGTATCATAGTATGCTTTGATGGTTACGGGATAGGTTGAAACTGCAACGTTCTCCTTAATTTTGAAGCTGTAGGACTTGCTGATTTCGGTATCTGATCCTGTTCCTTCTTCGAGCTCAGGAATAGATACATCATCAAGATCGATGTCCAAGTCTGGGCTTTCGATGCGCACTACTACTTCGTCTTCATCGGTTCGTCCCTGGTTTTTTAGGTTCACATTGATGGTTGCGGTTCTTGCACAACTAATCTTTGATGGAGAGACGGACGATCGCTGAATAACGATGTCGTGCTTATCTTTTTCCACGTCTAAGGTGAATTCGATTTCGACTGAGTGTTTAGCCCCGTTCTCGTCATCGGTGGTTACTTCGATGGTGATTTCGTATTCGTCTTCATCAATGTCTTCATCAAGTGTAAATTCGATTCTGAATGATTCTTTTTCGTCTGCGTCGATGTCGCCGAGGTCATCTTCCTCTTCTAGGTCATCATCGTCATCGAGGTCGTTTCCTGTTATTTCAACTTCTACGTCTTCGATGGTGATGTCTTCGTCATCGGTGAAAATATTTTCGATATCTCCTTTAATGATAATCTTGCTTCCGGGTTTTACGTCTCTGACGGTGTCTCCATCGTCTACGCTGTCGGAGTCGCCATCTACTACTACTTTGACGCTGTCAATGACGAGCTGGCTGGTGGCG
Organism: uncultured Methanosarcinales archaeon; assembly: GCA_964492935.1. Lineage (GTDB taxonomy): Archaea > Nanobdellota > Nanobdellia > Woesearchaeales > JACPBV01 > JAQBWB01. The sequence goes on from CAZBLF010000001.1 coordinate 29,396, forward strand.
GTAAGATCCAAGGTGACTGACTTAGAAACTGCGGCGTTAGATACAATAATTGATCCGGAAAAGGGACTCAATCGTGTATTGACGTCTTCAGGAATGGTTCCTGTTACGGTGATGGTTTGTGTAGCTCCCGTGTTTAAGTCAAATGAACTGGGGCTGATAGAGATATTGAAGGTTGATAATTCAGATGTTGAGAGAGTGCTTGTTAGCGAGGTCAGATTAGTGGTACCGTTATTGGTGATGACAAAAGAGGTAGAGATTGCTTTCGTTGGTTTAGCTGAAAGACTGATAGAATCTTGATTCGACGTAATTTGTGCTGCTGCACTTACAACACTCGCAGTAAGTATCATGCACATGGCCAGTAATAGTAGTTTTTTCATCGTTAATCCCCCTCTTCATGTATGAAGTAATTATTAGATTGTTATTCATGAGTGGTGTCAGTTGATATTTAAATATTATTATAGTCCAGTATATAGGATTGGTTATCCATATTGGACTTTGAATCCGGTCATTCCACTGGCGTGTTCACCAGTGGTTCACACATCAGTTCCATTCGGGAGTCAAGAACCACTTATCTGATGGCTAGATTACCAACATGCCACCGGTCTCTTGGAAAGCAAAACTTTCTAAGATTCCGGGAATTTGGGTTCACCAGGATATTGACCGGTGGTTCTTGACAGAGAAGAGATACTTATTGTTTACGAAGGGTTTGAATTGAGTGGAAGTAAAGCAAAAAAATCTCAGAAGTCTTATTCTGAGTTATGCTCCGACCATAGCATCGGTCAATCCTTTTCGATCTCGGATCTGTTTGATGACTTTCTGCTGGAGTTCGTTTGGAACTTTCTCAAACATCTGATCGATCAATGAGCTTGTGCCGCGACCACCGGTTGCGGAACGTAGATCGGATGACCATCCTAGAAGCTCGGCAACGGGCATTTTTGCTTTGACATTGACAAGAATTCCTTCTTGCTGCATGTCTAATAGCTGACCACGCTTGTTGCTGATTAATTTTGAAATTTCTCCCATGAATTCGGAAGGAGCGTCGATTAATAGAATCTGGTACGGTTCAAACATCATAGGACCAGCGTTCATGACTGCTCCTCGGATAGATTCTCTTAATGCAGGATAGACCTGGGCGGGACCACGGTGAATAGCATCTTCGTGGAGCTTCATATCGTCGATGCTTACCTTGAGACCAATGCACGGATCTTTTACTAGCGGTCCTTGTTTCATGACGTCTTCAAACATATCGTGGATCATTTCCATGACCTCTCCGATTTGGACGATTCCACGGGTATTGTCTACAAGGATGTTTCCTTTGAAGATTGCTTTTACCTTGATTGCGGCTTTGCTTTCCATTCCTGCTTCAACGAAGGCGTCTCGGATAATCAGATCTTTCTTCTTAAGTCTGGTTTCTGGAATTTTTCCGTCTTTAATGGCCGCTTTAATGGGTTCGGTTAGTGGTTCAACTGAAAAGAAGAACTTGTTGTGTTTATTTGGCGTTTTTCCTTCGGTACTGCCAGAGGGTTTGGTGATGGTTTCTCTATAGACAACGATTGGATTTGAAGCTTTTACTTCAAGACCTTTCTCTGTTTTAATTCGGTTTTCGATGACTTCTAGATGTAATTCTCCCATACCGTGCATCAGATTCTCTCCGGTTTCCTCGTTAATTTCGATGAGGATGGTGGGATCTTCTTTTGCTACGATTTTTAGGACTTCAATTAACTGAGGTAGATCAGCTGGTTTAGTAGCTGCAATCGACTTAGTAATGACCGGTTCGAAAATGTGTGAGATCTTTTCGAAAGGTTCGGTTTCATTTAAGGTGATGGTATCTCCAACAAAGCTCTTGATTCCAGCGATTCCAATGATATTTCCACAGGCTGCTTCGTCGATGATCTCTCTTTTAGCTCCATTGTAGACAAATACTTGTTGGACTCGCGTTTTGCCGCGTCCCATAAAGGAATATCCTTCGACACCTTTCTTCATGGTTCCGGAGAAGAGTCTTCCAGCAGAGATTTCTCCTGCTTGCGGATCGATAACGATTTTGGTGATAACGAAGAATAAGGGACCGTTAGGGTCGCACTTTTTTAATGAGATACCTTCTTCACTTTCGATGTCGCCGTGCCAGATTTTTGGGATTCTGTACTCTTGGGCTACTTCGGGTGAGGGGTGGTGGGTGATAACCATGTTCAGAACGACTTCGTGAAGAGGTGCTTTTTTAGCAAGTTCCTTTCTTTTTTCTTTGTCTTCTGTTAGATAGGCGTCGATGACGTCTTTGAAGGTGATGTTCTTTTGCTGCATGTACGGAATGGAGAGTGCCCAGTTGTGCAATGCTGAACCAAATGCTACAGAACCATCTTGTACATTGGCTTGCCATTTTTCTCCGAATTCTTCTTCGGCAATCTGGCGGATGAGCTTGTTGACGCTTCCAATGACGGTAACGAACTTTTCCTGCATTTGTTCAGGTGTTAATTTGAGTTCTTTGATTAATCGGTCTACTTTATTGATGAATAATACGGGCTTGACGCGCTCTTTAAGGGCTTGTCTCAATACGGTCTCGGTTTGCGGCATGATTCCTTCAACTGCATCGCAGAGAACGATTGCTCCGTCGACTGCTCGCATAGCTCGGGTAACGTCCCCACCAAAATCAACGTGGCCAGGGGTGTCGAGAAGATTGATCAAAAATTCTTTTCCTTCGAATTCGTGCACCATGGAGACGGCTGCGGTGTCAATGGTAATACCTCGTGCTTGCTCGTCTTCGTGGAAGTCTAGTTTAAGAGCATGTCCTGCATCTTCATCTGACATCATTCCTGCACCTGCAAGAAGGTTGTCGGAGAACGTAGTTTTACCGTGATCGATGTGAGCACAGGTTGCGATATTTCGAATCTGCTTAGGATCCGTCATGATTCTAATAATTTTGTCAACTGTTTTTTCTGCCATTTCTTTACCTCTACTTCCAGAATGATTCTAGTCTTTCTGTTTTTTCGCTCTTAATTGGAAAATTGGTTTCGGTTAATTCGTTAGGTCTAAACCAAAGTTTAATTTCGCGTTCTGCTTCTTCTGCACTTTCAGATGCATGTACTACATTTTCAAAGACGCCCTTCGTGGTGATTCTTCCATACTTCCCGCGTAGAGAAGTTGGATTTGCTTTTTCAGGGTTGGTTACCCCGATAATGTCGCGAATGTGTTTACAGGCTGCGTCGCCTTGATAGACTAGTGCAAGTACGTTTTTAGTGTGATAAGATCCGGTAATGTATTTGATTAATTCAGCAAAGAATTTTTCTTCTTTCAGGTGCTGATAATGTTCTTCGGCAAGTTCTTGCGTTACTTCGATGACTTTTGCACCGACAATTTCAAGACCTTCTTCAGCTAGCTTATCCATGATTGCGCCCATGAGACCTTTCTGCATGGCGTCGGGTTTTACTACTACAAGGCTTTGTTCTTTACTCATTTTTTCTCCTTTTTGGGTGTTTCCTTTTTCGGTTCAGCCGTTTCCTTTTTTGGCGATGGTTTTTCTGTCTTAGATTTAGTCCAGCGTACATTGTACGGCTTTCTTTTCAGATGGAGCATATTTCTTTTACACTTGCTGTTCTTGAAATAGAGAGTGGTTCCATCTTTCTTGACGAACATAATTCCTGTTCCAGGTGTGATTTCTTCTCCGGAGAAACTGCATTTGACCATTAGGAATTGCCTCCTGAACGGCCAGCACGACTTAATTCACGTGCTTCGATTTCAGTTTCTCTGAGCATAAGAATATCTCCTAGCTGAACAGGTCCTTTGACGTTTCGTCTTAAGACTTTATTTTGATCGTTTCCTTCTAAGACTTTGCAACGGACTTGAATAGCTTCTCCTCGTGTACCGGTTCTTCCTACAACTTCCTCTACGGAAGCCTTGTAGGCACGGCTAAAAGAAGCTGCACCTGATTTCTTTTCTTCCTGACCTTTTTGAGGTCTTCTTGGTTTTTCGTCTGCCATCTTATTCTTTTGCTGAGTCTATGATTTCTTTAACAAGCTTTTTTGCGTCGCCTTCTTTTACGATTGCGATAGCGGATGAAGGTTTGTCGATACCGGCAGCTGCTCCTAATTCTTCCTTAGATTTTACTTCAACACAGGCGATGCCTTTTTCCTTGCATAATAGCGGAATGTGCATGGTAATTTCTGGGGGAGAGACGTCTTTTGCGATTGCAACGACTTTTGCCTCTTCACGTTCGATAGCTTTGGTTACCTCATTTGTTCCTTTCTTGAGTTTACCGCTGGCTTTCGCTGTCTCGATTGCTTCATATACTTTGTCTTGAATGTTTTCTTCTGCCATTATTTTCACCTTTTGTGTATATGAGGATATTCAGAAAATATACCTCAATCGCCTACATTCGTAGGGTCATTTTTCATTGGTAAGGTTTGGAATGAATGAGTTGTTTAAAAAGCTTTTGTTCTATTCTATGGATGTGTATTTCTCTTCTAATTTGGCTGCGAGCGCTGATTCTTCATCGGTTAGCTTGGTAAGTTGTAGCTTGGTATTGAATGTCTGTTCGAATCCTTTTTTGAGGGCTTCAATCATTATATCCGGCGTTATAATGAAGCCTTCTTGGTTGATTGAGGTGATATTTTCTCTTAATTGTTGTTCTGTTTTAGCTTGGTCTGGTGTTTTGAAGCATTGTGCATTTAATTCTGGGTCGAAGTTTAATAGAATAGGTCCATGTTGGAGGATTTTATTTTTTATTCTTCTTTGGGCGGATCCGGAGATCTTTTTTCCGTTGACTTCTAGTTCGTACCAGTTGGAGCTGTTGAAACAGATGCTTGTTGCTAGGCGTTCTGGTTGTTGTTTGAGTTCTGCATTGATTCCTAGTTGTTTTAATGCAATTACTAGGGCTTGTGCAATTACTTTGTAGGATTCATTGACTTGTTTGGGAAGATTGAGTTTGTCTTCTGGCGAGACTAAGGAATAGGTGACTTCTTGGTCGTGGAGCACTGCTTTGCCACCGGTGATGCGTCTGACGATGTTGATGTCTTGTTTTTTGCAGAAGTCTAGGTTGATTTCTTTTTCGATGTCTTGGTTGTAGCCGATGGAGATTGCTTTGGGTTTCCATTGATAGAATCTTAATATGGGTTCTTGGCAGAGCTGTAATAGGGATTCATCTATTGCCATATTCTCGGCTGCTGTTTTGGGGGGGGTGATGATACATCTCATGATCGCTATAGCGTCTTCGAAATCTTGCCCTTTTTCGTTATGGCTGACATTCTCCGGAGGAGGCAACCCTCTTGTCAGCTTGCTCTTGAGATAGATGTGATTTCGACTTGATGACGCTATCGCTATCGATAAATGCATTCAGCTTGTCGGCTCTGTAGGAGGATCTTACTAAGGGTCCGGCTTCTACGTGAAGGAATCCTAATTTTCTTCCTTCTTCGGCTAGCTCGTCGAATTCTTCTGGAGTATAGTATTTTTCTAGTTTGATGTGTTTTTGAGTGGGTTGTAGGTACTGGCCTATTGAGAGAAAATCACAGTCGTGGTCACGGAGATTCTTCATGGTTTGGATGAGTTCTTGTTTTGTCTCTCCAAATCCCACCATGATTGCTGATTTGGTTTTTTGTTGTGGATTGAGGACTTTAGCTTGTTTTAGAATGTTTAATGACTTGGCGTAATCGCCTTTGGCACGTACTTTCTTGAACATTCTTTCAGCTGCTTCGATGTTGTGGGCGAATACTTCAGGTTTGGCATCGATGACGCGCTTGAGATCGTCTCCGGTGAAGTCGGGTGTTAGAACCTCGACGCTGCACTCGGTTAGGTTGTGAATTTGCTTGATGGTTTCGGCGAAATGGTTGGATCCAGCATCTTCGAGATCGTCTCTATCTACCGAGGTGATGACGGTATACTTTAACTTGAGATCGCGTACAATTTCGGCTACTTTTTTTGGTTCTTCTGGATCTAATGGATTGCCAACGTGTGCTGTTTTGACGTTACAGTATCTGCAGGCTCGCGTACAGGTGTCGCCCATAATCATTAGTGTTGCCGTTCCATTGGACCAGCACTCTCCAATGTTCGGGCATTTTGCCTCTTGGCAGACGGTGTTAGTCTTTCCAGCGGTGATCATGGAATTAATTTTTTTATAAGAAGCTGCATCGGGAAGACGTACTTTAAGCCAATCAGGATGTCTCCGTTTTGGTGGGGTTATCTGGATGAGATTGTTCATTGTTTTCCTCATATATGAGCACGGGTTTTCGCGCCGCTAGGACTTCATTTAGGCGAGATACTGGCGTGGTATGCGGGGCGCCCTTTACTAACTCTGGGTTAACTTCGGCTTCTTTTTTAATAGTTAGCATTGTATCGGCGAACTCATCGAGTGTTTCTTTGCTCTCGGTTTCGGTTGGTTCGATCATGATTGCTCCGGGAACGATGAGTGGGAAGTAGATGGTGGGAGCATACATTCCGAAGTCTAGTAATCTTTTTGCAACGTCCGTGGTGATCACTCCATTGGCGAGGTCTTTATCGTTGAGGACAAATTCATGCATGCAGGTTCTTTGAAAGGGGAGATGGTAGTCATTCTTGAGTTTTGCAAGTAAGTAATTTGCATTTAATACTGCGTTTTCTCCGATAGCGGGAATGCCTGTTTTTCCAAGGGAGCGGATGTAGGTGTAGGCTCTCACCAATATTCCAAAGTTTCCGTAGAATGCTCGCATACGACCAATCGAATGAGGTGATTCGTGCTTAAGTGCATAGATGCTTCCTTCTTTAATTATTTTTGGAACGGGAAGAAGCTCGGCAAGATGCGCTTTTACTCCCACGGGTCCGGATCCCGGTCCACCTCCGCCGTGGGGTGTGGAAAAAGTTTTGTGGAGATTGCTATGGAGAATGTCTATTCCGAAGTCTCCTGGTTTTGTTATTCCTACGATTGCATTGAGGTTTGCTCCATCCATATAGACGAGGCTTCCATTGTCATGCATAAGCTGACATATGGTTTGAATGTCTCGTTCGAATAAGCCCGGGGTGTTAGGATTAGTAATCATGATTCCAGCGACTTCGGGTGTAATTTTTGATTTGAGGTCTTCTAGGTTAATTTCTCCCTGGTCATTGCTTTTTACCTCTACACTGTCGAAGCCGCACTGTGTTACAGAGGCAGGATTGGTGCCGTGGGCGGAGTCAGGAACCAGGATGATACTTCTTTTTTCTTCTTTCATTTCGAAGAACTTTTTTATGATCATGATTCCCAGTAGTTCTCCATGTGAGCCGGCTGCGGGTTGAAGTGTAAATGCATCCATGCCGGTAATTTCTATGAGATACTGTTCGAGTTCATACATGAGTTGCAGGGCGCCTTGCGCATACTCGGATGGAGTTTGTGGGTGTAAGTTTGCAAACCCTTCTAGACGGGCCATGTCTTCATTGATCTTAGGATTATATTTCATGGTGCAGCTTCCTAATGGGTAGAATCCGTTATCGACGCCAAATGTTCTTCGGGAGAGTGAGGTATAATGTCGGATGATATCGAATTCACTTACTTCTGGTAGGTTGAGGTCTGATCGAAGATATTCTTCAGGAATAAGTGAGTCTTGGAGCGGTACATCTAGGGGAGGGAGTTGCAATGCTTTGCGCCCTTTCTTACTTTTTTCAAAGATGAGTTCCATATTAGCCTCGTATTGCTGTAATCAGCTTATCTATCTCTTCTCTTGTATGTAATTCGGTAACACATACGAGTACTTCGTTTTGTAACGCGTTATCGTATTTGCTTAACTCGACTAAGGGTAAAATATTGTGCTCTGCCAGTCGTTCTTGGACTTTTTGTTTGTCTTCGAGACGTATGACGAACTCGTTGTAGGTTGCAGCGGAATAGGGTATGGAGATTCCTGCATGTTGGAGTTGTTTTTTGGCGTAGTGAGATTTTTGTAGATTGTGCATGGATAGTGTCTTTAATTCCTTTCCGAGATAGGCCAGGGCGATGGTTGCTGCTAGTGCATTGAGCGCTTGATTGGTGCAGATGTTGGAGGTTGCTCTTTCTCGTCTGATGTGTTGTTCTCTTGCTTGGAGTGTTAATACAAAACCGCGTTGATCTTTGCTATCATGAGTCATCCCGGCTATTCTCCCCGGTAGTTGTCGCATGTAGTCTTTTTTTGTGGCAATAAAACCTAGATAGGGTCCCCCAAAGCTGAGAGGATTGCCAAAGGTGTGGCCTTCACCTACTACGATATCTGCACCACAGGTTCCTGGACTTTTTAGAATGCCGAGAGCGGTAGGTTCATTCACACTTACAATCAGGAGTGCACCTTGCTCATGTGCTTTTTGAGCAATTGCCTCAAGTTGTTCGATACTTCCTAGAAAATTAGGCTGTTGGATGATGATGGCTGCTGCACCCTCGAGATCGGGAATTTGGGTGGTGCCCTCAGTCAGGGGGACTTCTTGAAGCTGGAGATTGTTTGCACGGAGATAGGTTTCGACCACATGTTTATGTTCCGGATGGGTTGCATTTGAAATGAGTATCTTTTCTTTCTTTGTTATTCGGACTGCCATCAGTGCTGCTTCGGCGAGTGCTGAACTATTATCGTACATGGATGCGTTTGCGACCTGCATTCCGGTAAGGTTAGCGATCATCGTCTGAAATTCGAAGATTGCTTGTAGTGTTCCTTGAGAGATTTCAGGTTGATACGGAGTATATGCGGTGAAGAATTCTCCTCTGAGGATGAGATGGTTTACTACGGTAGGTATGAAATGGTTGTACGCACCCGCACCCGCAAACGAAAGCATGTCGGTCTTGTTTTTCTTGGCAAGAGCGGTGAGTACTTTTGTTACCTCGATTTCGGAACAGGATTCTGGAAGATTGAGTTCGCCTTTTATCTGCAATGTTTCTGGGATATCCTTAAAGAGTTCTCGTACTGAGGAGATTCCAATAGTGGTGAGCATCTCCTGTACTTGTTCAGGGGTGTGGGATATGTATTGCATTTAGTGTGATTCCAGTAGTTGTTTGTACGCTTCCGCATTGAGAAGTCCATTTAATTGATCCTGAGAGAATCCTTTGATTTTTACGATCCAGCCTGCACCATAGGGGTCTTCATTGATGAGTTCTGGTTTATTCGTGAGTTCGGTATTCACTTCAACGACCTCTCCATCGGTAGGTGCATAGACATCGGAGACCGATTTAACGGATTCTACGACAAGAAATGCTTTTGATTGCTCTGTTTTCTTCCCTACTTCTGGAAGTTCGACAAAAACGATATCGGTTAATGCGTGTTGTGCATAGTCGGTGATCCCGATGATGAGTGTATCTCCTTCCACCTTGACCCACTCGTGTTCCTTGGTATAGTGTAGATTTTCCGGAATGTTTGTTGGTTCCATTACGATCCCCCCCTTAAATTTGTAGATTGGTCTTTTTACTTGTGTAGCCCTATATAGTTTTCCTCTAATCAATATCTCTATTTGAGTACCTACTTCTGCGAATTCGGAGTTTACAAAACCCATACCGATCCCTTGTTTCAGGGTTGGAGAGAAAGTGCCTGAGGAGACTTCTCCTATTTCTTTTCCCTCTTTTTGTATGGTATAGTGTTCGCGCGGTACTGATTTTTCATTCATGGTAAAACAGACGAGTTTCTTTTCGGTTCCCTCTTTGCTTTTCTAATATTTCACGTCCGATAAATTCTTTATTGAATTTTGTGACAAAGAGAAGTCCTGCTTCGATGGGAGTAATAGATTCACTGAGTTCATGACCATATAGCGAGTAGCAGGCTTCCAATCGTAATGTGTCGCGAGCTCCTAGACCACAGGGCTTGATGCCATATTCTTTTCCTGCTTCTAGTAGATCGTTCCAGATGTCTTGTGCATCCTCATTTTTGCAATAAATTTCGAAGCCGTCCTCTCCGGTGTATCCAGTTCTTGAAATAAGGACTTTGGGAGAGATGTTATTGAGCTGTAGATACTCTGCTTTGAATCTTTTTAGTTGTTCTAGTTTGAATTGAGTCAATTTTTGCAGTGTTTTTTCTGCTTCTGGACCTTGGAGGTCTAATTTTGCTAGTTGTTCGCTCATATCTCTTATAGTTACAGATTCTGGTTTGTGTTGCATGAGCCAGTTGAGATCTTTTTGTATGGTTCCTGCGTTTACTACCATGAAGAATTCTTCGTCGCCCAGCTTGTAGATGAAGAGATCGTCTATTACTGTACCGCGTTCATTACAGAGGCAGTTGTAGCATGCTTGCTTGGTTTCTAATTTTGCAAGATCGTTGGTGACTACTGATTGTAGAAATTCGAATGCGCCCTCTCCTGTAATCATGAATTCTCCCATATGCGAGATATCGAAGAGCCCTACCTGGTTTCTCGTTGCGAGATGTTCCTCGATTACATTGGTGTACTGGACGGGCATACTCCACCCTGCAAAGGGAACCATTGTTGCACCTAATTGTGTATGTTGTTCAAAAAGAGGTGTTTTTTTTCTGTCAAGATTTTTAATATTTAGAATACGAATTATATATACTTTATGGGGCTTCAGGATATAGTTAACTTTATAATGTTGCTTTATCTGAAGCTGTTTATGGTGTATACTCTTATTTTATTGGGTTTGGTGCTTATTGGTTTGGTTGTGGGGAGTGTAACTGACTTGAAGACTAGGGAAGTTCCTGACTGGTTGAGTTATGGGATGATGGGTACTGGAGTAGGCTTGTCGTTACTGTTTTCTGTTCTGTATTGGGATTATTCTTTTGTTGCTCATAGTTTGTTTGGATTGCTAGTTATGTTTTTGTTTGGATTGCTGATGTTTTACTCCGGTCAATGGGGTGGTGGGGATAGCAAGATCTTGATGGGCGTTGGTGCATTGGTTGGTTTATCCTGGAACTTGGTTCCGTTTCCGTTTCCGTTTCCGTTTCTACTTGCATTTTTTGTGAATATGTTGTTGATGGGTGCGGTGTATGGTATCGGATGGAGTGTGTATCTGGTTGTTCGTCATTACTCTGCGTTTAAAGCATCTTTTCGTCATATTATGGGGTTGAAGGCGGTTGGGCAGGTAAAGTTGATGCTGTTGGTGACTGGTTTTGTTGTTTTGGCAAGTTATTTTTTTGTGGATAGGTGGTTATGGTTCGTGGTGTTGGGCGGTTATATTGTTGTTGTGTTGATTTCGTATCTGAGGGTTGCGGTTAAAGCACTGGAGAAATCTTCTATGATACGTTCTGTTCGTCCTGACCAGTTAACTGAGGGCGATTGGATTGTTAAGGATGTTTCTTATCGCGGCAAGTATATTTGCGGTCCGAAAGATTTGGGTATTGAGAAGAAGGCTATTAAGAAGTTGGTAGCTTTGTATAAAGCAGGAAAGATCAAGGAGATTGTGATTAAAGAAGGCATTCCGTTTGTGCCTAGTTTCTTGCTAGCATTTATTCTTACGTTGTTTGTTGGTAACTTTTTCTTTTTGTTTATTTAGTACGAGAGTATAGAATTTTTAAAGTCAATAGGGTAATTATTTCTTCTTCTCGATCTTCACTTGAGTGATTCTTTTTCCTTGCATTTCTTCTATGGTGATGAGGTAGTTGTTGATTTTGATGGTTTCTTTTAATACTGGGATTCTATTGATTTTGTGGAGGATGAAGCCGCCAAAGGTTTCGTATTCTTCGCCGTCTCGGAATCTTGAGCGAAGTCGTTTATTCACTTCTGGGATTTCGGTCTTTCCTTCTACAATCCATTTGTTACCGCGTTTTCGGATGTTTGGCTCTACTTTTTCTTTTTCGTCTTCGAATTCTCCTACGATTTCGTCGAGGAGGTCGTTAATGGTTACAAGGCCGACTAACGTTCCATGTTCGTCGACGACCATGGCTATTGATTGGCGCTTTTTCTTGCATTGTAGTAATAAGGTGTCTAATTTTTGGGTTTCTGGAACGAAATTGACGCGTTCCATGATGGATTTGACCGTTTTGCTTTCGCTTTTTTGGTTGATCAAGTCTTTGGTGAAGATGACTCCTGTAATGTGGTTTTTTTCTTTTCTGTAAACCGGAATTCTAGAGTATGGATTTTCTTTTAGGAGTGCACGGAGATCTTTTAGTTTTTCTCGTTCTTCGATTGAGGTGATATCGGAGACGGGAGTCATGACTTGCTCTACATTCATGTCGTCGAACTTGAAAATGCGTTGAATCATTACTTTTTCGTCGTGGTCTAATTCGCCTTCTTCATGTCCGACACGAATGATGGTCTCGATTTCTTCTTCTGTTACGATGGGACGATGGGCTGCGTTTTTGGTGAGGACATTGGTGAGTTTTTCGAAAATCCAGACGATAGGTGCTATGAGTGTTGCGAGCCAGGCGATGGGTCTGGCTATGCTGAGTGCGATATGCTCCTTGTAGGCTCCTGCTAATGATTTGGGCCCGATTTCTCCGAAGACGAGGATCAATAGGGTCATTCCTCCTGTGGCAATGCCGATGGCGTTGTTATTGAAGATAGATACGGAGAGCATGGTTGCTAGAACGGATGCACCTACATTCACGAGATTGTTGAAGACGAGGATGGTGGTGAGAAAGGTGTTTGGATTTTCTTTGAGTTGTAGTAAGATATCTGCTCCTCGCTTTCTTTTTTCTACGAGATGCATGACGCGTAATTTGGAGACACCCACTAATGCAGTCTCAGCCATAGAGAAGAATCCGGACAATCCTAGGAGGATGACTAGAAGATAGATCTGTTCTCGAATTAGGAGTACCATGGGCTAAAATTTGCTTTCATTGCTTATAATTGTTGTGGTCTTCGGAGGTTTATGCGAAATACCTTACATCTCCTCTGGGGCTTCAATACCTAGTAGCTGTAATCCATTTGCTATTACTTGTTCAACGGATGCTACTAATGCAAGTCTTGCATTGCTGAGATCGGGATTTTCTGAGTTTACCTGGTGTTTATGATAGAAATTGTTGAATGACTGGGCTAGCTCGTAGAGAAAGTGTGCTAGGAGATAGGGTTTGTAGTTTGCTGCAGCCTCTATGCGCTCTTCGAAATTCGCTAGCAGTTTTAGGAGTGCTTTTTCTTCTTCAGTTGTTAGCAATTCGTAATGGATGTCTTTTGGAAGTTTAGAATCTGCTTTCTTTTGGATGCTATTGCAACGTGCATGTGCATACTGGATGTAGGGCCCGGTGTTACCTTCGAATGCAAGTGCTTTCTCCCAATCGAATACGAGTGTTTTTTGGTTCTCTCGGGCGATCATGCTGTATTTTAATGCGCCGAACGAGATGGTTGATGCGCGCTTTTCAACTTCTTTCTTAGTGAGCTTTTTATGACGTTTCTTGATTTCTTTTTCTGCTGCTTCCTTGATTTTTGTTAAAAGATCGTCGTAGAGTACCATGGTGCCTTCTCGCGAGGACATTTTTCCTTCGGGGAGCATGACAAGGCCGTAGGCTAGGTGTTTTGATTTCTTTGCCATCGGAGATTTCATGAGCTCGTAGGTTTTGAAGACTTGTCTGAAGAAGAGTTCTTGTTCAGATCCTACTACATGGATGCTTTTATCGAATTTGTACTCTTTTTGTTTGAGCAATGCTAGACCAAGTTCTTTCGTTTGATAGGTTGGGGTGCCGTCACCGGTGATGGCCACATAGACGCCTAGATTGTCTTTTTCGAAATCGAAAATAATAGCTCCGTCGCTTTCCTTTGCAATATTATTCTTTAGTGCTTTTTGGACTTCCTCTTTGCCTAATGGATCGGCTTCGCTTTCGAAATAGAGTCTGTTAAATTGGACTCCGAACTCCTTATAGAGGTCTTCAAAATCATCTAGGCACCATTTTCTTGTCTTTTTCCAGAGATCGAGGTACTCTTTGTCTTTGGTGTAGAGCTTTTTGTTGATTTCTTTTACTTCTTGCTCAGCTTTCTTGGATTTTTTTGTAGCTTGATGGGCTTGGGTGTAGATGTGGCCGAGCCAGGTTCCTCTCTGTGTCTTGGGTTCCTTCTTTTTGTTTTTTAGATATCCCCATAAGCATTTCGCTACGTGCGGGCCAATATCGCCTTGGTAGTTGACTCGAATGACTTTGTTGCCGGCAGCTTCTAGGATTCTGGAGAGTGATTCACCGAGGCTGATATTTCTTAAGTGACCTATATGGATTCCTTTATGGGTATTGGCGTGGAAGAATTCTACCATGAGTGTTTTTTTTGTGGTTTTTAATTGACCGAACTTCTCTTTTTCTTTGAGAATTTGTTTGCAGATGTCTTGCGCTAAGTCTGCTGAAGTGATGAAGAAATTGAGGTAGGGGCCGGTAGCTCTGATTTCGTCTACGCCCTTTGGAGGTTCTAATGTATTTGCTAGTTCTTCTGCTATTTCGTTCGGTGCTTTTTTGTAGGTTTTGGATAAAGCGAAGCACGGAAACGCATAATCTCCCATTTCTGGATTAGGAGGATTCTCTAGCTCGATGTTTTCTAGTTTGGTTTCTTTTTCTAGAAGTTTGATGATTGCTTGCTTGATGTCCTCCATAGGGTTAGATTTATTCGGGTAGCTTAAAAAGTTTGCTTTTACATCAGTATTTTGGGAGGATGTAGTCAGAGGTATGGCTGGCGATTATTCAGAACCTTTGTAGAACTCTTGTCGATATACTTGTCTTAATCTTTGGTAAAACAAAACTCCTCTTTGAGCATCAGAAAGATCATCTCTTCCATCTAATTCACTAGCTATACTGAAAGTGTGACATTTACCACCCTTTCTAGCCTTTCGTCTTCGTTGGTGGAGTGAGGTCTGTTCGGGTCTTTTAGCATTCCAGCTTCACGCAATATATGTGCAGCGTGTACTGGATTTCCAGTTCGTATCCCTTTGGAAAAATCACTTACTCCGGCTACTCCTGGACCTTTACCATTACTTTTTCCTATCATGAACTTTCGATTGCTGTTCTCTATAAAAAGCTTATTGCTTTGAAAACAATTGCGATGCCGTGTCGATGGTTAAGAGAATTACCGCTTCGGTTTGGGCTTTCGTGGGATAGAAGGCTTCCTGTTGTTTGTGGACGGATGAAATTCTTGCTTGATTGATGAGATGGATTTGGTTTGCGATTCCGGGTGGTAGGGTGACTTCTTTATCTCGCAGTTTTGCGATTAAGTTTCCTAGTCCGATTCCAGGGCTTTTTTCTAGTAGGTCATTATTGGTTACTTCGTAGTATTTTCGGTGTAATACTGTTTCTAATACTCGACCACAGAGGATGATGCAGCTTCGAAAGCACTCATGGGTGAAGCAGCGTTGCATTTCACTAATGTCAGCTTCGATATCGGACTTTATATCTTTGGGGATGATGTCTGGATTTAGGGTGAGGGCTTCATTTTGCTTTTCTTCTGGAACGGATTGGGTGAGTTCTTGAAGTGAGTTGAATGTGGTTTGCACTAATTTGAATGCTTGCTCATCGTAGGCGGTGTAGATTTTTTGTAATAATGCAGAGATTTGGGCTATGGTTGATTGCTGGTTTCGATGATCGGCAGCGTATTGATGCAAGGAGATTGAGGCGTTCTTGAGCTGTTGGAAGGCGGTATGATAAGCCTGGATGTGGTACTGTTGTTTTTTTGCGGCAAAATCATAGAGTTGTTTTTCTCCGGAAAGCGTGTTTAGTGGATTGAGATTTTTCTTTACTAAGGTGTCTATGGCGTACCCGAACTTTATTACTGCCTCGCGGAATTCTTGCATGTTAGATGAATTGTTTTAATTTGGTTTGTTGTTTGATGGTGTTTAAGAGTAGGCTCCTTTCTAAGAGGTAATCGAGCTTGATATTAAATCTTTTCCTTGCGATGAGGGTAACGTAGGTGAGCATGAGCTCTTTGGTTGCGAATTTTAAGGGAGGATTATTCATCGCTTTTCTGGTTGCTTCTCGGACTACAAAGACTCCTAGAGGCACTTCATACTCATCGGTGATGAATCTTAATGCTAGAACCGAGGCTTGGCGCTTTTTTGCTTTTAATTGTTCTACTATTGCTAATCTCGTTGCATAGAAGCCTCCTGCGGTTTGTTCGGCGTATTTTTTTCTTCCTTCGTAGGGTTCGTAGTCTGTTGTGTATCTGGGGATTCCAGGTAAACGCGAGTCCGAGCCTTGCGTCTCGCGACAAGTTGGTGGGTGAGATAGCATCTCGAAGAGTTCGTAGGAGTAGACTTCGGGGAGGGTGAGGATTAGAAAATAGTTTCCTAAGTAATTTCCTTGGAAGACTTGATAATCCATTTCGGGAAATTTTTTGATATCGGTGATGATGTTATTCGCGATGGTGGTGTCGGTTGCGGTGATGCCCCAACGAGTCGGAACTAGTTTTCTGGATGCTTTTACTCCGAGATTACCTATGGTGAGGAGTCTTGTGAGGAATTGCTCATCCATGTTGTTCTTGTAGAGGTAGTTGATGGCGTCTGCTGCTTTGAGGTCGGTATCATCGACTACTTTGTCGACTTTTTGATCTATTTTTGGGTTTTCGGTGATGGTTGCTTTTTTTAGGGATGCGGCTGGACCCATGGGTTTTACTATGGAATCGGTTTGGATGCGGAATTTTGGTTTTTTGTTGAGATTTATTTCGACGTCTACGGGTTTTGATGCCATGCCAATTTCTTTGCTGAGGTCTAGAAATTTATTTTTTTGCTTGACTTGGACTTTGAATCTTGAGTTTAGAAGTTGGGTTCTATAATCTATGATCTGAGGGATTTTTGTGTCGGTTGCGGCCCAATGTTTTTGTGCGTCTAACAACCATACATCTTCTTTGGGTTCGGGTGGGCTTAGAATTCCTACGTTTAGGTTTGGATAGCCGTGATGGCCGACGAAGACGTTGGGGGATGATCCAAAGAAGTCTTCTGATTTGAGTAAGTCTTTTACTTTGAATAGGGACTTGGCGCGTGTACAGATGTTGCAGTCCTTATTATCGCAGAGCTTTCCGTTCAAGGCGGCTTGGCAGTAGACAGAACGAGGTTTCATGAGAATTGTATGATTAGTAGAATTTTATATGTTTCGGTCTAGGTTAGTTTATTGTTCTTAAGAATAGAAATGTTTATATAACTATAATCTCATAATGGAGGTATGGTTGTAGCAGGTATCGATTTTCAGACGGAGAAGGAAGTCGAAGATTTTAAGAAAAAGGCTAAGGATTTAAGTAAACGTTCTCGGCGTGCTAGATCAAATCTTAAACGATTATTTTTTCTTTGATTTTCTGTGTTCTTTTTCTAGTTTATCTTGAAGTATAATGATAAGTTGTTCCTGTTTTTCTTGTATTCTCATTGATTGTCTTATGGCGTGTTCTTGTTCATCCATTATCTCGCCTGTATTTTTTGCCTCTTTTCTTGCTTCTTCCGACCATTTAAATTTGTATTCCCAGATAAATTTCTGGAATGTGGCAGTTGTAACGACGAACAGTGCAAAGATGCCTACTATCACACTTACCCATTTAGGAAGATCGAAGAAGTAGGCTAAGATTAATATCAGCATTACCTCTTCTATCAGGAATACAAATATGAACGATATAGTGAACATACTCTCATTCCTATTGATGAGTTCAACACATATCCTTCGTAGCTTCTTCAATGATTGAGCTATTTCTTTTAGAAACCATATGCACATGGCTGAAATTACCCCCAGGATAATCATTAAGATCATTATCATTGCTTCAATCGACATAGTGACAACCAGTAACTATCTAGAACCTCTTTGTCTTTTCTTGAATTTCGTATTATATAAATATTTCTATGTCCGGTTCATTCTCCTCAAAAAACACACCTTTAAATATCGCTGGGTGTTTTGCTGGTTTATGTTTCCCGACAAGATTATTGCAAAGATTAAGGATGAATTAGATAATTGTCAGAGTCCGTTGATTTTTTATGATGATGACGCTGACGGATTATGTAGTTTCTTGTTGTTTTATCGGTATAAGAAAGAGGGGCGCGGCGTTCCAGTTAAATCGAAGCCTTCTTTGGGTAAAAGTTTCTTGCGCAAGGTCGAGGAATTTGGACCGGATAAGATTATTGTACTAGATGTTCCGATGGTGGAGCAGGAATTTTTGGATGGCGTGGACGTGCCAGTGGTATGGGTGGATCATCATACACTGGTTGATTTGGATGGAATTACGGTTTACAATCCTAAACAATTTGATGAGAAAGATAATAGTTGTATTACACGGATTTGCTATGAGGTTGTGCAGCAGGATCAGTGGATTGCTGCGGTTGGTGCGATTGCGGATTGGCAGATGCCGGAGTGGATGGAGGATTTTGCTAAAAAGCATCCCGAACTGATTGATCAGGAGCTAGATATTGGGAAATTGTATTTTGATAGTACCTTGGGGAAATTAATTCGGGTGTTTGCCTTTATTTTGAAGGGTGATATCAAGGAGGTCAATAAGTGTGTTAAGATTTTGACTAGAATTGAGGATTCTCAGGAAATTTTGCAGCAATCTAGTCCACAGGGCAAGTATCTGTGGAAACGATATGAGACGAACTATCAGGCTTATGAGAAATTATTGAAGCAGGGCCATGCTCAAGCTAAGGAGGGTGATGAGTTTTTGATTTACATTTATCCAGATAGCGAGACGAGCTTTACCGGTGATTTGTCGAATGAATTGAAGTATCGGCACGCAGATAAAGTTGTTATTGTGGGTAGAGAGGTTAAGGGCGAGGTTCGGATGAGTTTACGTTCTGAGGATCGAGATTTAGCAGCTGCTCTTGAAAAAGCTTTAGTGGGCGTTGAGGGTTACGGTGGCGGACATATGCATGCGTGCGGTGCTTGTGTTAAGAAAAGGGATTTTGATGCTTTTGTTGCGGTGTTACGAGAAGAGCTTTGTTAGGCTGCTCTATGAGAAAAGGCATGTTCTAGTGCTCTTGCTTTTACTTCGGTTATGATTGGTTGTTCACCCTCATCAACTTTTATTTTCGGCTTTATTTTTGTATCGTAATACTTCAGAAATTGTTGCATGAATTCTTTTTGTAATTCTGGATCTGATTTCTCTAGAATTAATTGATATAATTTTCTCGAAAGTGTTCTTCCTTCCTGATCTAGCATAATCATGCTCTCGATATTTTCTTCATTTCTTCCGATGATAGCTAAGGGGTTAGGCATAGGAGGGAATGCACTATCTACAATGGTGAGTATCTTGTCCTCTATCTCCATGAAATAGCAAACTGAATTGAGATGGGGATGTTCGGGATGATTTGTACTTGCTGCACCCATACGCTGTATTCTCTCTTCAGTGTAGGCAGGATCGCATATGGCGAGTGACTGTTTCTGATACAACGATTGGTTGATTTCTATCGTAATTTTTTGGCCTGCGTCTTTTTCAATTAGGTCAATCATGGCATCAAGGCTTTTTTGAGGAGTAGGGGTTGTTCAATCACTGGAGGATCTTCATGAGAAGTTTCTGGAACAGTATACCTTTGAGCGATAGAATGTGCTTGATTTCGTAAGTATTCTTCTATTTTCCAATCTCCTGAGTTTTTCCCTATGCCTAATCCTATTACTAGACATGCGATAGCGGTACTTACATAGGTTCCGCTAGATACTTTATAGTTGCCGAATATTCCCATCTTTTCTGTGATATTGGGCACTATATATAGTAATGTGTTCTTGGGCAATAGTTTTATAAATCAATTAGGTGTTCTTTAGCCTTGTGCGCCGATGGTCTAATGGCTACACGTTAGGATCAGAGATCCACTGGACTCTGGCACTACGTGCCATAGATGACTGTGGCCTTCCAATGGTTCTAAACCAGACGAGAGCCGCCTATGTGGGTTCAACTCCCGCTCGGCGCATTTTTTCCGTCTCCATACGGTAAGTGGCTCATCTAATCCACAACGGGCTTCGTGCTCTCTTGATTTGTGGCCCTCTTCGTAAGATGGAGGCGGTAGATTTATATCTTAGTTCGTAGCTTATTTCTTTATGTTGAGTATCATTATTCCTACATTGAATGAGGAGAAGTATTTGCCTAAATTACTTGATTCTTTGAAAAAGCAAACGTATACTGATTTTGAAATGATTGTGGCAGATCATCATTCTTCAGATGCTACGAAATCTATTGCAAAGGCAGCTGGTTGTAGGATTGTTGAGGGGGGTTTACCTGCACAAGGGCGCGCTACGGGTGCTAAGGTTGCTGCGGGAGAGCTGTTCTTTTTTGTGGATGCGGATTGTGTGTTGCGCGATGATTATTTGGAACGGGCTTTGGCTGAAATCAAGAAACGGAAACTTGATTGTGCTGGCGGTTCTATCAGTGCTTTGGATGGAAATATTTTAGATCGTTTTTATTTCAGTTTCTTTAATGGATGGGTGCGTCTGATGCAGCATATTACTCCCCACGCTGCTGGATGCTCGGTTTTTTGTAGTAAGGAGCATTACGACAAGATTGGTGGTTTTAATAGAACTATCAAACTGTATGAAGAGCATGATTTTGTGAGGCGTGCTGCGAAGATGGGCAAGTTCGGCATTCTTTCTTCTGTTAGGATTGCTACCTCGGTTCGGAGGTTTGTTGCTGAAGGGAGATTAAAGACAGGCATTAAGTTGATGATTTCTGCATTATATCGGATCTTTTTTGGAGAGATCAAAGAGGATACGTTTGAATATCATTATGATTATAAGAAATAGCTAGACTTTCAGACTCACGACTTTTGACATGCCGTGTTCGTTCATAGAAACACCATACAACGTATTTGCCATGTTGATGACGCCGTCTTTGTGGGAAATCATGATGTATTGTGCTCGCTCGGCGTACTTTTGGATGAGTTTTCCGAACTTTTCTGCGTTGTTCTTGTCTAATGCAGCATCTACTTCGTCTAAGATATAGAATGAGGCGGGTTCGTGCTCCTGGATGGCGAAGATGAATGCTAAAGCGGTCATCGTTTTCTCTCCTCCAGATAGAGATCTGATATCTAGGAAACGTTTGCCGGCCATTCGTACTTTGATGCCGACTCCGCCTTCGAAGGGGTCGTCTGGGTTTTCAACTTCTAGGGTTGCATCTCCTTTTGTTGATAATCTTGAAAATATTTCTTTGAAATGGGTATTGACGGCATCGAAGCTTATTTTGAAAAGCTCTCGTTTTTTGCCTTCAATTTCTTCCATCATCGATAGGACGTCTTCGCGCTCGCCGCTGAGGGTTTCTTTCTTGCTGAGTAGGTTTTGGTATTCTTTCTCGACTTCGCCGTAGATTTCTAGCGCTCGCATGTTGACGCTTCCGATGTCTGCTTTCATTTTTTCGAACTTGCTGATTTCATATTTGAGTTGTTCCTCGGTTTTGTTTTCAATTAGTTGAACGCCTTCATACTGGATGAATTCTTGATGCATGCCTGCTAGTTCTGAAGCGGCTTCGGCGTGTTTTAGAGATAAGGTGTTTTCCCGAATTTCTGTTTCTCGGCTGGAATCTGAGCGTTTCATGATATTTGCTTCTAGCTGGTTTTTTTCTTGTTCGATGAGCGTTCGTTTTTCGAAGAGTTGTCGGTACTTTGCATGAAATACTTTCGCAACTTTTTCTTTTTCCACAAGTGCCTCTTTTTGGGTGACTACCTCTTTGTCTAGATATTCTTGCTCGGTGTTGAGCTCGTCTTCCTCTTTTGCAAGACGTTCTTTTGTTTTCTCGGCTTTCTGTTGTTCTGGGCCGTGGATTTCATTGATTTGAACATGTACGTTCTTTATGTTGGAATCTACCTGGGTGATTTCTTCGTGAAGTTGATTTCTTTTTTCTTCGAAGGTTGCTAATTCGGCAACTAATTTGGGATCTCGTAGTTGAGAGATTTGTTCTTTGAGTTGTTGCTTTTCTATTCGGTTATCGGCGAGGACTTTGTTTTTTTCGGAGAGTGTTGTAAGAAGGGTTTCGATTTCTTGTTGTTTTTCACGCACGTTGGTTTCGAGGTCCTCTTTCTTGGTTAGCGTAGCATCGATGTCATGTGCTTCGAGATGTAGGCTTTTTTCTACCTTAATGATTTCTCCCTCTAGTGATGCCTTGTCTTGGCGTAATTTAGTGATGGTGTCTTCGTTCTCGTTGCGTTTATTTTCTATGATGGAGAGTGCACTTTCATCCTCTCCTAATTCTGATTCTGCTTTTTCGATGTTGGTATCCATCTGTTTTTCGGAGAACTTGAGGTTGCGTGTTTTTTTGTGATAGCCGCCTGTCATTGCTCCGGAGCGGTCGGCGAGATCTCCGTCAAGGGTGACCATTTTTGCCTTTCCTATGCCTAGACGCCTGGCGACATCGATGTTGTCGATGATTACAGTGTTATGGAAGATGTAGGAAAACGCACTACGGAGATGAGGATCGAATTGGATGAGATCTAATGCCATGCCATGGGCGCCTTGAGCATTCGCTATTTTCTTTGCTTCGGGGGCAGTAGGTCTCGATTGCATTGCGGATAAGGGTAGAAAGGTGATGGTTCCTAATTTGTGCTCTTTTAGGTATTTTATCAGGTGAGATGCTACTTTATCGTTTTCAACGATGATGCTTTTCATGCGTTGTCCTGCGGCTTTTTCTAAAGCGGTTGCGTATTTTGCATCTACGTTTCCGAGTTCGAATACCGTCCCGAGAATACCTGGATTTTTTTCTTTGAGCTCTAAAATACGTTCCATTGCAGGATTGAGTTTTGTGGTTTCCTTGATTTGTGCGGCACGTGCCTCTAGTTTTGCGAGATCTTCTCTTTTTGCCCCAATGTCTTTTCTTTTCTTTGCAATTTTTGCTACCAATTCTCCATCCTCATTGAGACAGGTATTGAGTTCTAGCGTTGCATCTTTGAATTGCTTTCTTTTTGATTTGAGATCATTGATTTCTTGCTTGTGTTCTTTCTCTAATTCTTCAACTTTAGCAATTTGTTCGTCGAGATTGTTGATGGAATGTTCGAGAACATCTTTTTCTCGGATAAGATTGTGCTGTTTTTCTCTCAGGGATTGAGATTCTTGCTGGAGTGCTTCGGCTTCACGGTCAATCGTCTCTATCTTCTGTTCGACATCGGCCATGTCATCGAGTTTGTTTTTATTTCTAAATTCGTTAATCTTTTCGATAATAGCGTTGCGTTCCTGATCTAGTTTTGTTTTTTGTTCCTTCTGTTCCTTTTCCTGATTTCGTAGCTCTGCTATTTTCTCCTCGGTATCGGAGGAGGATTCTTTTAATTCGCTTCTTTGTTTTGAGACTCGTTCTAAATCGTTTGTGATGGTTTCAATCCGGGTTTTCTTTTTCACCAGCTCAATTTTTAGATCTTCGATGTCTCGATTGAGTGTTACCTGCTCGACTTCTCCTTTTTCTTCGATTTCTTTTCCAATTGCCTGAATTTCTTCCTTTTTTTGTGTTATCTGGGAGCGATAGGATTGGAGTTTTTCATTGATTCCCTTTAGCTCGGTTTTTGTTTTTTCCAGATCTTCCTGAAGCTTTTTCTTGTCGCTCTCTTTTGAGGAGATTTGTTTGTTTAGTAAGGTTGCTGAATTTTGAGATACCTTATTTTCCATGTCCTTGAATTTCTGAGCTTGATCACGATCTTTTTTTAATTCTCTTAAGTAGGTGTTACGTTCTGCTAGCACGATTTCTGCTTCTTTGAGTCTTTCTTCTACTTTGTCTAATTGTGAAACTGCTTTTTGCTTCTTTTCTTCATATGAAGAGATACCTGCGATTTCCTCTACTAATTGTCTGCGTTCTACGGGCGGCATCTCTACAAATCTGACGATGTCTCCCTGGAGGATGATGTTATATCCATCGGGATTGATTTTTGCTAGTCCCAGTAGATCGATCATTTCCTGTCTTGTTCTGACTTTATCATTGATTTTGTAGATGGATTGTCCGTTTTGTCGTACAATTCTAGAAATTTTTACTTCTGGGTCTGGGGTGGGGAAGATCTTGTTGCTGTTGTCGAAATAAATGGAGACCTCTCCTTCTTTGCCGGGGCTTTTTTGTTTTCCACCGTTGTATATTAAGTTAGCTGACTTTTCTGCTCGCATGGATTTTGCAGAGGATTTTCCGAGAACGAAGCATAAACTGTCTAGGATGTTGGATTTTCCTGAACCATTCGGCCCGATGACTGAGTTAAAGTCCTTACCGAATACTAATTCGGTGTGTTTTGCGAAGCTTTTGAAGCCCCGCATCACCATCTTGTTGATTCTTGTCATTCCTAGTGAAATCTCCCCTTACTCGTACTATTGAGAAATGGTTAATAAATGTTGTGGAAATCTGAGCTCTCTCCCAAGACTCGCTTGGCTCGGATTAGCAGCTTCGAAATCTGAGCTATGCCCAGCGTATCTCTACGTGGTCGATTGTTTTTTCTAGAATTTGTTTATAGTGTTTGATTTCGGATTCGGTTTGATGCCGTTGTTTTGCGATTTTAGGATTGATCATGGTTTTGGTTGCTTTGAATTGCTGAAGGAAGAGGTGTTTTGCCCCTTTAATCCATTCTCCCATTGCTTTTATGTCTTCGAGGGTTGTGGTTCCTGGAATGATGGTGGTGCGGAACTCATAAGGTATCTTTCCGTCTTGCAATAGCCGTATTGTTCGTTTTATTTTATCTAGTGGCACTTTAGTTTGGGTAACGTGATCGTACTTTTCTTGTGAGCTTTTGATGTCCATTGCGACATAGTCTATGGATTTAGTTTTAAGTAAGTCTTCAACCATGTCTGGATTGGTGCCATTCGTGTCGAGTTTTATTTCATATCCTAGCCCTCTTATTTTATTGATAAATTCAGGTAGCTTTTTGTGGATGGTGGGTTCGCCCCCGGTAATACACACCGCATCCAGGACATTTTTTCTTTTAGCAAGGAATTGAAGGATATCGTTTTCATCAAATGACGGCAGGCTATTATGGTTTACGGCAAGATCTTTGTTGTAACAGTAGCTGCAGCGCATATTGCAACCCCCTAGGAAGATGGTTGCACAAATTTTCCCGGGATAGTCTACAAGGGACGTTTTTTGGAAGCCTTTGATCATTTTTGAGAGACTGATATCGGGACAGGTGTTCCTTTCTGATGTATTAGTTTCTTTTGCTTTATTGACCGTCATGTTCTCTTTGGGGTAGGTATCCTTTATCAGGGATGCTATCTGTTCCATGATTTCAGTGGTGGCTTTTCGTAGTGTTTCTGGTGAATCTTGCGTTTTTTGATATTTGCTTAGATCAAGCGGTTTACCCATGAAGAGGTCTGCTTTTTTTAATCGAGGTATTCTTTTCCATCTAGGAAGAATTTCAAACGTTCCTTGTACGCCTAATGGTATTACTGGAACGTTTGCTGCTAGAGCTAGACGTGCAACTCCCGTTTTTGCTCGTTGTAGTTTTCCATTAAAGGAACGAGTTCCTTCTGGATAGATTACAATGATTTTACCTTCCTTGAGCGCTTTGATTGCCCAGGTAAGCGCTTCCTTACCACCTGCTTGACGGTCTATTGGAATTGCACCTCCCCAGGAATGGAATGCTTTCTTTATGGGGTTATCAAAGAGTTCTTTTTTTGCTAGGAAATTGGGAGTGTAACCGAGATGTTTTACCAGTGTCATCCAGATTATTCCGTGATCGATGTAGCTATTGTGATTTGCTGCGACAATATAGCCTCCTGATTTTGGAAGATTGTCGATGCCCTTTACGTTTCCTAGAAATATCCTAAAGAAAGAACTGACTAGGAAAATGAAGCACTTTTTTGCTAGCGATGTCCTTATCTTTTTCATGATTCTAGAGTGTGCAGGGAGCGTGACTTTCTGTGGTCAGCACCTTTTGCACTGCGAGAAAAATGTTGTAGGCATTATTCAAGGGTCGATATTGACAATCTTTAGGGGGATTGTTAATCCCTTCAACCGAAGGCAAATACCAGGACCATGAGTAGAATATGGCCATCTGCTTAAATTACTTGGCAATTGCTACTGTTTTTACCGTGAAGGTTTTTCTATGTGAAAATTCTTCTTTTTTCCCGTCATTCCAATTTGCTACTGGTCTGAAATAGCCAACAACTCTTGAATATACTTCGCAAGGTATCTCCATTATGCACTCACCTCTGTCTCTTTTGATTTTCCGAACTGTTTGATTTCGTCTTTGTTATGTTCTTTAGGACAGGTTGCGTGTTCTCCAGAGAGGTATCCGTGTACGGGACAGATGCTAAATGTAGGAGTTAGGGTGAAATAGGGTAGTTTGTAGTTGGTTGCTATCTTTTTTACTAGGCTTCGCGCTACCTTCCAGTCGTTTATTTTCTCTCCTAGGAATCCATGCAGAACGGTTCCTCCCGTATACTTGCATTGCAATTCATCCTGGTGATCGAGTGCTTCGAAGATGTCATTGGTATGGTTTACCGGCAGCTGGGAGGAATTGGTGTAGAATGGTCTTGCTTTTCCCGAGGTAATGATGTTTGGAAACTGGCTTTTGTCGTGTTTTGCTAGGCGAAAGGCGGTTCCTTCTGCAGGTGTGGCTTCAAGATTATAGATATTTCCGGTTTGTTCCTGGAAGTCTTGTAGCTTTTTTCTCATGAAGTCAAGCACTTGTATTGCGAAGGTGCGTCCTTGAGTGTGAGTGATGTCTTTTCCAAGTGCGTTGAGGCAGCATTCATTCATGCCGCAGATTCCTACAGTAGAGAAATGGTTTTTTACCGTTTCGAGGTAGCGCTTACTAAACGGCAGGAGACCTTGATCCATATTTTTCTGTACCTCTTTTCTCTTGATTTCGAGTGATTCCTTTGCTAGAATCATTAAATGCTCTAGACGTTCGAAGAAATCCTTTTTGCTTGTAGCAAGGTAGCTTATCTTTGGGAGATTGATGGTGACCACGCCAATCGATCCGGTTTGTTCGCCTGATCCGAAGAGGCCGCCAGTTTTACTTTTTAATTCGCGAATGTCTAATTGAAGGCGACAGCACATCGAACGTACATCGCTGGGATTGAGAGATGAATTGATGAAGTTCTGGAAGTAGGGAGTGCCATATTTTGAGGTCATCTGGAAGAGAAGTTTGGAATTGTCGGTATCCCAGTCGAATTCCTTGGTGATGTTATAGGTGGGAATGGGGAAGGTAAATATGCGATCATCCATATCTCCCTCTAACATGACTTCGATGAATGCTTTATTGATGAGATCCATTTCTGCTTGGCATTCTTTGTAGAAGAATTCTTGTTGTTTACCTGCAACTACTGCTTTTTGTCCGCCTATTTCAGGTGGGACGGTCCAGTCCATGGTGAGATTGGTGAAGGGAACTTGATTTCCCCAGCGAGAGGTTTGATTTATTGCGAAGACGAATTCTTGCATTCCTTGCTTAACTTGTGCATAGTTGAGTTTATCGTTCCTTACTAAAGGAGCAAGATAGGTGTCGAAGCTGCTGAATGCCTGTGCGCCGGCCCATTCGTTTTGGAGTGTTCCGAAGAAATTGACTATTTGCCCTAGTGCTGCATTGAAATGTTTTGCAGGTTTTGCTGAAACTTTTCCGGGAACTCCATTGAAGCCCTCTTCCAGGAGCTTTCTTAACGACCAACCTGCACAGTATCCTCCAAAGGTGCCGAGACTGAGATCGTGGATATGGAGATCTGCGTTTCGATGTGCGTTTGATACTTCGGCAGGGTAGATGGTGTTGAGTGTATATTCTGCAATAATTGCTCCGGAGATATGTGCTTGTAATCCGGATACTGCGTAGCCAGCGTTGCTATTTTCCTTGACGCGCCAGTTGTTTTGGTTGACATAGCCCTTGACTACACCATCGATCTTTTCTAAGAAAGCACGTGTTTTTCGAATATCTTTTCGTTTCTGTCGGTATAGGATGTAGGTTTTCGCAGTTTTTGCATGTCCTGTTTTCATCAGGACTTTTTCTACGGTGTCCTGGATGTGTTCTACGTCAGGAACCTCTTTTTTGAAGAGCTCCTTTTTGAGTTCGTCCATTACTAGAGCGGTGAGCTGCTTTGCGGTTCGTTCATCTGATCCGCCTACGGCTTCAGCTGCATTGAAGATTGCTTTTTCTATCTTTTCTTTGTTAAAGGAGACTACGGTCCCATCTCTTTTCTTGACTTTTTCAACCATATCTTTATTCTCAAATTCTGACTTATAAATGTGATGGTTAATGGTTACCATTGATGGAAACCTTTTTATACTTCTGGTGGGTGGTTGTAACTATGGAATTAACTTCTCAGATACAGGATCAGATCTTAGGTGCATTGTCTTCTTTAGGAGGGAGCGGGAGCACGATTACTGAAATTGAGAGGAAGGTAAAGTTTGAGCGGCATACTCTTTCGAAGTATCTTTCCTTTATGCAGGCGAACGGAGTGGTGTATCATAAGGCGTTCGGAAAGGCGAAGGTGTGGTTTATCAACAAGGCTCCGTTGCAGACGGTGTTGATGCATGATCCTGAGCATAAAACGTTTACCGAGAGGATTTTATCTGATTTAATCTCAGAGATGCCGTATGGGTTGGTTGTTGTTGATCGAGATTACAACATTCTTTTTTTGAATGGGGGCATGAAACGGATTTATGGCGATGTTTCGGGAGAGAAATTGTATTCTGCAGTCTTAGGTGTTGAGCATCCGTTGCAGATGCGTTCGATTACGACGGTGCTGCGAGGTAAGAAGGAGAGAGCAGGGTGTGAGGTTGTGGATAGCGAGGGTAGGGTTTTGACGTTAAAGGTTTCTCCCTTGCTGACGCCGGATGGAAGTACTTCGTTTATCATTATTGTGGATGATATCTCAGCTCAGAGAAAGGCAGAGGAGTTGTTGCGGGAGAAGACTGAATTATTAGAGGCTGAGCGAGAGGCTTTGAATAAGTCGGCGATTGTTGCGGAGACGAATTTGGATGGAGTTATCACGTATGTGAATGATCAGTTTGTGAAATTATCTGGATATAAACGTGATGAGATACTGGGCAAGACGCATGCGTTGGTTAATTCTGGCCATCATAGCTCGCAGTTCTTTACTGGATTATGGAGGACTATCTCTTCTGGAAGAGTGTGGAATGGGCGTATAAAAAATAAATCAAAATCTGGGAAATTGTATTGGACTGATACGACGATAGCTCCGGTTTTGGGTAAGGATGGCAAGGCGGTGAAGTATTTGGCTATTCGGCATATAGTAGTAAATGACAAAAATCTTGCATAATTTGTTTGTCTTTTACAATATAGAAGATGAGAATAATTATGTATTACTATGTCGTCTTCTATAGTTTAGGAATCTTTAAAAGTGAATTTGCGTTCTTTTTGGTTATGGAAAAGGAGTACAAGCGTTTAGTTGCTGGCATTACAGCTTTTTTTAAGAGGGTTGGAGTATCGAAAGCAGTTATTGGGGTTAGTGGAGGGATTGATTCTGCTTTATGTTTACGGTTGGTTTCGGATGCTTTGGGTGCCGGAAATGTTACGGGTTTATTGATGCCGGAAAAGGGTTTGACGAAAAAGAGTAATGTTTCGGATGGGATTGCGTTGTGTGAATCGTTGAATGTAGGGTATTATGTTGCTCCGATTAATGAGTTTCTGATTGCATATTCGGGATTGGGGTGGAAAGGGAGTTCAAATGCAGAGATGAATGTTCGCTCTCGGATTCGGGCTGTTATTTTGTATCATTATGCCAATAGTCATTCGGCTTTGGTTATTGGAACTTCTAATAAAACCGAGATGGAGCTTGGTTATTTTACGAAGTATGGTGACGGAGCGATTGATGTCGAGGTTATTGGTAGTTTGTACAAGTCTGAGGTGTATGAGTTAGCTGAGTATCTGGAATTGGATGAGAATTTTCTTAAAAAAGCTCCTTCAGCGGAGTTATATGCTGGACATACTGACGAGGAGGAGTTTGGGATGTCTTATCTTGATATTGATGCGATGTTGATGGGAAAGAAAAAGAAATCTGCTAAGTTGAAGAAGATTATTTCTGCGAATAAACACAAGACTGAAGCGTTAACGGTTATTTAGATTCGGTAAGTATGGGCAACTGCTTATAGTTGTCAACTAGGGTTATGTTTTTTGTTTCTTGGATATACTTTCTCAACTTATCCCCTCCCATTTCATAGACTCTTCCTTGATCCCATATGACTCCTCCTTGTATCACATCAAAGCTGGTAAACACTCTATACCCTAGTTTTGCAGCATCATCAATGGTATGCATTACGCAACAGTTTTGTTGCCACCCCATCACAATGAGATCTGTAATCCCTTTTTCCGTTAATAGTTTATCAAGTGATGTTTCTTCAAATGCGCTATACTGTTGCTTGGCAAGGTAGCTCCAATTTTTTGGATTGTGGAATCTTCTTAACGCAGGATCTGTTGTGCTTTCTGACCCTTCAGATATATTGACATCAACGACATGGATGCCTTTCTTATTTGCTGCTTTGAGAACTTCTCCCATATTTTTAATTTCTTTGGCATAATTGAGTATGTATCCCATCCGGGATGCAGCATATTCATCTGGATCATGTTCGTCTTTTTCGGTGAACTGAAAGTCAATGATCAATACAGCATACTTTTCTTCTTCTGCTGGGGAAGCTAGTAGTTGCGATACTCCGTTAATAAGCGGAAGTGATGCTACCGTACCTGAGCCATTTATGAGGCCTTCTAGAAAGTCTCTTCTTGTAGGGTTATTTCTCATAGAGTGCTGAATTGGAATTTTGTTTATAAATGGTTACTTTTAGAAGAGTAGTATAGCTATGCTTCTGGGTCGAAGTCTGCTATTGAGCTTTGGAATTGTTCTTGGGCTATCTTTTTGTATGATGACCAGGACTTTCTGAAGATTTCTGGGTATTTCTCCCAGTTTTCTATTAAGAATTTTTGAGTGATCTCGTTAGAGGGATAGCCGGGGCCGCAATCGCCGTATTTCTTCTTGATTTCCTCTATTTCCCGGTCTCTGGTTACTTTTGCTAGGATGGACGCTGCTGCAGCTTGAGGATGGTTGAGGTCTGCTTTATGTTCTACTATTAATTCGGTTTTTGTTTTGAGGAGTTTTTGTAAGTATTCCTTGTAGGCTTCGATGTTGGTGCTTGGACAATCTACAATTGCTTTATCGGGCTTTAATTCGTTGATGATTTCTGCGGTTTTATGGGCTTCCAGCCAGTTTAGGTTTAATTCTTCACTCTCTAATGCTTCGTCAATCTCTTGCGGTTCGGTGACTACGATGTGGTTAGGATATTTGCTGACTTCATCGAACATTTGCTCTCGTTGTATGGGCGTTAAGAGTTTAGAATCTTTTACTCCGATGCCTTTTAGCTTTTCTAGGTCTTTTTCGTCTACCATGACGCCGGCAGTTACTAATGGCCCTATAACGGGTCCTCGTCCTGCCTCATCTATACCGCAAATGGTGGTCATTGTTGTAGATATGATGAAATAGTTTTTAAAGATTATTGAAATTGAGTGTATATGAAGTATATTATCGAGCATTTGGAACCTGAACTGTTTCCGTGGTGTATTATTGAATATCGGCATATTACGAAGATTTTGGGTAAAGCTAACGTTCTTTTTACCAATATTCGGCGTAAGAAGGATTGTGATCGGATTCGTGGATTTGCAAAGGCTATCAAAGAGAGTTTTACTACGTTGGATTTGAATCGAGTTTGTGTATTGGATCCTGCTGCTAGTAATGTGTTGAGCAGTTCTGATGCTACCTCGTTTGATGTTATTGTTTTAGGTGGCATCTTAGGTGATTATCCGATGAAGGCTCGTACTAAGGAGGAGATTCCGTCTGGATATGAAAGACGGCATTTGGGGAAGGAACAGATGCCTACAGATAATGCTGCTTTTGTTGCTAAAGGTATTCTTTCTGGTAAGAAGATGTCTGATTTTTCCTTTAAAGATGGAATTACGGTGGAATTGGATGAGGGCGAGGCAACGGACTTGCCTTTCCGTTATGTCATGATTGAGGGTAAGCCGTTGATGTCTGGTCAGTTAGTAGAGTTGTTGAAGAAAGGGTTCTAGGTTTTTTGTAGGATTGCGATTAAGGTGTGTTCGTCTCCGTATTCTTTTGTGGTGATGAGGTGGCGGTCGATGTACTTTATTTTCATTTTCGGGAAGGCTTTTTGTATTTCTTTTTCGGTGTAGGGGCGGCTGTAGAGCTTTTGGCGTAGGATTTCGATGTAGCTTTCTCTTGGATGGTGTCCATCGGGACCGGGTTCGTTTAAGGACAGGAACAGGAAGCCATTCGGTTTGAGAGCTTTCGTGATTCTGGTTGCGGTTCGCTTGAATTGTTTAGGATCTAGGCAGAGCATGCTATATCCTGAGAAAATGCCATCGAATTCTTGCTTGTAATCGATATCGGTCATTGAGAGCATTTTGAAGGTTGCTTCCGGGACGTTTTTCTTTGCTGCTGCAATCATTTCTTTGGAGAAATCGATTCCTAGGACTTCGAAGTTGTGCTTTACTAGGGCTTGGGTGAAGGGCAAGCCTGGGCCACATCCTAGATCTAGGACTTGTGCATGTTTAGGTAGTTTTTTGCAGAATAGGGTGAAAGCTGCTTTGTATTTCTTGTCCTTAATGGTCTTGGATGCTGCTTTACTTCCAATAGCGTTCCAGGCTTTCTTATTGAGTTTTAGAATGTCCATATGAGGTAGGAGAAAAAGGAATACATAAAGGTATGTATTCAAGCAAAGGCGTACATACTGCGTTTTTTAGCGCGCATAAAGACCATACCATCTTTGTATTCCATTTGTGTATGGCTATAGAATCCGTTTTGTTTTTTTATAACATCTACTGTATTTTTCTTAATTAAACTGTTTTTTAGTCTCACTCTTGCACCCCCATGCTGAGTATTGTGAATAAATGATGATGGTGTTCTTAATCCACCACCCCCCACGTTTAACCACCCCTGGTTACTAATCTTATTAATGAAAAACTGCTATATAAAGGTATGGATGGAGAATTATGACATTATTATGTTAGTATAGGGATTGGTATATTGGCAAGTAAATACAAAGGTTTTAATGGGGAATGTTCTTTTACTGCAGTATGAAACAGGATTTTTGGTCAACGGTAGAGGACGTCATTAAGAAGTCTGATGTAGTGTTACATGTGATCGATTCGCGTTATCCTGAGGAAAGTCGGAATAAGCGTGCTGAGGAGATGGCTTTGAAGTATGGGAAGGGTTTAATTCACGTATTTACGAAATTTGACTTGGTTGAGGATAAGGAATTTCCGATTACGGTAGAAGGTCCATTTTGCTTGGTTTCTGCTGTGGATTATTATGGGTTGAATAAGCTTCGCGATAAGATCATTATTGAAGGTAAAAGGCGACATCAGGATAAACCCAAGGTTGGTGTTGTAGGGTATCCGAATGTGGGGAAGAGTTCGTTGATTAACGCGTTTAAGGGCAAGAAATCGGCTCGTACTAGCTCTGAGCCTGGTTTTACCAAAGGTCGGCAGTTGTTGGGGACTAGAAACTTTATGTTTGTGGATAGTCCGGGCGTTATTCCGGTTGATGAGGAAGATGATATTGCTAAGATTAAGATGGGAATGAAGTCGATCAATGAGGAAGATGTTGAATTGGCTGCTTTGGAGATTATTGAATCGTTGAAAGGCAAGGTTGAGGCGTATTTTAAGGTGGATGTTTCGGATGATTTTGATGAAACGTTAGAGAAGATTGCTGTTGCTAAGAACTTGCTGGTTAAGGGTGGCGAACCGAATACTGAAAGGGCAGCTCGGGTAATTGTTAAATTGTATCAGGAAGGGAAGATTTAGAGTGAATTGGAATTATCTATCTCTTTGAGCTTCTAGTTTGTTGATTAGTTGTTGGTATGCTTTTTTGAATCCATTAATCAGAATTGGTGCTTGCTCTTCACTCGCCATTAGATTCTTGATGACATAGAGATCGTTGGGGAATCCCATGGGAGCGAGATGCTGGTCATTTACTGTGAATTCTGCATCACCAAGCATACTTTCTATGTTGAGAGGTTGTTCGCTGAGATGTGCAAGTAGATCTTCAGGAGTTTCAATTTCAGGTCCTAGTATTTCTTGATAAAAAATGATGTTTCTTTTGGGGCTGTCCGGAGAGGGTGTTTCTGCCACTGCAAAGCCTCTGTTCGTTTGGGCAATTGCCACTGTTCCGTTGAAAAACTCTGGACAGACGACTTCTATATATGGGGGAATTAGCTGCATCTCTCCAGTCATTTCAGATGAGTCAGGAATCATTCTCTGGTGTTCGGCCATTGCAGCAGTTATTGCGCGGTTTCCTTGAGAGAAAAGCGGTCCTCCATCGAGATAAGCGATTAATCCCATAGCACGTCCCCCACCGATGCCATTATAATCGGCGGTTCCATGGGTGCATTCGTATTTAGCCATAGTCGAGAAGAGTGTCTTTTCTTTTAAAAATGTGTTAGTTGTTTTAGGAGAAAAATAAATGCGGAGAGCAGGGTAGACATAATCATATTTATATACTTCAAATCTGACATTTTGTTCATTCCAATATTTTTATATATGAAAAAACAAAAAGTCATTCTAGATGTAGAAGACATATTGAATACTTACAAAACTACTATCCCTCAAAGAAAATTTGATACTCTCAAGTTGAGAAAGTGGCTACCTCTTTTGGAGGATTCAGAATTGGCTCGTGAATCGTCATTATTGGTGGGAAAGCTTATGGGTGATGGAAATCTCGACAACAAATTTACTTGTAGGTTTATTGGTCAGAAAGAGGAGCTAGTTTTACTGAAGAAAATACTGGTTAGCCATTTTTTGATAAATGAAAATAGTGCAAAAATCACTTATCGAGAAAATGTTGGAACAAGTTACATGCTTCAGATAAATGATAGTCTCCTTGGAAGATTCATGTATGCACTTGGAGCCCCCATGGGAAATAAAACAAAAATTAGATATTTGATTCCTCCGTGGATTATTCGTTCAAAACCTATGGCTAAGCGGTTTCTACAGGCAATATTCGATGATGAATTATCGACTATAAAAATAAAGAGAGAAAAATTCATACAGGAGGCTACTTTCAGAATGGCCAAGGTAGAGGAGCATCAAGATAATCTTACTGATTTTCTAAATCAACTGAAAAATATGACTCAAAATTTGGGAGTGGATTCTAGTGAGATTGGTAAACCTTATTTCGAAAATATTCAGGTTGATGGGGCTAGGTCATTTTCTCAATGCTTTCGAATATTGGGTAATAGACAAAATATAGTTAGATTCAATTCACATATTGGATTTGGAATAAATCAGGAAAAAATAAGGCAACTTGAAAGATGTATGACCTTAATCGAAAATATTTGATGAGATGCGAGAAGCAGGATTCGAACCTGCGAAAGCACTAAGCTAATGGGTCCTAAACCCATCCCGATTGACCACTACGGCATTCTCGCTTAGTATTTTAGAACTAAAGTCGTTATATAAATGTTATGTTGAAAATGGTTTTACCAGAATTTTAGTTTACTTAGGGCATGTAGGTTAAGGACTAGTTCAGTTAAATGTGTTCCTCGTGCTATTAAGAAATTGATTGATCATGAGAATGAGTTAGAAGATCATCATGTGGAATAGGATAAACCAACTATCTCTACCTTGGTCTTTTTAAATGTGGGTTGAATTCTTTCACCAATGGATGCAGAAAGATTTTATGATACTGTTGGGACCACAGGACTACATAATGCTGACATATTGCGTTTTAACTGGACTTTACCTCATTTATTAGCAAAGGGTTCTCTATTGGATGTAGGATGTGGAGAAGGGTATTGGGTTGATTTTCTTGGGGAGAAGACTTCTCTTTCATTACAGGGAATGGACGTTTCTTCAGTAAGAATTGATTTAGCGAAAGATCACTTAGCAGAATCGGAGATTGAGCTTCAGGTAGCGGATATTGAAGAACTTGAGCAAGCATCGGTTGATCAGGTTACTGCTCTTGAGGTATTGGAACATCTTCCCGATTGGGAGTCAGGATTTCGAAAAATTGTTCATGCAGCACGTAAAAGGGCTATAGTTACGGTTCCCTATAATGAATGGATTCTCAATGCGGCTTGCACTGGTTGCGGTGAAGATACACCATTATATGGCCATCTTCATAGCTTAACCGAAAAGGATTTTGAGAAGATAGATATTGATGGAAGCCTCACTTTTGACTTTTTTCATATCCCTTATGGTCTTGGACATTATGCTCTAAGGTCTCTTAATGCTTTTTCTCGGTTTTTCTCAGCTACTGAAGATTCAAATGTGGGTGATCAGACTTTGCGTACGGCCTGCCTTCATTGCTATGAAGAGACTCCGTATACACTACACATTGCTCGTGCTTCAAAAAGACTTCTTAAATTAGCTTTCAATACTCCAGATTATCTATTGGTGCGGGTTGACAAATAACTTCTTGGCTTATCTACTAAAAAGTAACCTTCTTATAGGGAGATAGGCTTTCTATTAGTATGAAGAAGCTTGTTTTAGGGGTGTGTAGCAGTATTGCTTGTTACAAGATTTTGGATTTGATTACTTCTTTGAAGTCTCGTTATTCTATTGAGGTTATTGCTACGCAGGGTGCTTTAACATTGGTTGATCAGAAGGAGTTTGAGAATGTTCTTGGCAAGGAGATTCACGTTAATGTGTTTGAGAAAGGATGGGATGCTGCGAAATATAAATCGGAAAAGTGGATGCGGCATATTTCTTTGGCTGAACATGCAGATCTGTTTGTTGTTGCTCCTGCAACTGCGAATGTTATTGGGAAATTGGCTAATGGGTTGGCTGATGATTTGTTGTCTACCTCTGTTTTAGCTACTACTGCTCCGGTTTTAGTATGTCCGGCTATGAACGTGAACATGTGGGGACATCCTATCGTTAAGGCTAATGTTCAGCGGTTGAAGAAGAATGGTTATTTGGTTGTGGAGCCGGATGAGGGTATGCTTGCTTGTGGGGTTGAGGGCAAGGGTCGATTGAAGGAGTTGTCGTTTATTGAAAAGGAGATTGATTCTGTTCTTGAGCATCAGGATGCATTGAAGGGTAAGAAAGTATTGGTTACGGCTGGTGCAACTATTGAGGAAATTGATCCGATTCGTTATATTACGAACAAAAGTTCTGGTAAGATGGGGATTGCGATTGCGGAGGCTGCTGCTCGGATGGGTGCTTCTGTTACACTGGTTCGTGGAAAGACTGAGGTTATTGCGGCTGGAGTGAAGGAAATTCAGATTGCTACGGTTGATGAGTTGATGGGGGCTGTTACTACTGCAATTCCGGGCTGTGATATTGTTATTCACGCTGCAGCGGTTTCTGATTTTTATGTTAAGGCGAAGAATGGGGAGAAAATAAAGTCGGGTTCGGAATTGGCCCTGGAATTGTCGCCTACTACAAAAATTCTTGAGAAATTGCGTGATTTAAATGAGAAGATGGTTCTTGTTGGCTTTAAGGCGGAGCATGACGTTTCGGAATCGGTATTATTAGAGAGAGCTTCACACCTTTTGGAAAGTGCTCGAGCGGATTTTATTGTGGCTAATGATGTGGGTAAAAATGCTGTTTTTGGTTCGGATGATACTGCAGTTAGTGTGGTTGGGAAAGATGGCAAAAGTGAGGAGATTTCTGGTAGTAAACGGGATGTTGCGAAAATGCTGTTAAATCACCTTTTGTAAGTGAAAATTGCACAAAGTATTTAAATAGGTAATGGATTCTTTTTCTATGGTGACACACAGTTCAAAGTGGACAATAGCCACTCTAGGATCGCATTCTGCATTACAGATATTGAAAGGAGCGCAAGATGAAGGCTTTAAGACGTTAGCTATTTGTAAAAAGGGTACTGAGAAGGTTTACAAACAGTTTGGGGTTGCGGACAAGATCATTACGGTTAACGATTACATGGATTTGCTGAAGATCCAGGACAAATTGATTAAGGATAATGTCATCATTATTCCTCATGCTTCTTTTATTGCGTATATGGGGCCTTCTAATGTGGAGAAACTGAAGATTCCTTATTTTGGGACTAAGAAAATATTAGAGCACGAATCTGACCGAAATAAGGAGAAGAAATGGTTAGAGGGCGCTGGTTGTGTGATGCCTTTAATATTTGATAAGCCGGAGGATATTGACAGACCGGTTATCGTTAAGTTTCATGGTGCTGGTGGCGGGAAGGGTTATTTCTTGGCGCGCGATACGGCAGATTTCAAGGTGAAGATTAAGAGACATTCTGGTAAAAAGTACACGATCCAGGAATATATTCTGGGAGTACACATGTATGCGCACTATTTTCATAGTCCTCTTACGGGTGAGACCGAAATTTTAGGTTTTGACAAGCGATATGAAAGCAATGTGGATAGTATTGGTAGGATTTCTGCGCGAGATCAGATGGCGCTGCCTGAGGAGAAGGTGGATCCGTCGTATGTTATTGTTGGAAATATTCCGGTTGTGGTTCGTGAATCGTATCTTCCTCGGTTTTTAGAGATGGGAGAGGATGTTGTAACCGTAAGTAAGAAGATTGCTGGTCGTGGTTTATATGGTCCGTTCTGTTTAGAATGTGTTATTACACCGGAAGGGGAGATTTATGTCTTCGAGATTTCGGCTCGAATTGTAGCGGGGACTAATCCTTATATTCATGGAAGTCCGTATTCGTGGTTACGCTATGATGAGCCTATGTCGACTGGAAGAAGAATTGCTCGAGAGATTAATAATGCACTTAAAGATGATAAACTTAAAGAAGTTTTGGAGTAAGGGAATCAAGATGAAAGAGATAGCCAAGGTGTTAGAGGAATACGATCATTCTGCTATTACAATCGGTGTGCTTGGTGGTCATTCTGCATTAGATGTGTGTCGAGGTGCTAAGAAGCAAGGCTTTCGGACTGTGGCTGTGTGTGAGAAGGGTCGGGATAAGACTTATAGTCAGTACTATAAATCAGATGGCGAGAAAGGGATTGTGGATGAGGTTATTTTAGTAGATAAATTTTCTGATATTACTTCTAAATCGGTTCAGGATCAGTTGCGTTCGTTGAATACGATATTCGTTCATAACAGGTACTTCTGGGTGTACTGTGACTTTGAAAAGATTGAGAAAGATTTTAAAGTTCCTATTTATGGTTCACGTTCACTTGTTAAGTTAGAGGAAAGAGATGTACCGAAGAATCAGTATTATTTGTTGGAGAAGGCTGGCATTCGGATTCCTCAGATTTTTAAGCAGGCTAAGGATATTGATAAACTTGCGATCGTTAAGGTGAATGAGGCTGAGCGAGGGTATGAGCGAGCGTTCTTTTTTTGTAATAATTTGGAGTCTTATGAGGCTAAATCTAAGGAATTGCTCGATAAGAAGACGATTACTTCCGAGGGTTTGAAGAAAGCGGTGATTGAGGAGTATGTATTGGGTGCCCACGTTAATTTTAATTATTTTTATTCTCCGTTAACTGAATCTTTGGAGTTGATGGGGACTGATACTAGACGACAGACTAATTTGGATGGTTTCTTGCGATTGCCGGCGGATGAGCAGTTGTTGGTGTTGGAGAAAGAGCGCCCTAAATTAATTGAAACGGGTCATATCGCGGTTACGATTAAGGAAAGTTTGTTGGAGAAAGCATTTGAGGCTGGCGAGAAGTTTATTTCGGCATGTAAAAAAGAAGTTGGTGGATTGATTGGACCTTTTGCTTTGCAGGGTGCTGTTGTTGCGGAAAAGGGTAAAGAGGAGATTGTTATTTTCGATGTTTCTTTGCGGATACCCGGTAGTCCGGGAACTGCTAGTACTCCTTATTCTGGATATTTGTATATGGATAGCATGAGTTATGGTGAACGCATTGCAATGGAGATTCAGAAGGCTTTAGGCGAAGAGAAATTAGATAGCATTTGCACTTAACGATGATACTTGTATTGAATTTTGGTGGGCAGACGTGTCACTTGATAGCAAAACGTGTTCGTGGCTTGGGAGTGTATTCTGAAATTGTTCCGTTTGATGTTTCTCTTGAACGTATTAAGAAGATGAAGCCTAAGGGTATTATTCTTTCGGGCGGTCCTAATTCTGTTTATGAGAAAAATGCACCACAGATTGATGCTGAGTTGTTTTCCTTGGGTATTCCTGTTTTGGGTATTTGTTATGGTATGCAATTAATGGGGAAGGTGTTTGGCGAGGTTGTTGGTAGGAGAGTAAAGGAATATGGGAATAAGATGGTGACTGTGGTGAAGCAGGGTGCTTTGTTGAAGGGTTTGAAAAAGCAGGAGCAGGTGTGGATGTCGCACGGGGATCAGGTTACTAATTTGCCTTCAGACTTTTCGGTTTTGGCTACAACTGCAGATTGTCCCTATGCTGCGGTTGAAAATGTTCGGGCTAAATTATATGGCGTTCAATTTCATCCCGAGGTGGTGCATACGTTATCGGGTGATGCTCTATTGCGTAATTTTGTTTTCTCAATTTGTAAATGTAAGAAGGATTTTGTGATTAAAGACTTTGCTCGTAAATTGATTCGTGAGATTAAGGGTACGGTTGGTAGCGAAGGAGTTATTATGGGCGCTTCTGGGGGGGTAGATAGTACGGTGGCTGCTACTCTTTTACATGAAGCTATTGGAGATAATCTGCATTGTGTGTTTGTTGATACGGGTTTGATTCGGAAGGGTGAGGCTGAAGAGGTACAAGGTTATTTTGATTCGCTTGATTTTAAACACTTTCATATGGTGGATGCTTCACGTCTTTTTTTGAAGCGATTACGAGGGGTTTCGGATCCTGAGAAAAAGAGGAAAATTATTGGTCATACGTTTATTGATGTGTTTGAGCGGAAGGTGAAGGAGCTGGAGCGGAAATATCCTGCGATTTCGTTCTTGGGGCAAGGTACTATCTATCCTGATCGTATAGAATCTGCTCAACCTTCGAAGACTGCTTCTAAAATTAAGAGCCATCATAATTTGACGTTGCCTGAGAAAATGAAGTTGAAAGTAATCGAGCCGTTACGTGATTTGTACAAGGATGATGTTCGGGTGTTGGGTACGGAGTTGGGAATTTCGTCTGAGTTGATTGGTCGTCATCCGTTTCCAGGTCCAGGACTTGCAATTAGAATATTAGGTGAGATTACTCCTCGCAAGATTAAGCTGGTGCAGGAAGCTGACTTTATTTTTATTTCTGAACTTCGGAAAAATGGATATTACGACAAGGTGTGGCAGGCTTTGGTTGCTTTACTGCCTGTTAAATCGGTTGGAGTGATGGGCGATGCGCGGACGTATGAGAATATGGTGGTGTTGCGTGCCGTTACTTCTATCGATGCGATGACTGCTGATTGGGCTAAGTTGCCTCCAGCTTTCCTTGAGAGAGTTTCTAATAGAATTGTTAATGAGGTCGAGGGCGTGAATAGAGTTGTGTATGATATCACGCAGAAACCGCCGGCTACTATTGAGTATGAATAGTGTTTTGTAGGATAGATAAGCTTTTATATTTGGTTGCGATTGATGTTTGAAACTATTCATGGAGGCGGTATTATGACAGATAATATTTTTGATGCAAGTGGGGAGGATTCTTATAATCCTAAATTGAGTGAGGCTGCTAATGCAGCTCGTGCCGCTTATCGTGATGAGCGTCATAAGGGAAGTCCCACTATGAACTCTCGTGATCCTTCTGATCCTGTTTCTTTACAACCTATGGAGAATGAAACGCTTGCTTCGAAGCTGATGCTTGGTCTTGGACTCAGTTGGGATGAGTTAGCCGAAGCAAGAAGTCGAGATGGTTATGCTCTAGCTTATGATCCTTCTCGGAAAGATGTTAAGAGTGTTATTCAAGAGATTGCTGGGGAGAGTCTTCCTGGAGATTTAGAATCTAACCTCGGGACGGAAGCCTATGGTACCACTTTCAGATTCGACTGGACACACAATAAAGAAGCAGGCTACGTTCACCGTGCTCAACAAGGAGACGAATCAGTGGAAATTGTTAGGTTGACTCCACTAGAAGTAGGCTGGGGACAAGAACAACACCCCCCCATTGCAATTATTAGATATAGTGTAAAGGGTTCTGATTTTTCCCTGA
The DNA here is from genome assembly GCA_964492935.1 of uncultured Methanosarcinales archaeon. Lineage (GTDB taxonomy): Archaea > Nanobdellota > Nanobdellia > Woesearchaeales > JACPBV01 > JAQBWB01. The sequence goes on from CAZBLF010000001.1 coordinate 71,053, forward strand.
CAGAAGCTGATAGGGATGCAATGTGGGGATCTGATGAACCTGATGAACCTCCTGCTTCTTCACAAAGACGTCCATCTGATGGATTGTTCAGGCTTTAAATTTCTCTTTTGAGAACTTTTTTAAAGGAATGGTTAGTTAGTTCTTTTCATGGCTGAAGAGGAGAAAAGCTCGAACAACAAGCGTATTAAGGAGTTTGAGGACGAGTTAAAGAAGACTAAATACAATAAGCGTACTCAGCAGCATATTGGATTAGTTAAGGCTAAGATTTCTGCATTAAAAGAGAAGGAGATTAAACGTGGTAGTGGCGGCGGTGGTCCTGAAGGTTATCACGTTCGAAAGACGGGCGATGGGACTGTTATTCTGATTGGTTTTCCTAGTGTTGGGAAAAGTACGTTGTTAAATCAAATTACGAATGCTGAATCTAAGGTTGGAAATTATGCATTTACAACTTTAGATGTGGTTCCTGGGTTATTGAAACATAAGTCTGCTAAGATTCAGGTGCTGGACGTTCCGGGAATTGTTAAAGGCGCAGCAAGTGGTCGAGGTCGAGGGAAAGAGGTATTGTCGTGTGCTCAGAGTGCGGACTTAGTCTTATTTATTGTTGATGCATTGCATCCGGAGAATTTGCCAACTTTAGAGAAAGAGGCATACGATGCTCGGTTGAGAATTAATAAGAAGAAACCTTTTGTTAAGATTACTCGTACTCCGAAGGGAGGGATTCAGGTTGGAACTACGATTCGATTGACAAAAACTACTGAGGAGACGATTGCAAGTGTTGCTAAAGAGTTGAGGATTATGAATGCCGATATTTTGATTCGTGATGATATTACGGTTGATGATTTTATTGATATTATAGAGGAAGGTAAGCGTTATGTTCCGGGTCTTGTTGTGTTGAATAAGGTTGATTTATTGACTAAAGAGAAGCTTGCTGAGGTTAAGAAGAAGGTGAAGCCGGACATTTGTATTAGTGCTGAACTGGGTCTCAATTTAGATGAATTGAAGGATTTGATCTATGAACGGATGGAGCTGATTCGGGTGTATTGTAAAGAGGTTAGAAAGAAGGCCGATTTAGATGAACCTTTAATTATGTTTGAGGATGCGACGTTGAAAGATGTGTGTGAGAAATTACACCGGGACTTTACCGATAATTTTAAGTTTGCTCGGGTTTGGGGAAGTAGCAAATTCGATGGACAGGTTATTCGTAAATTAGGATATAAGTTGAAGGATAAGGATGTTGTAGAATTGCATATGCGTTAGACGTCGTATGTTCTTTTAGCTTTCTTTTTGGGGTGTTTGAAGTCTTCTAGTGCGATATGGAACATTTTCTTGCCGGCTGGTGTTGGATATTGGCCATTGAGACAGGCATTGCAGAGGTCTTCTTCTGGAATTTGGTGTGCTTTATTTAATCCTTTAATGGTTTGGTAGATTAAGGAATTGCATCCTAGATCTTTTGCGATACGGGCGCATGCTTTTTTGTCGATGTCTTTTTTTGAGATGCCATTTTCGTATTTAGAAGCAAGCAATTCTTTGATGGTGGACATATCGATGCCATAGAAACAGGGAGCTCGAATAGGGGGACAGGTGATACGGATGTGGACTTCCTTAGCCTCTCCTATTTCTTTGAGTATTCTCGCAATTTGCTTGATGGTGGTTCCACGAACGATTGAATCGTCAACGAGGAAAACTTTCTTTCCTCTCAATATTTGTTTTACTACGGTGAATTTATTCAAGACTTTGTCTGCTCTGGAAGATCCTTCAATAAAGGTTCTGCCAACGTATCGATTTCTAATTAATCCTTCCATCGAAGGCATTCCTAGCTTGAAGGCGTAGGCGTCTGCGGCTGCTTTTGCGGTGTCGGGTACCGGAACAACGATGCTGTTATCATCGATTTTCTCGGTTTCTAGTTTTGCTAGGGCTTCTCCGAGTCGTTTTCTAGTGAGATAGACGGATTTGTTGTTGATAACGGATCCTACGTGAGCAAAATAGACGGCTTCGAACATGCAGATGGCTTTCTTCTTCTCTTCGGCGTACTTATGGATTGAGATCTTACCTTGTTCATCGACGTGGATCATGTGTCCCGGATCTAGGTTTTTGAAATCGTGAATGCCTTGATTGACTAAGGCATTGCTTTCGGATGCTGCGAATAAGTTCCCGTCTTTGATGGCGTAGACTAATGGACGAAATCCTTTCGGATCTCGCATGACGATCATTTCTCCATATGCGTTCATGAAGGTGATGTTGTAAGAACCGTCAAACTTTTTTGCTAGTCGCGTGAAGACATCGACAAGATTCGGGCGTTTACTCCCTTTTAACTCTCGAGAGATATAATGCATGATGATTTCGGTATCGTTATTGTGGATGAAATGGTAGTCTGATTTTTCAGAAAGGGCTTTTTTGAGTTCTGCTAGATTTACTAATTGGCCGTTGAAAGCGAAGCTGAACCATTTCCACATTCTCCCGTGCTTACGTTCGAAGGGTTGTGCACAGGATTTTTCGTTGGGACCGCAGGTTGCATAGCGGGTGTGACCGATGCCTCTGCTCCCTACATACATCTTGAAGATTTCAACACTCTTTCCAATATTGCTTGTTTTGAAAACCTCGTTTACCGTTCCAATGTCACGGTAGGTGTTGATGCGCTGGCTTTTTTTATCGTTGAAGATGGTGACGCCTGCAGAAAGCTGACCACGATGTTGTAGATTGAGAAGCATACGATAGAGATAGAACAGAGATTTGCTATTATTATTGTCCACCAAGCTGACTGCAGCAACGCCGCACTCTTCATGGACTTCATCTCCCATGAATTTACAATCTTTATAGAATATATAAAGGTTGTGAATTCAAAGAATTCACAATCCTCAGAAAACATTTGAGTTTTCGCTGGGTTGTGGAATGGAGTTTATGGCGAGGAATCAAAAAGCATTTATATGAATTGAGGATAGCACTGGTATGGCAAAGATATTGCTTATTGGGAATGGGGCTCGGGAGCATATTATTGCTGAGAAATTAGTGTATAGCAAGGCGAAGCCGACGTTATTTGCTTACATGAAGGCTAATAATCCTGGAATTGCTAAATTGGCTGAGCAATCGGTGGTTGGACCGTATAGTGATTTGGATGAGATTGAACGTTTTGCTACTTCCTTAGGTGTTGATTTTGTTTTTATTGGTCCAGAAGAGCCGTTAGGTTATGGGGTTGTTGATGTCTTGGAGCGAGCAGGGATTGCTTGTGTTGGACCTACTAAGGAACTTGCTCGATTAGAGACGAGTAAATCATTTACTCGGATGTTGACGGAGAAATATGACATTGAAGGCAGTCCAAAATTTAAAGTGTTCTCGAGTGATGATGGAATTTTAGAGTATTTGAAGGAGTTAGGTAGTGTGGTTATCAAAGCTGACGGTTTAGCAGGCGGAAAGGGTGTTAAGGTTCAGGGAGATCATTTTGAGACGTTAGAGGAAGGATATACCTATTGTAAGCAGGTTTTGTCGGAGCATCCGTGTGTTGTGGTTGAGGAGAAGTTGATTGGAGAGGAATTTTCATTGCAATCATTTACGGATGGGAAATCATTGTTTCATTGTCCTGTTGTGCAGGATCATAAGCGTGCGTATGTTGGCGATAAAGGCCCTAACACGGGAGGCATGGGTTCGTATTCTTGTGGTGGATTGTTGCCGTTCATGACAGAGGAGGATTTGGAGGCGGCTAAGGAGATTACGGACCAGATGCGGGATGCATTGTTTAAGGAGACCGGTACGTTATATAAGGGCGTGATGTATGGTGGCTTTATTATTACGAAGACAGGGGTTAAATTAATTGAATTTAACGCTCGAATGGGCGATCCTGAGGCTCTTAATGTATTGAGTATTATGGAGACGGACTTTGTTGAGTTGTGCTTAGGTGTTATTTCTGGGAATATTCACAAGGTTGAGAGTGTTTTTGCTTCGAAAGCTACTGTTTGTAAGTATGCGGTACCGGAAGGGTATCCTGAAGCTCCGGTTGCAGATGAGAAGATTTTTTTGGGTGAGGTGCCTAAAGAAGTTAAGTATTATTATGCGTCGGTTGACAAGAAGGAAGATGGCGTATACATGACGGGCAGTCGAGCGGTTGCTTTTGTGGGTGTTGCGAATGCTTTGGAGGAGGCACAGGTGCTGGCGGAGGATGGTGTTTGTTCTGCTCAAGGTAAGATTTTCCATCGAGAGGACATTGGGACTGCTCAACTCGTGCAGAAGCGAGTAGACCATATGAAGTCACTTCGTTCAGAATGAAAACGGTTGTCAGAAAGGAACTTCTAGCGAAAAGAGATACTATCTCGGATGAGCATATTGCGGTGAGTAGTGCGGTGATTAAGGATAGTTTGTTTAGACATTCTGATTTTATTGATGCCGATAGGGTGATGTTTTATGTTTCTAAGAGTAAAGAGGTGGATACGCACGCGATGATTAGGAGTGCGTTAGTAGCTGGAAAAAAAGTGTGCGTGCCGGTGATGAAGGGTAAGGAGATTATTCCGGCTGCAATTGATTCTTTTAATGACATTGGAAGTAGGGATGCGTTTGGTGTAGAGGTTCCGAGTGAGGTTAAAGAGGTTGACAAAGCTGCAATTGATTTGGTGATCGTGCCGCTGGTTGCGTTTGATGAGCATCATCACAGGCTAGGATATGGGAATGGGGCATACGATCGGTTTCTGGCGGATTATAAGGGTAGTACACTAGGGTTGGCGTATGGGTTTCAACGTGTTGAGACCATAGAGGTCGATGATCGAGATGTTGCGTTAGATGGTGTAATTACGTCAGAGAACTAGTTCTGTCTTTGTTTGGTGACTGAAAAGAAAGTAATTAGTGTGTTCGAAATCCCGAGTCTTTATCACCTGGCCCTGTGGCCCGATGGCGCAACCCCTACGACGGTCAAGACTTTACCATTGAAGGATTTCGACCTTAGCACACTAGTTACTTACGAAAGAGAAGGTTTTTTATATAAATGAGTCATTCTTTCTTAATGCAGCAAACGCAACATATATTAATAACTTGTTCTCGTGTTTTGCCTGGGGGAAGAATCTATGACTAAATATATTGTAGTAGCAGGTGGAGTTATTTCCGGCGTCGGAAAAGGAGTAACTACTGCTTCTCTGGGAAAAATTTTGAAGGAGTATGGCTATAGTGTTACTGCTGTTAAGATTGACCCCTACATGAATTATGATGCTGGTACGTTGCGTCCAACCGAACACGGAGAGGTGTGGGTGACGGACGATGGCGGGGAGATTGATCAGGATTTGGGTAATTATGAGCGATTTTTAGATATGGCTATTCCTAAGAGAAATAACTTGACGACGGGACAGATTTACAAGACGATTATTGACAAGGAAAGAGCAGGTGGTTACCTGGGCGAGACCGTTCAATTCATTCCGCACGTTCCGAATGAGATTAAACGTCGCGTTACGGAGGCTGCCGAAGGTTTTGATATTTGCTTGATTGAGATTGGCGGTACGATTGGCGATTTTGAAAATATTGCTTACCTTTTCGCGATGAAATCGTTGGAAAGAGAGTTGGGAAAGGAAAATATTACTTACATGCTTGTTACGTATCTGCCGATTCCTTCACATATTGAGGAGATGAAGACGAAACCTACGCAGCAGGCGATTCGATTGTTGAGTGAGAATGGAATTTGGCCGGATTTTATTGTGTGTCGAGCGGCTCGGGCGTTAGATGATGTTCGAAAGGGAAAGATTGAGGTGATGGCGAACATTCCACTAGATCATATTATTTCTGAGCCAGATATTGATACTATTTATCGTATTCCTTTAGATTTAGAAAAAGAGGAGATGGGGTTGAAGGTGCTGAAGCAGTTGCATTTGAAGCCAAAGCAGAAACCTAATTGGAAAAACTGGGAGAAACTGGTTGCTGGAATTACTGATCCTAAGAAAGAGGTTACGATTGGGATTGTTGGAAAGTATTTAGACATTGGCGATTACACGTTGGCTGATTCGTATATCTCTATTAATCAGGCTCTTGTGCATGTTGGGGCTGCGTTAGGTGTTAAGATTACGATTTTCTGGGTCGATAGTAAGGAATTTGAGCAGCACCCGGAGAAGGTGAAATCGATTGGTAACTATGATGGTATTATTGTTCCTGGTGGTTTTGGTACTTCGGGAATTGAAGGTAAGATTGCTGCGATTAAGTATGCACGAGAACATGATATTCCTTTCCTGGGTCTTTGTTATGGATTGCAGCTTGCGATTGTTGAATTTGCGCGGAATGTGTGCGGGATTAGTGGCGCACACACGGTCGAGGTTGAGGAAGGGTGTAGTGATCCGGTTATTGCTATACAAGAAAGTCAGCGTAAAATTGTTGAAGAGCGGAAATATGGTGGGACGATGAGATTGGGTGCGTATGCTGCGGTGCTGAAGAAGGGCTCGCAGGTTGCTGCATTGTATAAGGAAACGGATCGAGATGATAAAGATTCTAAACGTATTAAGGAATTGCAGAAAGAGGGAGATCAGGAGTTTAGAATTGGGATATTAGGCCATGGTTCTGTTGTGTTAGAAAGACATCGACACCGATATGAGGTTAATCCGGAATATATTGATCGGATTGAGTCGAAAGGATTGATGTTTTCTGGTCATCACGAGCGTGAAGATGGTACTTTGTTGATGGAGTTCATTGAGTTGCCCTCTAATAAGTTTCATATTGGGACGCAGGCACATCCTGAATTTAAGAGTAATCTAGAGGATCCAGCACCGTTGTTCTTAGGGTTTATTGAAGCTGCACTGCGGAAGTAGTCCAAAAGTTTATTAATGGCTGGTTTTTCCTTCACAAAAGGGGAGTAGATGGAAGAACATACTAAAGAAGAGCATTCTGATTCAGATTCGCATGAGGTGTCTCGTGAGGAATCTTCTGAGGAGACGGTTTCTGTTGTTGAGTCTTCTGAAAAGGTTTCTATTGACGTTTCTGAACCGATTGAAAAGGAATCTGTTGAGATGGAGGAGGAATCTTCTGAGCATGTTGAGAAAAAGCATGTTGAGCATGAGGTAAAGCATGTCGAGAAGAAAGAAGAGCATGTTCATCATGAGAAAAAGCATCACGAATCTCGGAAATCGTTTGGTGAAGGAATTTTACACTTCTTTGATAAGAACTACAAGGTATTGATGATTATTCCGTTCTTGCTGTTATTTGTTGGTTTGGTGCTCGTTGGAGGTAAGATTGTTACCGATGGCACGTTTGTGGAGAAAGATGTTAGTTTGAAGGGTGGTGTTACGGTTACGGTTACTCCTAAACAAACTGTAGATGCATCTGCATTGGAACAGTTATTGTTGAGTCAGTATGTAGGTAATGATATTTCTATTCGCACGTTGCGAGGTCAGGGTGTTACTTCTCTTGCTATAAGCTCAGATATTGATGGAACGGAAAACGATGCGGTTGATGCGTTTCTCGCTGCTATTTCAGCAGGCATAGGCGAGGAGTTGACGGATAATTATAGCGTTGAAATTATTGGATCTTCTTTGGGTGCGAGTTTCTTTAAGGAGACGTTGACTGCGTTATTTATTGCATTTATTCTAATGAGTTTGATTGTGTTTATTTACTTCAGGAGTTTTGTTCCGAGTATTGCTGTTATTTTAGCTGCGTTTAGTGATATTGTTGTGACGTTGGCTATTGTTAATGTGATGGGGATGAAACTAGGTGCTGGAGGGATTGCTGCGTTTTTGATGCTGATTGGGTATTCGGTGGATACGGATATGTTGTTGACCACGCGTATGATTAAAAGACGTGAAGGCAGTGCTTTTGAACGTGCAATTGGAGCATTTAAGACAGGGATGATGATGAACTTTACAACGATGGCCGGTATTGTGGCTGCATTATTCTTTGTGCAGAGCGAAACGATTCGGCAGATTTTGACGATTGTGTTGATTGGATTGTTGGTAGATATTGTGTTTACCTGGATTCAGAATGTTGGCATTTTACGGTGGCATCTTGATAGGAAGGTGAAACATTGATGCGCGGTAGATTTGGCAAATTGTTCAAGAATCTGAGAGTGGTTGTGCTGATTATTTGTTTGATCTTGGCGATTTCTGCCATTAGACCTAACCCATTACAGGAGGGTGTTGCTATTCGTACCATTCTTTCTAATTCATCGACTAACTTGGCAGGGATGCAGAGTCCGAAGCCGAATCTGCCGCCGATGTCACGGGAGATTGTAACAGCGATCAACAATAGAGATATTACTTCGGTAGAGGACTATGAGGAAGCTATTGGACTGGCTAGAATTAACACGAGTATGCAGATTCGAACGAATCAGGGATTGTATCGAGTTATTCCGAAAGAAGGCTTTATTCAGGTCGAGACAAATGAGACGGTTTTTGCGCAGGTAGCGGTTATTCGGGAGATTTTTGAGAATCAAAATGGCAGCATGATTGCGGTTAATAAGACCTTTAACGAGACGCAGGAGATTCCTAAGGTCATTGATGTGAGTTCCGGTATAGCAGATATTGGATTACGTGTGTATGATGCTCCGCTTTCGAATATTCGAAAGGGTTTGGACTTACAGGGTGGAACTCGAGTGATGTTGCAACCAGAAAAGAAGTTGAATGCAGAGGATATGGACAATTTGCTTGCCGTTATGAAAGAGCGGCTTAATGTCTATGGATTGAGTGATTTGGTCATTCGAGAGGCCGGTGATTTATCGGGTGGTCAATTTGTTTTAGTTGAGATTGCTGGTGCAACTGAAGAGGAAGTTAAGACGTTGTTGGCCCAGCAAGGTAAGTTTGAAGCTAGCATAAGTGGCCAGACCGTATTTAGTGGCGGTAAGGATATTACGTTTGTTTGTAGAAGTCCTGACTGTTCTGGTTTGGATCCTTCTCGCGGCTGTCAAGATTTAGGCGAGGGATGGTTCTGTAGATTTAGATTTTCGATTTCGATGACACCTGAAGCTGCTCAGCGACAGGCTGATGCTACTGCGAATCTCGAGGTTATTACTGAAAGTGGTTCACAATTTTTGAGTGAGGATATTGTACTGTATTTGGATGATCGAGAGGTTGATCGATTGCGGATTGGTGCTGAATTGAAAGGGAGCGCTGATACTGGTATTCAGATCTCCGGTTCTGGTGTAGGGGTTACGGAGCAGGAGGCTGCGGTTAACTCGTTACAGAACATGAAGCGGTTGCAGACTATTATGATTACGGGGTCACTACCTTATAAATTGGATATTGTTAAGGTTGATTCGTTGTCTCCTTTGTTGGGACAGGACTTGTTGAATAATGCATTATTTATTGGATTGATTGCTATTTTAGTTATTGCGTTATGTATCTATATTCGCTATCGTAAGTTGCAGGTGGTGATTCCTTTACTTATTACCTCGTTTTCGGAACTTATTATTTTGATGGGGGTTGCTGCTTTGATCGGCTGGAACATTGATTTGGCTGCGATTGCAGGTATTATTATAGCAATTGGAACGGGAGTGGATCATCAGATTTTAATTACGGATGAGACGTTGAAGGGCGAGATTAAGCAGATCTTTAACTGGCGTGAGAGAATTAAGGGAGCGTTCTTCATTATCATGGGTGCTTATCTGACGACGTTAGCGGCGATGTTCCCGTTAGTGTTTGCGGGTGCAGGATTGCTGAAGGGATTCGCAATTATTACGATGATTGGTGTGAGTATCGGAGTCTTTATTACTCGGCCTGCGTATGCAGCAATGGTTGAGATTTTGTTAAAAGAATAATGATGGATCGAACTATAAAAGCAATTTTCTTGATGCTGATTACCACTCTTTTTACTTCTGTTGCTCAGGTTCTGTATAAATTTGGTGCTGCATCGCTTTCTTTTTCTTTTTCTGGGATTTTATTTAATTATTATTTAATTGGTGGTTTAGTGCTGTATGGGATTGGTGCGGTGATTATGATTATTGCCTTTCGGAGTGCTGATGTCTCTTTGTTATATCCAGTGATTGCTACGTCTTATATTTGGGTTTCCTTGCTATCGTTATGGTTATTTAATGAGACGGTGAGTCTTTTGCATTGGTTCGGTATTGTGGTGATCATTATGGGCGTTGTGTTCGTTGGGTTGGGTTCAAAAACGGAGGTTGCGCATGGCAACTGAGTTGTGGGCTATTGGTTTGGTGTTGCTGGCTGCCCTAGGGGGTTCGTTTGGCCCGATCTTTTTGAAAAAGGCGGCTGGTTCGATGCGGCTTCAGATTTCTAGCTTGTTGAATCCTAATTTACTGATTGGTTTGTTCTTTTATGGAATTGGTACGGTGCTCTTTATTCCTGCATTGAAAGGTGGAGAATTATCTGTACTGTATCCGTTAATTTCTACGACCTATATTTGGGTTTCACTCTGGTCGATGCGGATGCTCGGCGAGAAAATGAATTCTTTGAAATGGATCGGGGTTGCCTTGATTATGGGTGGCGTTTCGTTAATTGGATTGGGGATCTGAGAAAATCACTTTCCAATATAATTGACGCATCTTCTTGAGTGTTTCAATTTCTCTTATGACTGCAGGATCATTCTTTTGCTCATTTACTGCTTCGACTCTAACTCTTTCCTCTTCTGTTGCTTCATCAAGTTCTACATTGGCAAGTATGGATGTCCATCGAGAAATACCTCTTAGATTGTGTTCATCTTCTTTATCAGCTGATAACGCCTCACTTAAGGAGGAATAAGTAGCTCTGGCTACAGTATTTCTAAAGAATCTCTCTTGAAGATTGGGCATTACTTCTCCGGCAGTCTTTTCTTCAGAATGGTCTATTGCTATTTGCGCAGCATGGGTAAAGTAGTTAAATCTGCTGTCACGATAGTTTCGAAGGTGAGCCATTACCTCATTAAATGGTTCTTGATATTTTTCTTTTAATGGATGGGTTGCAATGAGGGCTGAGAAACCTTCCATCTCCTCAATTTCGAGTTGAATATGGTTTGCGTCTATGAATCCATTTCCTGTAACGGGAAGTCTATTTACTTCACGATCTTGTTGACTTAACAATTTAAAACAACCTCCAATATCGTCTTTCTGGAGTTCTGCAAACGTTCTAGCTATCTCGAATTTTGTTGGAGTCGTGCGCTCATAGAGTGGCCAGAGGGCTCTCATGAAGTTTTCCATTTGATCAGTCATCCTGTTTAAGAACGTTTTTTTTATTTAAAAAACTTCACATATAATCTCTTAGTTTGTGCCTTCTATCTAGGTCCCAGAGCCAGACTAGTAAGATAATTGCGTCTAGGCCTTGGATTAGGGAGGGCCAGTTGAGCTTTCCTAATAAGTTTAGACCGTACTGGGCTTGGGAGAAGGGATAGAATAGGGGGACGAAGCCGGTGAGAATCCCATCTAGCAGTAGATGTGATGCGAAGCCGAAGGTGATGACTGCGAACAGGAGTGCTAGATTTTTCTTTTTGGAGAAATAGAGTAGGGCTAGGGTTATTGCTAATGTGGTTAGGGGCAGAAATAACGAATGGGTCATCGTTCGATGGAACCATTCTACCTGAAATCCGAGAACATTTTTGAGGAGCCAGTATATTGGAATGTCGGCATCCGGAAGTAAACTGGCGACCCCACCAATAAAAATGTAATGCAGAGGCAGTTTTTTCTTGTCCTTTATCACGTATCCTCGAATGAGATCGAGTAGGATGATGGCAAACAGGACGTGAGCAACTGCCTGTGGCATTATCTCAGTTTCTTAAGCGCTCTTTTTGCTTTAGAGGAGGCTTTTTTAACCGCTTTCTTGCCCGTCTTTCTTGCTTTTTTAGCAGCACTTCCCATGATTTTCTTTCCTCGGGCGTGGGCTTTCTTTGCCGCTTGTTTTACCTTTACACTTCCGGCAACTTTTGCTTTTTTGACAGCCTTCTTAACTGTTTTCTTTGCGAGTTTAGATTGAGTCTTGATGTGTTTTTCTACAAGCTTTCTGAAGTTCTTTGCTTCCGCTTTTGCTTGCTTCGAGATGGAGGCTACGAGTTTTGTTGCTTCCTTCTTCGTTAGCACACCCTTCTTAGTCGCATGCTTTGCGTATTTTCTAACTTCGGTGTGAGCTATAGATGCTACGCCAACCGCCGTTAACAATGCTTTTTTTATTTTTTTGTCCATTTCAAAACCTCCGGTTTAGTAATACTTTTCAAATCAAAGATTTGCAAAGCTTGATGGGCACCTCTTTTTTAGTTATTTCCTTCTTTAAGGATGGAACGTAATAATGCTAGACTTACGAGCAGTGCTAGCAGGAAGCTGATTAATGATGCAATGGGGAAGCCGCCCCATACGATGGTACCGATATCTTTGACGATTCCTCCTGTAATGAGGAGTGATGCTATGATGATGCTGAACGTCATGCGATTGCTACTGGTGTAGATGTCGGATCCCAGTCTTTTTACATCGGTATCATCGATGTCGACTTTGATTTTTCCTTGTTGAATCTTTTGGAAGGTGCTATTTATTTTATCCGGTAGGCTGGAGAAGAATCTTTTGTAGGCATACATATCTTTTTTGACGTTTTTGGCCATATTTTGCATATTGAAATCTTTCTTTATTAATCTTTCTGCGTAGGGTCTTGCAGTTTCTACCAGTTTGAAGTCGGGGACAAACTGAAGTCCTACGCCTTCGATCGTTAGGACGGTTTTTCCGAAGAGGACGAAATCAACTGGCATTCTGATGTTGTGGTGTAGGGCAATGTCCAGTACCTCTTCTAGGATCAGGCTGATTTTTGCTTCTTTAAGCGTCTGTTGTTGAATGGGCTCGATGACTTTCTTTACATCGCCCTTGAAGAGTTCTTTATTCGTATTTTTACCATCCATTAATCCCATGGCGAGAAAGACGTCACAGATGTAGTCCATGTCGTCGTTGATAACTCCATAAAATAACTCTATGCTCTTCTTTTTTAGTTGTTTATTGAAATAACCCACAATCCCGAAATCGACGAGCGCTATCTTGTTTCCCGGGAGTACCAAAATGTTTCCGGGGTGGGGGTCGCCATGGAAGAAGCCGTCCTCGAAGACTTGCTTTAAGGTCATCTCAAATCCGTTCTTGACTATCTTTTTGAGATTGTAACTTTTTTTGTTCTTGAGTTTGTGGAGTTGATGTAGTTCTACGCCGTCTATAAATTCAAGTGTCAATATGCGCTCACTTGAGAAGGTGTTGTATACTTTAGGGATAACGAGCGTTTTTACGTGTTTAGCATTTTTTCGAAACCTTTTTGCGTTTTGGGCTTCCTTCCTAAAGTCGAGCTCTCGTAGCGTCCATTCCTCGAATTCCTTGATGATGCCGATGGGTCGATACCTCTGAAGATTTTTGTAGTGTTTTTCGGCGTACTTTGCTAGAGCATACATGATTTCGATGTCGGTCTTCATCTGTTTCTGGATGCCGGGGCGTTGGACTTTGACTGCTACAATATCATCATTAGGAAGCGTTGCTTTGTAGACTTGTGAGACGGATGCTGCTGCAATTGGTTTTTTGTTGAATTTTTTGAAAAGTTCTTTGAGTGATTTCTTGAGTTCTTTTTCGATTGTTTGTTTTGCGTCTTCATAAGGGAATTCGGGGACGTCATCTTGTAGATTGCTGAGTTCTCGTACATATTTCAGCGGGATGAGGTCGGGTCTTAAACTTAGAATCTGGCCGAGCTTGATGAATGTCGGTCCGAGTTGTTCTAATGTTCTTCGGAATCTTTCTTCAGGTTTTAATGGTAGTTTTGTTTCGCCTTTTGGTTGTAATGCTTTCGGTGTAATCTTTGTGAGATAATAACCGAATCCTTCTTTGATGAGAATTCCTACTATGGTTTTGAATCGTTTAAGATCTCTTAGTTTTTTGGTGTTCATGTTTGTTCGTGAATCCAGGTATGATATGCTTCATTTGCTACGGCTGGAATGCTGAGAATGCAGGGGACGTCGTAAGAGTGTAATTTTTCAATTGCTTGTTCAATTGCTTTTTGGTGCTTGGATTGTGATTTGATTAGGATAGCAACTTCCTTTGCCTTTGTGTTCTTGTCTTTCCAGTTGAAGAACGAGTCGATGGCGAAGGCGTTGGTGCAGGCGGCTAGTTTGTTGTTTACTAGGTGGTTGCTTATCATTTTTGCCTCTTGATAATTCTTGCAGACTACGTAAAGTAAGATCATAGCTGATTTTTGATTTCTTTGTATATTAACGTTTCGTCTTTGTAGTCACCGATACAAGATTAATCAACAGTAACATTTATAAAGCAACGGGAAATTCTCATAATAGTATTTTACACTCGATACATAAACAAAAGGTGATGATAATATGGCAAAAGATAAAACACACGTAAACTTGGTATTCGTAGGTCACGTTGATCACGGTAAATCTACTACAGTAGGTAGACTTTTATTCGATTCTGGTAACATTGATGAACAGGCAATGAGAAAGCTTAAGGAAAAGGCTGAAAGTCTTGGAAAGGGCGGATTCGAATTTGCTTTCGTTATGGACAACTTGAAGGAAGAGCAGGAAAGAGGAGTTACTATTGATCTTGCACACAAGAAGTTCGAAACCGACGCATACTACTTTACGATTATTGATGCTCCAGGGCACAAGGACTTTATTAAAAACATGATTACGGGAGCATCACAGGCTGACGCTGGTGTTTTAGTTGTTTCTGCAAATCCTAGTGATGGAGTGCAGGCACAGACTAAGGAACACGTTTTCTTGTGTAGAACTCTAGGTGTTAACCAGTTGATTGTTGCTGTGAACAAGATGGACATGGCAGAATATGGTGAAGACCGATACAACGAAGTTAAGAAACAAGTTTCTGAATTACTAACCAGTGTTGGTTACAAACCTGACGAAGTACCGTTTATCCCTGTTGCTTCCTTGCATGGAGATAACGTATACAACAAGTCTGATAAGATGGCTTGGTACACAGGAAACACCCTTCTTGAGCAGATTAACGCTTTGAATGCACCTGAAAAACCTACGGATAAACCGTTAAGACTACCGATTCAGGATGTTTATAGCATCACCGGAATTGGTGTTGTTCCTGTAGGAAGAGTTGAAACAGGTGTTATGAAGATTGGCGATAAAGTTACCTTTATGCCAGGACGAGAAGGAAAAGGAGTTACCGGAGAATGTAAGACTGTAGAAATGCATCACGAGCAGTTACAGAAAGCTGAACCTGGTGACAACATCGGTTTCAACGTCCGGGGTATTGAAAAGAAAGACATTGCTAGAGGAGATGTTCTAGGACATTCAGACAATCCTCCTACAGTGGCTACTGAATTTACTGCACAAATTGTTGTGCTTAACCATCCAAGTGTTGTGACGGTAGGATACACACCTGTATTCCACATTCACACTGCACAGGTTGCTTGCCAAATCACGGCAATTGAAAAGAAACTGAATCCTGCTTCTGGAGAAGTTTTGGAAGAGAATCCAGACTTTATCAAGAACGGGGATGCAGCTATTGTCAAGATAAAGCCTATCCAGCCTTTGGTTATTGAAAAACAAAGCGAAATTCCAGAAATGAGTAGATTTGCTATTCGAGATTCAGGTCAGACTGTATCAGCTGGAATGTGTATTGACCTGGTCAAGAAGTAAGTTTCGATCATCCTGAAAAGGCATGACGAGGAAAGGCTTGTCATGGGGCACACCATTGCTTCACAATATATAGGGGATTATACGATAAACGAACATGCAGAAAGCAAGAATAAAGATAGCAAGTACCGATATTGCGAAGATTAATGATGTGTGTAGTTATATTAAAGATATTTCTGACAAGACTGGCGTGGATATGCGCGGTCCTGTACCGTTACCGACTAAAAAACTACGTGTTACTACAAGAAAAGGTCCCGATGGCGGCGGAACTGCTACATGGGATCGTTACGAATTAAGAATTCATAAGAGAGTTATTGATTTAGGTTTGGATGAGCGTGCTTTGAGATTAGTTATGCGCGTTCCTATTCCAGACGGTCTTAATATTGAAATTGAAATGAAAGAGTAATTAACGTACTTCTGCTAACACATATAATGATCCGGTAACCACAATGAGGTCTTTTTTGGTTGCTCTTCGTTTTGCTTCTTTGAGTGCTTCTTTTACGGGAAGGACGACGGTGGTTGGTTTTTTGAAGTGTTGTGCGATCTTGTAAGGACTTCTTGCTCTTTTGATGTCGGGTTTGGTGAGGATGGCTTCTGAAATCACGGGATTGAGGATGCGGCACATGCGTTCGATGTTTTTGTCTTTGAGGATGCCTAGGACTAGGATAATTCTCTTGTATTGTTTTTTCGCTTGCTTGAGTTCTGTAGCGAGGACACGCATCGCATGTGGATTGTGGGCGGCGTCTAAGAGAGTGTTCTGATCTAGGAATTGCATTCTGCCGGGGATGGTTGCTTTTTTTAATCCTTGTTCTACGGCTGCCTTGGAGACTTTGGTTACCTTCTTTCTGTTGAGTACGGTGATGACTTTAGAAGCGATGGCGGCGTTGTGTTGTTGATGGGAGCCGCGAAGTGTCAATGGACGGGTGCGTTTAGGAGGCGTTACGACGTAGCAGGGTGCATTCTGTTTTTTTGCTACTTTCTGTATCGTTTTAAGCGCTATTCCTTTTGCTCCAGTAATATTAGGGATGTTTTTCTTTATGATTCCTGCTTTCTCGCCAGCGATCTTTGCGATGGTGTTTCCAAGGATTTGGGTATGTTCTTTTGCGATGCTGGTGATGACGGTGGCAATGGGATCTACGATGTTGGTTGCATCGAGTCTGCCGCCTAAGCCTGTTTCTAGGACAACGAAATCTACTTTTCGTTTTGCGAAGTAGTATAGGGCTAAAGCGGTGGTGACTTCGAAGAAGGATTCTTTGGTGATGCTTGGTTTTAATTCGGAGACGACTTTAATGAGGGTGTTTTTGCGCATCTTCTTTCCATTGATGAGAAAGCGCTCGGTGAAGTCCCAGATGTGAGGAGAGTTATTCGTGCCTACGGTGTAGCCGGCTTCTCTTAAGACGGAGGTGAGCATGCTGCAGACGCTGCCTTTGCCGTTAGTGCCGGCAACGTGGATGATCTTGAGTTTATCTTGTGGATTGCCGAGAAGCTCCATGAATTTTCTAACGTAGCCGAGTCGCAGATGGAAGGATTTCCAGTGGGCGACTGCTCCGCGACTTTTGACGTACTGTACTGATTCTTCGTAGTCCATAATTTTGAATCCGTTCATTCCACTGGTGTGTTCACCAGTGGTTCACACATCAGTTTCATTCGGGAGTCAAGAACCACTCCCCTGATGAGCAAGCCTCCAAACATGCCACCAGTCTATTGACCAGTGGTTCTTGACAATCTTGTATTAAAGTATATAAATGTAATGTCGATTGTAGTGATAAGATTTAAAAAGAGGCTGATACTCTTTCAGTGTAACCCCGCTTGGCTCAACGGCTAGAGCACTTGGCTGTATTCCGAAAGGAAAGCTAGAGATGCGCTCTGACCTATGCCAAATGGCTTGGAATGAAAGAGGGTCAGTCGTGACCGAGGGATTGCTGGTTCAAATCCGGCAGCGGGGATTTGCCAGAAGGTAACTTCTGGCGTTTTTTCTTCGTAAACTTTATTAATCTGGGTCTTTTCACTCTCCTATCATCTTTCTATGAGAATAAAAACACCAAAATCAGGTTATCAAAAATTAACTCGGGCAAAGGCTAGAGTTATCGCTCACTTAATAGCAGATGGTTCAATGTACCGAAGTCGGCATAATTATAATCTGAGATACGAGGTGACTGATGAAGAGCTTCTTAGGGAATATTACTATGATCTAGTGAGCGTTTTTGGACTCAAGCCACACTGGAGTAAAAATCCATCAGGCAAAACTGGAAAAATAATTCCCGTAGTAAATCTTAGGTCAAAAATTGCTTTTGAAGATCTGCTTAGATATGCAAAGTATTTCTCTGCTGATTGGTGTCTCAAGGAACCATTTCTCTCTTCAGGCATCAACATTAAGCGCGAGTTTCTTAGATCTTTCGCAGATGATGAAGGGAGTGTGATTCCTCAGGGAAAAGGTGCGTTGGTTCGATTGTACTCTATTAATGAGAAAGGTCTTCTGCAACTACAAAAACTTTTGCTTGACTTCGATATTTCAAGTAAAATGGTTCCGGGTTTTGGTGCCAGAAGAAATGTGTTTGCATTGACAATCAAAGAAATATCAAAGTTTTCGAGAAGGATAGGGTTTAATCTTTCAAGAAAAAAAGCGAGATTGTGTGAGTTCTTATAAGAAGTTTTAAAAACAGTCATTGTTTCGAGGGTATCATGGCATTAAGTACTAGTGGTAACGTGTGGAGGGGGGTGAGCATTGTAGCTGTTTTCCTTACGGCGGTTTTTGTGTTGCTGTTTTATTTGAAGACTACTTTTATTGTTGTGGTGTTGGGATTCTTGATTATCGCGGTTAAATATCAACTTGCAAAGAAGCACGCACAGGGAAAAAAGAAACTGCGGCTTACCGGTTTTAAGGGTACCTTGTATTCTTGGTTTTTGGTACTCTTTTGGACGTTGTTGGTGCTTTGGTTAGTATCGGGAAGCGTGAATCAACTGGTTGACGTTTTTGGAAAGGCAAGTAACGATCAGGTTATTGCGAAGGCGTATTTGGGTGCTAAGGATGCGATACCGGAATCGTTAGCATCATTAATTGATTTTGAATCGATCTTTAAGCAGGCTGGAGCGTTTATGTTTTCGTTGTTATCTGGATTTTTCTCTGGTTTGACTTCGCTCTTGTTTCAGGCTGTTTTGATTATTCCATTGATGGTGTATTTGTTTACGAAGCGTGGAGACAGTATTCGGGAGCGTTTGTATGATCTTGCCCCGATTAAATTTAGAAAAAGTGTTCATATTGCTCTTAAGAAGGTTGCAACTGAACTTTCCGATTTCTTTTCTGCTAAATTGCTTGAAAGTTTTGTGATTGGAAGTATTTGTTGCGTTGGATTTTTCTTTTCAGGATTAAAAGGATGGTTGTTATTGGGAGCAATAGCAGGATTCTTGAATATTATTCCTTATTTGGGGCCTTTAATCGGGGCGATACCAGCAGTTATTATTGCCTTGTTGCAGAATCCCACGATTGCGGTGTGGGTGTTGATTACTATTGTGATTGCGCAGCTGGTAGATAATTTGTACTTGGTACCGTTCATGATATCGGGCAAGGTACGGATGGAGCCGCTGGTAAGTATTATTCTCGTTATTATTGGGGCGCAGGTTTTGGGAGTGATGGGCATGATTTTCGCGATTCCAGTCTATATTGTGTATAAGATTATTCTTCGTGAGACGTATCGAGCACTTGTAAGGATCTACGGTTAAGATGAAGATAGCAATCGTTACGGGAGCCAGCGCAGGTTTAGGCGTGGAATTTGCAAAGCAACTTTCTTCGTTTTATTCTGTAGATAAGATCTGGTTGGTAGCTCGGCGTAAGGATCGTTTGGAGTCATTAGCTAAGGAACTGGGCAATGGGGTTGTTGTGCAGGCAGATTTGTCAACGTCAAAGGGTTTGTCTTTGGTTGAGGCGAAATTGGCTGAAGAGAAGCCTACGGTTTCTGTGTTGATTAATAATGCAGGTTTTGGGAAGCATGGGTTGTTTGCCGATGTTTCTTTAGAGCAGAATCAGGGGATGATTGATGTTAATGTTAGTGCTTTGGTGCGATTGACGCATTCGTGTTTAGTGTATATGGAATCTGGAGGGACGGTGATACAGGTTGCTTCTTCTGCGGCGTTTATGCCATTGCCGTTTTCATCTATTTATAGTGCAACTAAAGCATTTGTTGTGAATTTTTCTTATGCTTTGGCTCCTCAGTTGCGCAAACAAGGTATTTCTATAACTGCGGTCTGTCCTGGTCCTGTAGAAACTGAGTTTTTTGAAGTATTTGCAAATGGAAGGAAGGCTGCTAGGGGTCCGATGGCGGGGGCGAGTGCAGTTGTTAGAAAGGCGTATAGAGATGCTCGGCGTGGAAAACTGATTTCTGTGTATGGATTCTTTTTTAGATGGGTGGTGTTGATGTTGAGAGTGTTGCCGTTGAGTTTCTTTGTGAATCGGTTGTTCGGTGCCGAATGGAGAAGTCGTGAGCGTTGGTTGAAGAAGAAACGAACGTAAACACAACATTTATATAGTTCTTTTGTCAGAATCTGTTTGTGGGAGTATGAGTGATTATATATCAACAATTAAAAGTGTTGCTTTGAAGAAGGCAGATGTCTATGCTATGTATGTGTTTAATCGCATGCTTCATGAAACGGATAAAAATTATTTAGCTGAGGAGTTTAATTTTACTGAACAGATGGCGCAGCATTTTGTTGCTAACTATCGTACGATTGGGTTGGTGTTTAGATTGCATGCGGTGCAGCTTGATGCTAGTAAGGATTGGAGACATTTTCTGAAAAAGGTGTTCAAGCATTCTTCAGTTCCGAGTAAATTTGATACGGTGTTTATTAGCGCTAAGGGTGATAAATTGATGCTGGTTACGAATAAACGGTTGTTGAAGATTGATTTACGGCATGTGAATGAGCAGATTTTGGATGTTAACTTTAGGGTTGAGAATTGTAACGAGCGGATTGCCCATGAGGTTTCGGTGCAGGATACTCAGAATCAGGAAGAAGGATTTCTCGGAAAGATTGTTAATGCGTTTAAGTAGTTCTCAATTATCTGAGGCGCAGGGTCATAATCGGTCACTGTAGAGAAGTTTTATAAACACATTCTTTTTCTTTTGAGTCATGGCAGAACAGTATGTGTCGAAGGATGTAGAAGCCGAGATTTTGAAGTACTGGGAAGGGGAAGGTGTGTATGCGAAGGTGCAGGCGCAGACTTCGAAAGGTAAGCCGTTTTACTTCTTGGATGGGCCGCCGTATACGTCTGGGAAGGTACATTTAGGTACTGCTTGGAATAAGGCATTGAAGGATTCACTTCTTAGATATAAGCGAATGCAGGGTTTTAATGTTCATGATCGAGCTGGGTATGATATGCATGGGTTGCCTACCGAACACGCTACGATGAAGGAATTGAAATTGAAGTCGAAACAAGATATTCTTGATTTTGGTGTTAAGAAGTTTACGGATGCGTGCAAGAAATTATGTATCGCGAACATGAAGGAGATGAACAAGGACTTTATCCGCGAGGGAGTGTGGATGAACTTTGAGGATCCGTATCAATCGGTAAAAGATGAATATATTGAGGCGGTGTGGTGGTTGGTTAAGACTGCGCACGATAAGAAACGATTATATGAGGGTTTACGTACTGCACATTGGTGTCCGGATTGTGGTACTGCATTAGCGAAACACGAATTAGAGTATAAGGAAGTTAGTTCTAAATCAATTTTCATGAAGTTTCCTGTAGTGGGAAAGAAGAATGAGTTTTTGGTTATTTGGACGACTACACCGTGGACGATTCCGTTTAATTTGGGTGTGATGGTGAATCCGGAATTGGAATATGTTCGAGCTAAGGTTGATGGTGAGGTATGGATACTTGCTAAAGCGCTAGCTGCTCCTGTGGTGCAGGTGGTTGCGGATAAGAAGTTGGAGATCGTTGAGGAATTTTTGGGCGAGTCGTTAGAGGGCTTGAAGTATAAGCATCCTTTTCATTCAGAATTGAAGAAGTATTATGACGTTATCAAGAAGGAGTCTCCTAAGGCGTTTACGGTGTTGTTATCGAAGGAGTATGTTGATACCTCGGCAGGTACTGGTTTGGTGCACATGGCGCCTGGCGGAGGACCTGAGGATTATGAGATTGGGCATCGGAATGGGATTGCTCCGTTTAATTTGTTGTCTGAACATGGTGTGTTTCCGGAGGATGCAGGAGCGTATTCTGGATGGACTGCGAAGGTAGATGATGGCAAATTTATTGATTTTTTTGAGTCAGCTTTAATTGCGTCGACGCCTGTTACGCACGATTATGCGCATTGTGATCGATGTAAGCACGCTATTGTGTACCGGACGACTAAGCAGTGGTTTTTCAAGGTTGAAGATTTGAAGAAAAAGATGCTGGCTGCGAATAAGAAAATTGAATGGGTGCCTGAGGCTGCGTTTAACGCTTTTAATTCGTGGTTAGAGAATTTACGAGATAATTCGATTACTAAACAGCGATTTTGGGGTACTCCCTTGCCGGTTTGGAGATGTTCTGGATGCGACGAGGATGATGTGTTGTCTAGTCGCAAGGAGATTGAGAAGTTATCGGGTAAGAAGCCTAGTGATTTGCATAAGGCATCGCTTGATGAAATTACTTATAGTTGTAAGTGTGGCGGGGTTAAGGCACGATTACCAGATATTCTTGACGTTTGGTTGGATGCAGGGAGTGCTGCATGGGCTAGTTTAGGCTTTCCGCAATCTGAAAAGGAATTTAAGAAGTTTTTCCCGGCCGATTTTATTTTAGAAGGAAATGACCAGATTCGAGGATGGTTTAATTTGTTGATGGTTGCTTCTATGGTGACTATGGAGAAACCCTCATTTAAGGGCTGTTATATGCACGGGATGATTAACGATGCTAAGGGTAGGAAGATGTCTAAGTCTATCGGAAATTACATTGTGCCGGCAGAGGCGTATGAGAAGTTTGGTGCGGATACGTTTAGATATTATGCAGTAGGTGGAGCGAACCCGGCTATGGATTTGAATTATAACGAAGAGGATATGTCGGTGAAGCACCGAAATTTAGGTGTGTTGTGGAACTTGCACAATTATTTGATTGATTTGGTGAAGACGCACGGTATTAAGAAGACGGATATGAAATTGAAGTCTTCTTTGTTAGGGTTGCCGGAGCGGTATATCTTGTCGAAATTGAATACTACGATTTCTCAGGTTACCTCGTTATTTGATGCTTATAAACTGAATGAGGTTGCTGGTGCGGTTGAGGAATTGTACCTGGCTTTGAGTCGAGAATATATTCAGTTGATTCGTGATAAAGTTGCTACGGGTAGTAAAGATGAGAAGGCTACGGTGGTTGCTACGTTATACTATGTGTTATTTGAATCGTTGAAATTGTTTGCTCCGGTTGCGCCGTTTATTGTTGAGAAAATGTACTTGAATTTGCGCGAGGAGTTTGGATTGAAGGAGAAAAGCATCCATATGCATGCTTGGCCGAAAACTGTTGAGTCTTATGTTGATGTCAAGTTAGAGAAGCAGTTTGAGTGTGCTCAGCAGGTGATTCAGGGCGTGTTGTCGGGTCGAGATAAGATACAAACTGGAATAAGATGGCCATTGGCTGAGGCGGTGATTGTGACTGCGGATAAGGATACTATTGCAAGTATTGGTACGATGAAGGAATTGATTCAGATGCAGACGAATGTTCGGGAAATATCGGTTAAGTCGATGTTGCCAGGTATTACGACTACGCTGATGCCGGATCATAAGCAGTTAGGTCCTGATTTTGGTAAATTGGTGCCCGGTATTGTTGCTCAGTTGAGTACTTCTCTTCCGGAAACTATTATGCAGCATCTGGAGAAAGAGGGAAAGCATGTTGTTACGGTTGATGGCGAAGATATTAGTATTGTAAAAGAACATTTAATCTTTAATCGAGCGGTGCCTGAACCGTATACTGAAGTTTCATTTAGACAAGGTCATGTGTATATGAATTCAGAGGTTTCTGAAGAGCTGGAGCGTGAAGGGTATGTTCGCGAGCTGATGAGACGTGTTCAGAGTGCTCGAAAGTCTGCTGGATTGGAGAAAACGGATAGCATTGATTTATTTATTCAGGTTGATGACTTGGAGCTCGATTCGTATGAAGATCAGATTGCTTCGAAGGTGGGTGCGAGCTCGGTTGAACTTACCGCTAGTAAGCCATCCAGAAGTTTTAAACATTCTAGTAAGGAAACTATTCGCGGAAAGGAATTCTTGATTGCATTTTCAGTAGCATGAGAATGTGTGTTTTACAGTAGCAAAACCTTTATATAGATGCGACTTATCAGTATTCAATAATAGTAAAAACATTTTTCGTGAGGGAATATAATGGGATTTTTCGATAAGATCAAAGAGAGCATGGCCGGTAATCCAGCAGAAATGATGGAAGAGGCCGAGGGTGAGGGCTATGTTGAGCTCGGCGGCGATAGTGCTGAGATGGGAGCTAAGATTCAGGTTCGACCATTTGTATTACATGATTTTGAAGCGATTAAAGATATTCTTCATGTGTTACGTGAAGGTCACACGGTTGCTCTGATTAATATTCGACCATTAAAGGATAAGGATTTGGTTGAATTAAAGCGAGCCATTAGTAAATTGAAGAAGACGTGTGACGCTATTGATGGAGATATTGCTGGTTTTGCTGAGGATTGGATTGCAGCAACACCGAGTTTTGCTAAGATTCATAGACTTTCTAAGACGGAACAGAGCGTTGCGCAGAACCCGCAGGTTACCGAGTACAGTTCTCGAGCTGAGGAACCTGCTCCAAGTGAGGCTGCTCCTGAACCGGTATCAGAACCTGTTCCTGAGGCTGAACCTGCTCAAGAGGGCGAGGAACCTGTAGACGATTCTTTGAAGATTGAGCCTTATTAGATATGCTCAGTCGGAACACAAATGTTTTTAAAGTAATTCTTTTTCTTTTCTACGTATGGCGATAGTATTTCAATGGTAGAATACAAGACTGTGGAAATTCTTTACAGATATCTTGTGACGCGGGTTCGATTCCCGTCTATCGCCCTTTTAGTTTAGATAAATTCTTTTGTAGCGAGGAGTCTTTTCTTGCCGGTTTTGGTATGCATTCACCAATTCACTATATACTGGGTCTACAATAGTGCTGTTGATATTTTTTACTCCTTGGAGGAGTTCTCTTACTCTATTGAGATTAGCATAGATCATTTCCATCTTTTCTGGGTCACCTGGTACGCGAATGTTCTCTTCCAGACCTTCGGTCCCGTCAACTAGGAATGCGTCGATTGTGATTAGCCCGTTCATTGAATTCAATATAGTATTGATTTGATCTAGTTGTCTGATTTCATCAAACGCTTCGTCGCTATAACTCAGTCGGTCAGTCTCAGCACGAATTGCATTCCACATTACCCTTAGTTTAGAAGGCGTTACTTGATTATTCTTTACGTAGTCTAGAGTATTATTCATTCTAACGTCTTTTGAACTGACGTTTGGTTATTTAAGAGTTTCTTTATGATTTGGAAGTCTTCTTGTTGGGTTGGTCTTAAATTAGGATTGTAGAGCATGGCTGCTGGATGGTAGAGAGGGATGATGGTTACTTGTTGCTCAGGTAATTGCACCTCGGTGGGTTTTCCGTGTAGGGTAGCAATACCTGCAATGGTTTTCATGTTATTGGTGTTGCATTTCGCTAGCATGAACTTTGTTGAGAAGTTTCCCAAGGTTGCTATTACTTCAGGTTGGATTATTTTTATTTGTTGGATAAGATAGGGGGTGTGGGAGGCGATTTCTTCTGCATTCGGGTCGCGATTGTTGGGGGGCCGGTATTTGAGAATGTTGGCGATGTAGACGTCGTCAATGGTTAATCCTATACTTTGTAGGAGTTTGTCTAGCTGCTTTCCGGCTGCTCCTACGAAGGGAATTCCTTTGAGGTCTTCTTTTGCGCCTGGTGCCTCGCCTATGAAGAGTAATTTTGCTTCTGAGTTTCCTTTTCCGAATACTAGATTTGTTGCGGATGCTCTTAGGGGTAGAGATTTATTCTGCCAGATTTCTTGTTTTAATTCTAATAGAAGGTCGGCTTTTGATTGCATGTCTCTGAGGAGAATTTTTGATTTAAATAGTTTCTTGTGGTGGAGAGTATAGGTTCCTACTCAGACATTTTTGTGGTTATTGGGTCGATACTCATATTTTCTGCGTTGAGGAGTACCGTTTCAATGGTTTGCTGAGCTTCCAATGTCTTTTGTATTCTCATATCTTTTGTAACGTGATAGACAAGCGATATACACCCATTCTCCATAATAACAAATTTATATGATGCTAGCCCCTCTTCTGCTCCGAATCTATACATAAATAGTATATCGATAGAATCATTATTGCTGTATCCATCTCCATTAATATCCTTGAATGCTATATCCCACAAACAAATATCGCCATGCTTTAGAAATTCTCCACCTTTTATCGGTACGTATTTCAGTACCCCTTTCTCGTCGTATCCGGTTCTTTCGTCTCTTTTTGCATAGCGCATGAATAGATTTGCGGCAATTCTGTTTATGCTTATTTTTCGCGGGAGAGTCTTGTGAAAATCTTCTACGCCACCTCCTTGTAGGGGCTGTGATGCAGTGACTGCTATCAACGTATACATGACTGCATCTTTTACGTAGTCTCCTAGCCCTTTTCTCATTTATTCATTTAGAATGAGTTTTTCTTTAAATAGTAGTTAGTCACTGCGGTATTTCGCAGACGCCGCCCGCACAACCGTAGCAGGTGTCGATTTCTAGAGATTTATTTGTTTTTTTGATGGATGCTGCTGCGTCTTTTTCGCCCATTGCAGCTCGAATGGCATCGATGTTTTCGCAGACGACATCGGACTCTTGGTGGATTGCTTGCATGTAGAGTAGTTTGTTGCCGGTTACGCCGATTCCTTCTTTCCAGACGATGATTTCGGGCATGTCGGATCTTCCTCGCCCGAGATCTTTTGCGAATTCCATGACCTCTGCTGTTGAACGGACCATGGATTTGTTATCTACCATACGGATTCTGGTTGTTTTTTCGAAAAGTTTTGCAACTTCTTCTACATGGGGTGTTTCCTTACAGTCTACGGTGATGGAGTGGACGTGCATTAATGTTGAAGAGACGGACATGGCGGTGGTGAAGATATTGACGTCGGGCATGACGCTCTGTACGTCGGGTCCGTGGTGTGATGGAAGTTCAAGATGCGGCACAATGGCATTGATGGGGCCGTGTCTGATGTCCCAGGGGTCTGCTCCTCGTCTGATCATGGTTGCATGGACTGCTTCTATTCCGTATTTTTGTTTGATTGCTCCTAATGTTCTACATAACCCAGTGGTGTTACAGGAAACTACGCGGATGAAGTCTTTTCCTACGGCTTCTTTGTAGTTGCTCTGAGCGTTGAATGAGATTTCTGCAATTTCTGGCTTTTCTCCTCCTTGGAAGATTGCTTTTATCTTTCTTGGAATGTAAAATTCTTCTTTATTCTTGGCACCCTGCTTTTTTGGGGTACAATCTACTACGACGTCTACTTTTTTTAGGAGATCGTCAAAGGTTCCGTTTGTTTTTAGAGATCCTAGGTCTTCGTGTTCGGCAGATTCATAGATGTGAATGTTTTTTTCTTGTGCAGCGAGCATCATGTAGTTGTAGGAGTGTGCGGTTACGCCTACTAGCTCCATGTCGTCTTGTAATTGAATAGCGTCCGCTACTCTTTTTCCGATGGTTCCATATCCGACGACTGCTACTTTGATTTTTCCCATTTAGACCTCGTAGAATGTTTTTGCTTCCTTAATTCTTTCTTTCGGTACGGTTTTTAATGTTCCGACTGCTTTGTCTAGTTTGACTGCTACAATATCCGTTCCTTGTAGGGCTGCCATCATTCCGAATTCCTTTTTTTCAATCATTTCGGCTGCTTTGATGCCTAGTCTTGTTCCTAGTACTCGATCGAAAACGGTTGGATCGCCAGCTCTCTGTAAATGTCCTAATACTACATGCCTACACTCTTTATCGGTTCTTTTTTCGATTTCTGCTGCTAGGGTTTGGGCTAATCCACCTAATCTGACGTGGCCGAACGCATCTTTCTCTCCTGTTTGCAAGGTCATCGTTCCTTTTTTTGGAGTTGCACCTTCCGAGGCTGCGATGATGGTGTAAAATTTGCCTTTCTTTTCTCGGTTGTTGATGATTTTGATGATTTCTTCTATGTCGAAGGGTTCCTCTGGTACGAGAATGATAGATGCTCCGCCTGCAAGTCCTGATTCTAGTGTCATCCACCCTGCGTGGCGGCCCATAATTTCTACGACGATGATTCTGTGGTGGGATTTTGCGGTGGTGTGGAGATTTTGAATTGCTTCGGTGGCTCTTGTTATGGCGGTGTTGAAACCGAAGGTGTAGTCTGTTTCGCTGAGATCGTTATCGATGGTTTTTGGGACGCCTACTACGTTGATGCCTTCTTTGTGGAGTTTATTTGCGACTCCTAGTGTGTCTTCGCCTCCAATTGCAATGAGAAAATCACAATTGAATTTTTTTAGGTTCGCTTTGACTTGTTCTGGGCCGTTTTCAACTTTGTAGGGGTTGGTTCTGGAGGTGTGAAGAATGGTGCCTCCTAGCATATGGATGTCTTCTACTTCGTCTAGGTCTAGGGTTTTGGAGCAGTGCTCTTTGCAATCTAAAAGTCCTTTCCAGCCGTCAAGAATTCCTAGGGTGTCGTAGCCTAAATTTTTTGCTTTGACTACGATGCCGCGTATAACTGCGTTAAGTCCGGGTGCGTCGCCACCACCGGTAAGAATTGCGATTTGTTTTCCTTTTTTTTGTTCGATAGCCATGGGATCACCTATTTGCTAGCTAGTTGTCTTTACTTTATAAACGTTTCGATTATCATACACCCTCATACCTTTATAGGAAGGTTTATATAGTAGGTTTATATACTTTACTTTGAATGAAAGAAAGAGTGACTATTACGTTGGAAGAGGATTTGGTCGATGAGTTAGATAAGCGTATAGATAAAGATAGGTATAAGAATCGTTCGCAGCAAATTAATGCTTTGTTAACTGACAGTTTGGGATTGGATGTTCCTTCGAAAGCGGTGATATTAGCTGGCGGTAAGGGTACGCGCTTGCATCCTTTGACTCTGAAGATACCGAAAGGTCTTGTAGAGGTGCAGGGTAAGACGATTACTGAGCATTTATTTGATTTGTTGAAGAAGTACGGTGTTCGGGAGGCGGTACTTTCTATTGGACATTTGCGTCAGCAGTTTAAGGATTACTTTACTGATGGTAGCAAGTTTGGGATGCAGGTGGATTATATTGAGGAGAAAGAAGCGTTGGGAACGGCTGGTCCTTTGCTTTTGTATAAGGATAAGTTGACGGATACGTTTATTTGTTCTAATGGTGATGAATTAAAAAATATTAATATCGCTCGGATGTATCGATTGCATAAGCGGAAGCATGCTCTTGCAACACTTGCTTTGACTTCGGTGGAGGATCCTTCGCAATATGGGGTTGCTCGGATGGATGGTACGCGTATATTGGAATTTGTTGAGAAGCCTAAGAAATCGGAAGCGCCTTCTAATTTGATTAATTCTGGCTTTTACATTATTGAACCTGAGGTCTTGGAGATGATTCCTCGCGGTTTTTCGATGTTGGAGAAAGATGTTTTTCCTAAATTAGCGTCGTCTGGTGATTTGCGTGGTTTTGTTTTCTCAGGTCAGTGGATGGATGCGGGGACGCATGAAAGGCTTGCTTATGCTCGGAAAGAGTGGAAAGGGATTGAGTAGTTCGTAAATTATATAAATGAATATTGGTTACTAAACTTAACAATTGTTAATTTGAGGTGGAATTATGGCTGAATTACCGAAACTTGAATACTCATATGATGCATTGGAGCCGCACATTGATGCAGCTACGATGGAGATTCATCATTCTAAACATCATCAGGGGTATACGGATAAGTATAACGCTGCGGTTGAGGGGACTGAGTTTGCAGACATGTGTGTTTGTGATGTGTTAAGGAAGCTTGATAGTGTTCCTGAGGATATTCGAAAGGCGGTTAGAAATAATGGCGGCGGATTCTGTAATCATCGGTTGTTTTGGAAGGTTATTGGTCCGAATGCTGGAGGAGAGCCGACGGGTGATTTACTTGATGCTGTTAAGGCTAAGTTTGGCAGCTTTGACAAATTTAAAGAGGATTTTTCTGCAGCTGCAGCTACGCAGTTTGGTTCTGGTTGGGCGTTTTTGGTTATTAGTGGTGGTGAGTTGTCGATTGTGCAGAAGCCGAATCAGGATAGTCCGTTATCGGATGGTCAGTATCCTTTGCTTTGTATTGATGTTTGGGAACATGCTTATTATTTGAAATATCAGAATAAGAGGCCTGATTATATTGCAGCGTTTTGGAATGTTGTGAACTGGAAGGTTGTTGAAGAGCGGTATGCGAAGGGGTTGGAGAAATGAGTTTGTTGAAGTCTGATCCGGATGCTTTGGCTCAAGGTGCTAGTGCTCCTGACTTTTCTTTAATGAATACTGTTGATGGTTCTACTGTTTCGTTGTCTGATTTTTCGGGAAAGGCGGTTGTGGTGTTGTTTATGTGCAATCACTGTCCGTTTGTTATTCCTAAGTTTGAGGAGATAGCTTCATTACAGAATGAGTTTTCGGATATTGTTATGTTGTGTGTGAATGCTAACTCTCCAGATATTGTTCCAGATGATGGTCCTGAGCAGATGAAACGGGTTGCTGGTGAGCAGGGTTTTACTTATTATTTGTTTGATGAGAGTCAAGAGGTTGCTAAGGCATATGGTGCTGTTTGTACTCCCGATCCGTTTGTTTTTGATGCTTCGCATAAACTCGTGTTTCATGGTAGAATTAATGATGCGATGAATCCTGATTCGGTTGCTTCACAACATGATCTGCGTGATGTGTTGTCGAAAGTGGTTGCTGGCGAGGCTGTTGAAAACTGGTTTGAGCCTTCACAAGGCTGTAGCATTAAGTGGAAATAAAAATTATTTCTTTGTTGAGTGTATTATTACACACACTGCTGAAAGTCCAATTGCGATGTAGACGATTTTCTCTACTAGGGGAATTGAACCTAATAGTGTTTGGACGAGATTGAAGTTGAACAATCCGATCAGTCCCCAATTTAAGCCGCCAATAATGGTCAGCCATAATGCTGTTTTCTGTAGTTGTGCACTTACCATGGTACCACCCCTTTTATACTAGTTTCTTTGTTGTTATTTTTCTATATAAATCTTTTGACAGAAAGGTGTTGATTGGGGCATATGGGGAGAGTTAGATTCTCAGCTTTATTGATTAGCCCTATCTTTGAAGTATCCAACAACTCCAAGAGTGAATGTACTCAGTGCCCCGATTGTAAAAACAATAATTCCCATCATGCCAACCCCTAGCATGTCTATTCTAAACCCTGCGCCCACAGCTATTGTTGAGATGAGTGCGAGGATTGTTGCAATGATCCCTCCAGAAGTGAGGCTCAACACATATTTTCTTCTTTGAGCAAACCCTTCTTTTTTGAGAAGGTTCACGGCAGTATACCCTGAAAGCACTAGTAAAGGAAGGAGTGGCCATCCGATCTGAATGATGTCTGGATCAACGATTGCTCCGTGCTTAATCAACTGAAAAAGTAATCCCAATACCATTGAGATAAACCAAATACTGCTTCCGATGAAAAGTATTCCATGTATGATCAGATTTGGGGTTTTTGGTGAATGTTTAGTCATCCACATCATAGATATGATTCCGATCCCTGCGGAAATAATGATGGCAGCGATGAGCACTGCGATACTTGATTGGTCTCGCTGTTGTTGGTGCTGTAGTGATTGTTGATCTTCAATGGATAGCGTATTTGTGGGAATGGGAACAGGGGGTGCAGTGGGCTTTTCTGCTGCGGTTGCTATGCAGCTGAGAAGGATGAGTAAGGCAAGGAAAGATAGGGCTGTTTGTTTTGGCATACCTCCTGAGTGCAGACATATGTTTAAAAACCTATTGCATTCTGGAGGATTTGTTGAGGGTGTTAGAGATTAAAATCTTCTATGAATCCAAGAATCATCTTGTACTTTTCTAGGTAGTTGAAGCCTTGGTCGGTTAAGGAGATGTGTTTTCTTCCTTTTTTGTCTTGGTGTTCTTGTACTAATTGTCTTTCTTTTAGTCCTTTCATGTATTCTGTGAATCTTTGTGAGGAGAGGTTGGAGTAGCGTAATAAGGGCGTGGGTTTTATTTCATTCCGATGGTCTTGTATGATTTTCAACATATCATAGATGACCTGTAATTTGTCACGTTTCTTTGTCATTTTTGGGCGTGGTGCGTTGTACTACTTTTGTTAAGATTATGAGGAAAAAGATAATTGCTACTAGGTAGAGTGCTATTTTTGCAGGTACTAAGAATCTTGGAAGGGTGAAGGCTAGCGTGTTTACGATCCAGATTGCGAATAATAAAAGATAGATGAGATAGATCTTGTTTTGCTTTCTTATGTTATCGATGTAGCTTGTTAGGACTGCGTAGATGAGGAGTATTGCCTGGATTGCAATTGCTAGCATTCTTCCTCGGGTGTTGATGGTTGCTGCGGCGATTCCTATTGCTATTAGGTGTAGATATATTGGTTTGAGGTGTTTCCAGTGTTTGTAGAGGACGCTGTACGTTAGCGAGAGAACGGCCATGGTTCCCACGTACAATAGTAGGAATCCGACTAGTGGTCGGCTGATGAAAAGATCTACTCCAAGAATCATTCTCGTGAAGGGGAAGATTATTTGGAGTGTATAGGCTATTGCGAAAAAGATGAATGTGTTTCTGAAGTATTTGATGCCTTTATGGTTCGTTAGGAGGTAGAGTTCTTTGGTTTTCTGGATAATTAAGATACAGATGATGACTATTATTATTGCGTACCAGACTTCTACCCAATGGAGTAGTTTAGAGAATGGCATGATTCTTGCTATCGGTGGCATGATTGGCATGTTCTTTATCGGTATTTAAGTGTTTATAAGAAAAGTGGACTTGAAATGCACATTTTGGCTTCTTCTCGCTTATAAATGAGATTGGTGTTTTTGTTAGTAGGGGTTTTGGTGATGAAAATCGCCAGACCTACTAAACAAACGAAGGTGAGTGCAATGAACATAAAAAAATTGGGAATGGGAAGTTTGATGCTGATGATGGTATTATCGATGTCGGCAGTAGGATTTGCTTTTCCTTTAGAGGAATTTAAGGAAGACTTTAAGGAGCATAGGAGTACGGTGCGTGAATCGTTGAGTACGGGCGATTATAGTTTGTGGCAGACGACTTGGAACAAGTTTGCGGACTTGGCTAAACGAATAGCTGGCATTTCTGAGGAGCGATTTGATGAGTTAGCTGCGAAGGTTCAGGAAAAGCAGGCTGAACGGGAGGTGAAGCATGAAGCGGTTGAAACTGCTCTGGAAGCTGAAGACTACGAAGCGTTTGTGGATGCTGTGGAAGGTAGTGAAAGAGGTTCACATCTTTTAGAGAGCGTTAACGAAGGCAACTTTGATACGTTCTTGGAGCTTCGTGAAGCTAGAGAGGCTGGAGATCATGAAACTGCAAAGGTACTTGCTGCAGAATTAGGTTTAGAGAGACCTGATGGGCGTGGTGGCCAACAGCGAGGAGACTTTCAGCGAGGTGACTTTGGTGAAGGAGCTGAAAGAGGTTTTAGGGGCCGAGCTTTCGGAACTCAGTAATTTCTTTTTGAGGGGATTTCCCCCTCTTTTTTTATTTTAGGTGAAGATTTTCTTCATTAGCGGCAGTGCAGCTACGATCCCCATGATTAGATAGGTGGTTGCTGATAGACTTAATAGGGGTTCCCAGAGTTTTGCGATCCAGAGAATGAATCCTGCTACGCTCAGCTTTAACAGACTGAAATCGTACCATCTTAGTTTTGGAATTTTTTTTGTCTACAAGTTCGAATATGTTCATTGTTGCACCTCTGCTTGTTGATGAGGTGATTATTGATTTGCTTCTATAAGAGGTTTTTGGTTAGAATTAGCTTTTTTTGCATGCTTCGTATTGTGGACAGGTTACTTCATGGTCATTTACCATTCCTACTGCCTGCATGAAGGCGTAGATAATTGTGCTTCCTACAAATGAGAATCCTCTGCTTTTGAGGTCTTTGCTTAATGCATCTGATTCTTTGGTTGTTGCTTGGATGTCTTTCATTTTTTTTATTTTGCCGTCAATCGGTTTGTGGTTGACGAACTGCCAGAGATACTTGTCTAGGGATCCGAATTCTTTCTTTATTTCTAGAACGAGTTGTGCTGCTTTGATTGCTGCTCGGATTTTTAATTTGTTTCTTATTACTCCGGGGTCTTGCATTAATCTATTGAAGTCATTTTCATCGTATTTTGCTACTTTGTTTACATCGAAATTGTCAAAGGCTTTGTTGTATGTGTTGCGGCGTTTTAGGATGGTTGCCCACGATAATCCGGCTTGTGCACCTTCAAGAATGAGAAATTCGAATAATGTTTTATCGTCGTGTACGGGGATTCCCCATTCTTTGTCATGGTAGTCTTGCATGGATTCATGTTCGGACCATTCGCAGCGTTTCATGTAGTGGATTTGGTGAGTTCGCTTATTTATAACGTTTTCTTATTGTTAAGAAGTTGCTTCATTGATTCATTGAGAACGGGATGGATGAATTCGGGGTCTAAATCATTTAAGGGATCTAGGACGAAGAATCTTTCTTTGATTCTGGGGTGAGGTACGGTGAGACCATGTTTTTTGATGATTTCGTTGTTGTAGAAGAGGAGATCTAGATCTATGATTCTTGGTCCATTCTTTTCTTTTCTTATTCTTCCCATGGATTCTTCGATTGCTAGGAGCTTTTTTAGGAGTCCTTCTGGGGTGAAATTGGTTTCTACTTGGACTGCGGCATTGAGAAAGAATTCTTTATCTTTTGTGCCGATCGGTTCGGTTTGATAGATTCTGGAGACTTTTACTACTTTGGCGATTTCGTTTATTTTCTCTACCGCTGTCTTGATGTTTGCTTTTTTGTTTCCCTGATTGGTTCCTAGTGCTATTGCGATCATTTTCTTGTTATTGTAACGGCTGCGTACTTTGTATTTTGTAATGCTGCTGGCTTTTTAACGGTTACTGTTACGGATGCAGGAATCATCTCTGCTATTTCTTCTGCGATGGTTTCTAATAACTTGTAGGGTTTATTTTCTATTTTGTTTTTGACTTCTTGGTGTAATGCATAGTAGTCTAGTGTATCTTTAATGTTATCGGAGGTGGCTGCGGGTTGTAGGTCTTTTTGTATGGTTAGGTCTACGATTATTTCTTGCTTCGTTTGTTGTTCTTGCTCTGTAATTCCTACGTTGCATTGGAAAATTGCATTTTTTATGATGATGTTATCCATTGTTGATTGCCTCAGTTATTTCGATTGCTTGTTTTGCTTCCTTTACATCATGTACTCTTATTATGGTTGCTCCTTTTTGTATTGCTAGGGTGTTTGCTGCTATGGTTCCCGGTAATCTTTCTTGTACTGGTGCTTGTGTTAGCTTTTCGATGAACGATTTTCTTGAGGTTCCGATTAAGATTGGGTACTTGAGGCCTTTGAATAGTTCTAGATTGTTGAGTATTTGTAGATTGTGTTGTAGTGTTTTTCCGAATCCTATTCCTGGATCTAGGATGAGGTTATCGATGCCTGCTTTTTTTGCTGCTTCTATTTGTTGTTGGAAGAAGTGTTTGATTTCTTTCGTTACGCCTTCGTATTCTGGGTTATTTTGCATGTTTTGTGGGGTGTTTTGCATGTGCATGATGATGACGGGGCATTTATGTTTGGATGCGACTTGGATCATGACTGGATTTGTTAATCCGGTGATGTCGTTAATCATGTCTGCTCCTGCTTCTATCGCTGCATTTGCTACCGCTGGTTTGTAGGTGTCAATTGATAGGGTGATATTGTCTTTTAGAGCTTTTATTATGGGAAGTACTCGTTGTAGTTCTTGCTCCTCAGTTATGGGTGTGGATGCGGGTCTTGTGGACTCTCCGCCTATATCGATAATGTCGGCTCCGTCTTTGATCATCTGTTTAGCGTGTTTAATTGCTTGTTCTTCGTCTGTGTAGAGTCCTCCATCTGCAAAGGAGTCGGGCGTTACATTTAGAATTCCCATTATTTTAGTTTTCATATTCGGCAATGAGTTTTTTTGTTATGTTACCTACAGGTAATTTTCTTTTGTTTAGTTGCGTTATTGGTATTATTCCTTGGGTGGTGAAGGTGATGAAGATTTCATCTGCTTGTTCTAATTGCTTTTTGGTAATTGTTGTCTCTTTTGTTTTGATGTTGTTGTTAATTGCTAATGCTATTACTTCCTGTCTTGTTATTCCTTTTAGGATTTTTTCTTTTGGTGTTATTAATGTGTTGTTGTGAACTATGAAGAGGTTTGAGAAGGAGCCTTCGGTAGCTTGTTGGTTGTTGTTGATTAATAGTGCTTCGATTGCTTTTTGTTGTCGTGCTTTTTGGTTTGTTAGGACGTTTGGAAGATAGCTAAGCGATTTTATTTCTGGATTGGAGAGGTGTAGGTTTGTGGTTATTGCTTTTATTCCTGTTTTGGGCATCTTTTTGAGTTTGGATGCGGTGATGATGATAGATTGGTTATGGCAGTTCGTGGATAATCCGGCTGGACCGATGCCTCTTGTTATCGTTACTCTGATTCTTGCTTGGTTCAGGTGGTTTGCTTTGAGGGTTGCTTGGATTTGTTGCTTTAGCTGTTGTTTGGTTATTTTTATGGGGAGTTTAATGGCGCGAGCTGAGTGTTGTAGTCTTGCGTAATGTTCATTGAACTTGTGGATTTCGTTATTGTTAGTTCTGAGCGTTTCGAAGATGCCGTCACCTATTGTTAGGCCATGATCTAGAACGGAGATTTTTGCCTGGTTTTGAGGGTAGAGTTTACCATTGATCATTATTTGCATTGTAGGAAGTTCCTCAACAGTTGAAAACCGGCTTTTGTTAATATAGATTCTGGATGGAATTGGACTCCGTGCAGTTTTAATTGTTTATTTCTTATTCCCATGATCTGTTTGGTGTTGTTCCAGGCAGTTAGTTCGAAGTCTTCTGGGATGTTTTTTACAATAAGTGAGTGATATCGTGCGGCTTTGAATGGTAATTCTATGTTTTTGTAGATGCCTTTTTGGTGGTGGTGGATGAGGTCTTGCATTCCATGCGCTGGTTTGTTTTTTATGATTTTTGAGCCAAAGACTTCTGCAATGCATTGATGGCCGAGGCAGACTCCTAGTATGGGAATTTTGCCTGCGAACTGTTTGATGATTTCGTTGGTGTTTCCTGCATCTTTTGGTTTTCCGGGACCAGGAGAGATGATGATGTGCGTGGGTTTGAGATGGAGTACTTCGGGTATGGTAAGGGTATTGCGTTTTGCTAGGGGTTTGTAGCCGAGTTCGCCTACTCGCTGGACTAGGTTGTAGGCGAATGAGTCGAAGTTGTCGATAATTAAGATCATAGTGCCTCGATGATTGCTTTTGCTTTGTCTAGGGTCTCTTGGTATTCTTTTTTTGGGTTGCTGTCTGCTACTATTCCACCACCTACCTGGATGTAGCCTTTGTTGTTTTTTATGATAAGTGTTCTGATAATAATGTTGAAGTCCATTTCGTTGGAGAAGTTGATGAAACCGATGGATCCGGTGTAGAGGTTTCTGGTGACCGGTTCAATTTCGTCAATGATTTCCATGGTTCTTATTTTGGGGCAGCCTGTTATTGTTCCGCCGGGAAACATGGTTTGAATGGTGTTGAAGACGTCTTTGTTCTTTTGTAGTTTGCCTTGGATATTGGTTACAAGATGGTAGAGATGAGAATAGTGTTCTATGGTTTTGTGTTCGTTTACTTTTATTGATCCGTATTTGCAGACACGTCCGAGATCGTTTCTTTCTAGATCGATGAGCATGTTGTGCTCTTGCTGTTCCTTTTTATCTTGTTTGAATTGTTTGAGGAGTTGTTGGTTGTTTGTTTTGTTGTTTGTTCTGGGATAGGTTCCACCAATGGGTCTTGTTTCTACTTGGTTATTTTGAACTTTTACAAGATGTTCTGGTGAATTTGAGATTACTTGGAAGTTTTCTAATTCTAGGAATGCGGCATAGGGTGATGGGTTGATGGTTTTTAATCGCTTGTAGATTTCAAAGGGATCTTCTTTGATTTCTGTTTCGAATCGTTGTGATATTTTTATTTGGAAGGAGTCTCCCTCTTCTATGTATTTTTTGCATTTTTTTATTGCTTGTTCGTATTTAATTTTGGTGAAATTTGATTTTAGTTTTGGTTTTTTGGGTTGAGATTCTGGAGAGGGTTGATGATTTGCTATTTTCTTTTGGATTGTATCGGCTCGTTGTTTGTCTTTTGTGATTATTTTCGCGGTTTTCTTTTTATGATCGAAATGAATAATGTCGCGAGGGAAGATGAAGTAGCAATCCGGGAGTTTAAGGTCATCTTTCGCTGTTCTTGGGAGTTTTTCGAAGTGATGTACGAGATCGTAGCCGAGATAGCCGATGGCGCCTTGGTAGAAGAGGGGTTGTGATTGTTTTCTTTTCACTTGGTGTTTGCTTATGAGTTTTTTTAGTTCTTCTACGGGGTTTCCTTTCTTTTTTGTTGTTTTGTTGTTTTTGGTGATGGTGATGGTGTTGCCCTTGCTTTTGAATAGTTGATAGGGATTAAGTGCGATGTAGGAGTTGTTGCCGTTTTTTTGTGATTCTAGGAGAATGGAATTTTTAGATCTGAGTGCTTCGTACAGTAGAACGGGATCTTGATAGGGAATCGAACGGGTAATCATGAAACTAGGGTTTTGGCATAGAATATATAGCTTTTTGTTTATTTTTTTAGGAAGGTTTTATATAGAATCAGGCTATTTGCAATGTATGGTTGAATATAACGTAGTGAAGTTTTGCAGGTTCTGTAAGAATAGGTTTGTTGTTGGCAAAAGAGAGGCACGTCGTATGTACTGCGATGCGTGCGAGAAGAAAGTTGCCAAGATGCCGGATAACTAAGACGATGACTGTAGAAAATGGTGACACGGTGACGGTATCCTATACCGGAAAATTTGCTGATGGCGAAGTTTTTGATAGTTCTGAGAAGCAAGGTAAGGCTTTAGAAATTGAGGTAGGTACGGGTAAAATTATTCCTGGTTTGGAAAAAGCACTTTTGGGTATGAAAGAGGGCGAGCAGAAAGTAGCTGTTATTAAGGCGGAAGAGGGGTATGGTAAGCGAACTGATGAATTGATTAAGAAGGTTCCTCGCGAAGGTTTGCCGAAAGATCAGGAGCCTAAAGTTGATATGATGTTGATGGTCGGTTTGCCGAATGGACAGCAGATCCCTGCTAAGATTGTAAAGGTTGAAGATAAGGAAATTACTCTTGATTTGAATCATCCTCTCGCTGATAAGGATTTGCACTTTGATGTTACGATTGACAAGATTTCTAAGAAGAAGTAGTTATAGTTTTTGATGTAATTCGCACTTTCTTATGATTTCGTTTATTCTCTTTTCCTTGGTTTCTGGCCTTTTTGCTCTATGGACCTGTAGGTGTAATTATCTTTAAAGATCATGTCTTGAATGTTGGATTTGAGGAAGAACCAGTTGCTGTTTTGATAACTTCAGATGCAATTGCATCAAGTTATAGAAGGTTTTTTTATGGAATGTGGGAGATTGGGAGGGATTAGTTAAGGATTTTCAGGACATAATCCTAGAAAATCAATTTTTCCAGATGTAATTTCAAGGCTTATTTTTCTTCCTAAAAGATTCTCAATTTTTAAGGCTTTTCTAAGTTCTTCACTCATTTCAATATCATATAGATTGGGAACACCTAAAACAATAACATTTTCCTGAATCTTAAACCATTTATGAAACTCAACATCAAGAATTTTGTTTTCCATCCTCGCAACAGCAATATCCGTCATAGCCCCAGTTGCCTGACCTTCATGAAAAGTGGCACCTAAGTCTGCAAGCCAATGCTCTTCAAGAGCTATAAATAATTGTTTCTCAACTAGTTCTTGTCTTCCTGCAGGCAGTGAAGTCAATGCTTTCAATTTATCCAAACTTTTTCTATTCATCTGTTTTAGTTTTCCATTCCATCCGCTCATAATCATTACCTCATTATTATTGTTATAATTTTATAATCATTTATTCTTTAATAAATTTTTTAATATATCATTAACTTCATTTGGAGTTGCTTGGCCTTTTGTTTTTCTCATAATCTGCCCTGTTATGAAATGGAGGGCTTTTTCATTGCCGGATTTAAAGTCTTCGACAGCTTTAGGGTTTTCTTTAATGGCTTCTTTAGCGTATTTTTCTAATTCAGATGAGTCTGATACTGCAGAGAGGTTTTCTTTTTCTATATATGCGTTAACATCAAATGGTTTTTCTATTAATTTTTCTAGGAGTTTTTGGGCTGTTGTATCTGTAATTGTTTTCTTTTCTACGAGTTTTAAGAGTGCTATTAGGTTTTTTTCGTCTAGTTTAATGTCTTTTAATGATTTTTTGTTGAGTGCTATTGCTGCAACAATTAAGAGTGGGAAGATGAAGGTGAAGATGAGGAGAAATGCGATGATGAACGCGAAGAGATAGCCTAGCCAGTCCGGGTTGCCTTGGTAGATGACTTTTTCATCCTTTTGGATATGTTGATCAATTTCCCATATTTGGTTTAGGTGTGTGTGAGGGTATAAAAAGATGTTGTTTGGTAATGCTTAAATAGTCATTTGTTTTGATAGAGGGTATGGCTATTGAATCGGAGTCTACGTTTTTGTTGAAGTTGTTGTGGCATATTGTGTTGACTCCTTTTACGTTGATTTTGGTGATATTGAAAAAGAAGGAGGTTTCTGAGATTTTGAAACCATTTTCGCTGTTTTTTAATTTTTTAGTTGCTGCCAAATTTACGTTGTCGCTTATTGTTTTGAATATTGGTATGTTTTTCTTTAGTTTAACGTTGAGTCAGGAGGTTTTGAATGGGTTTATCTTGTATCCCTCCGATGTGTTGTCGTTGAAACTGTATACGTTGATTAGTGCTGGATTTTTGCATGCGAATGCGGTGCATTTGGTTGGTAATTGTATTGGGATTTTTATCTTTGGTCGAATTGTTGAGAAAAATCTAGGTGTTTTGAAGACTGCTGCGATCTATTTTGGAGCTTTAGTTGTTTCTGGTTTATTTAGTTCGTTGATTCATTTGTTGTGGTTAGGTGACAATATTGGCGGATTAGGCGCATCGGGTGCGTTGATGGGATTGGTGGCGGCTACCATCTTATTGGATCCTTTTCATCTGACGTATGAGTTATTGGTACCGATGCCGGTGATGGTTGTTGGGTGGTTGACTTTATATGCAGATATTGCAGGTGTATTGAATCCGATTGAGGATGGGATTGGACATTTTGCGCACATCGGAGGATTTATTTCTGTTGCGTTGGTGATGTATTTGATTGGTACGGAGACGAGAGAGAAGATGAAGAAGGGTTTTATGATTAATGTGGCTTCGTTAGGGGTTGCTGTAGCGTTGTACTTTTTAGTTACGTTCGGATTTATTCCGGGGTTTTAGCGTGTTAAGAAGTCGATGACGTTTTCTGCTGTTTTGGTTCCTTTCTTGTACATTTCGGTATAGCCGCAGTTTTTGCAGGAGACGGTGTGAAACTTTTTGTTCTGGATGTCGAAGATTTTGCTCCAGATTCCGCCTGCTGCCCTAATCTCTCCTATTTCATTCTCTGAGTTTTGACATTTTGGGCATTTGAAGCTGGCTTCCATGTAGAGTGTGAGGATTGAGTTCAATATAAAGCTTTTGTTAGGTTCTTAGGTGCGATAGCTTTATTAATTCCCAAATTCTTCTTTTGTGATGAAGGTTTCTCCACGATTTTACAATATGTTTGTTCATCCTCAGTTTATTACTAAGCTCTATGCAAAGAAGCTTTCTTCGTATGCGGACATTTCTGGTAAACGATTGTTGGATTTTGGATGTGGTACGGGGAATAATGCTGGTATTTTTGATCCGGAGCAGTATCTGGGTGTTGATATTGATTCGGAAAGGATTAGCTATGCACGAACGCTGAATCCTACTCATACCTTTCAGGTGGTTGGGGAGCAGCTTGATGAACTTGAGGATTCGAGCTTTGATCGGATTTTGATTAGTGCGGTGCTTCACCATATTGAAGATTCCAAGATTGCTGGGTATCTTGCTCACTTTAAACGTATCTTGAAACCGGATGGTCAGATAATTATTTATGAACCGTTTCTTGCACAGGGTTCTCGATTTAGAAATTGGTATATGAACACATTTGATGAGGGAGACTTCATTCGTACTGAGAAAGCATACTTAGCGTTTTTTGAGGGGGATTTTGTTACGACGGTTCACTTTAGGGCTAACATTGCTTGGCTGTACAACGGTCTTTTTTTCTCGGTATCTAAGAAGGAATGTTAAGTATACAAATATTTATATATCGGTTTAGGTTTATTTGCTTCATGGTTAAGAAAAAAGTTCTCAAGAAAAAGATGCATAAGGGTTGTGAATCTAAGAAGTGTGGTAATAACTCTACTTCTGGTGGCATTTATGGTTTAGGCATGGTTGGTGCCTTAGTGTATTATGTGGCTACTGCAACTTCGTTTGGGAATGGTTTTGTAGGTGTGTTGAAGGCTCTCGTTTGGCCGGCATTCGTCATCTACGAACTGATGAAGTTTTTAGGGATGTAATCAGCACGCGAAATTTCCCTGGCAGAAGAGTTCTAATAGCCTTGAGGTTACGATTGCTATTGCACAGTTTAAGTTTTGAATGCAGGTGATATTATGAAAACGATGATATGTAAGGAATTAGGTGGTGCTTGTTCAAAGGAATTTAAAGGTGAGACTTTTGAGGAGATAGCTGAACAAAGTAAACAGCATGGGATGGAAATGTTTCGGTCGCAGGATGCTGAGCATCTGGAAGCTATGGTTGAAATGCAAAAGTTGATGCAGGATTCTGCTGCTATGTCGGAATGGTTTTTTAAGAAAAAAGAAGAATTTGATGCGTTGCCTGATAATTAGCTAGTATACTGTGTTAATTGGTAGCTTTATATAGAAAACATTACTTCTTGGATAGTAAGATGACGTTAGTAACATTAAGAGGATATGAATTTGATGCTAAGCCTATCAAGGATTCGTTTACTCGGAGAGCTCAGCGGTTCTGTAATGATATTCTGAATACTTTGCGGTCAATTGGGGTGGGGGAGGATGATGTGGACATTGAGCTTGAGCGGGTTGCGATAAAGAATCTTCCTGCTAGTGCTACCTGGTATTTTGAAGGATATCGTTTGCATTTTAGCTATAATGGTGCTAGTAAATATGTTGAAAATTTATATGTAGTCAGTAAGATTATCGAATTTGAAGTTGGGCAAATAATTGCTGGTGAAAAGACGATTGAGCAGTTTATTTTGGACTTTTCTGAATCTGATGAGGTTGAGCAGGAGCGGAGGGAGGCTCGTGCGGTGTTAGGGGTTGAAGAAGATTCTGTGGATTTAGATTTGATGACTAAGAAGTATAAGGAATTGGCTAAGGAGACGCATCCGGATATGCCTGATGGTGATACTGAGAAATTTAAGATGATTAATCGTGCTCATAAAATTCTGAAACGGGAATTGGCTTAGGTTAGTTGAAGTGTAGGTTTTAGTCTAGAAAAATTCCTTCTACCGCAATCTTTGGAGTGTTGGGTAATGAGTAGGTGGTTTGAAGGTCACTAGCCAGGGTTCTCTTTCTTTCGTTAGGTACTTTTATATAGAAAATCTCGATTCTTTGTTTTATGAAACTGACATTGTTTAATGGCCTGGCTCGCGATCTTGCTGATCATTTAGTGAACGAATTAAGTTGGGGTAGATTCAAGGATGGTCCTCCGAAGGAGGATGTTAATGTACTTGAACGAGGGACTCCTTTTGAGCAGTATTGTGCAGATTTTGTTAAGGATAGGGTTCCTGAGCGGTTTGATTTTGCACGTGTTACTTCCATTCAGGTAGCTGTTGTTCGCAAGCCTACTCTAAAGAATGCTTTTGTAAAGATTGTTGTCGAGGGTAACACGTTTAGTGGTAAGCAGTTAGTTATGCTTTAATGTATACATTTATTATTAACCAGCAACATTTCCTGTAATAAGTTGCCCTATGTTTCCAACAGCAGCTCTGGAAATGGCAAGAAATTAATCTTTCTTTCACTATTTTTTCACTATTTTTTGCATTTCTTTATATACCGTACCGAGTCTCCATTAGGTAGGTGTTACAAATGAAAAAACATATGATTTTAATTTTGCTGATAGCATGTTCTCTTCCCTTAGTTTTTGCTAATGGAGAGGGTAGTCATGATGAAGGTTTTGGTGATGATGACGGACATGATGAAATGATGGAAGAGATGGTTTCTGGACATTCTATGGGGGGAAGCGGGATGACTCATCAATTGCAGATGATCTTGCCCTTTTCACATTTTGGCGAGGGTCATTGGTTTGCCGGCATTATGTTGGTTTTGATGTGGTTATCCTTAGTATATGTGGGATATGATTTATTTACGAAGAAAAAATGAAGAAAAATCATAAAAAAATAGTAACTATTGTGGTGATAACGGTGGTTTTGTTATCGTTGGGGTATTTATTCTCTATGTCTGGACATGGTATGGATCATTCAGCTGTTAATGAGGATTTAATGAAATTACCGTTGAAGACTCCGGAAGATAGGAAGCCGTTAGAGTTTGTGATGAAGGATGGGATTAAGCAGTTTGAATTAACGGTTGAGGATATCCGTTGGGAATATAAAAAAGGAGAATTTGTTCATGCCTGGGCGTATAACGGTCAGATTCCTGGTCCCGAAATTAGGGTGGAGGAAGGCGAAAAGATTAGGATTCTTGTAAAAAATAATATTGATTATGAAGAGGGGACTACGATTCACTGGCATGGTATTCGTTTACCTGAAAATGATATGGACGGGGTTCCGGGACTGGATCAATATCCTATTAAACCGGGAGAAACGTTTGTGTATGAATATACTGCCAAAAATGCAGGTACTCATTTCTATCACAGTCATGGTTCATCTCATTTAGATGTTGCAATGCAGGATGACATGGGTTTGACTGGACCCTTAACGGTATTGCCAAAAAATAAAATGGATATTAGACATCCTTTCAAGTATGACCGGGAATATATCTATATGCTTGATGAATGGTCGGTGGCTGCAGATGGGGAAAATAATGCAGTACATATGCTTTCTGAGGATGGAGAACATGTGCATGGTGCTGAAGGCGGGCATGAGTATAATGTCTTTACGATGAACGGTAGAGCCTTTCCGGATACTGAGCCTTTGATGGTTAAGGAAGGTGAAAGAATTTTGGTACGGCTCATTAATTCTGGAAGTAAAGAAATTCATCCGATGCATACTCATGGTCATGCGTTCAAAGTTATTGCGATGGATGGTAATATTGTTCCTCGTG
This sequence comes from uncultured Methanosarcinales archaeon, assembly GCA_964492935.1. Taxonomy (GTDB): domain Archaea; phylum Nanobdellota; class Nanobdellia; order Woesearchaeales; family JACPBV01; genus JAQBWB01. Next base: position 115,938 of record CAZBLF010000001.1, read on the forward strand.
CTGCGCAGTTAACGATGGACGTTATTACGTTACATCCGGGCGAGAGACGAGATATTGTGATTGTTGCTGATAATCCTGGCGTATGGTTGTTCCATTGTCATGATACACATCATGCGGCTGGCGGTATGGTTATGCCTTTCTTTTATGAAGGGTATGAGCCTTGTTGTATGGATTAGGGTTTTTTTGCATTCTTTTTTTGAGTTTTAATGTTGGGAGTATGACGGAAGGCGATTTTAGGCTGTAACTACTATCTTATGGTAAATGTCGTAAGGTTTATAATTATTGACTTAATTCAACTTCATATGGCAAGTGGATTGGATACTTTTCAAGGTAAGCTACATACTTTAGAAGGAACTGGTATTACAATAGATGAAACAGTAGTTATTATTGAAGATGAATATGCGATAACATCACCAAGAATGGAACGGCCAGTACTAAAAACAAAAGGTGTTGGAGATTCTGGTTATTGTTGGAGCTATTACCTTCTTGACGAATCTAATAGGATTGGCGCTCTAACCCATGTAACAAGTGGAAATATGTCTTTTGATAATTTTGAAGTTCTTTTAAGAGACTTAACCGCTTGTGGAGCAGAGAAATTAATATTAGATTATGTAGGGGAGGATTTAGATCCCCATGTTTTGGAATTCCTTCTAAGAGCACAAACACATCTTCAAGATGAAGGTAGATTAGTTAGGCCAGTTACTCAAGTACCATTACATATAGTTGCAATGGATACAAGAAATAGCAGAATTTTTGGCCTAGGTCCTCATGAATTAGAATTAAATTGTGTAATAAATCAAAGACCGTACGCTTTTCAGAGATATGGGCCAAGTGGTGGTCCAAAAGACTGGTCATGTGCGTATCCTATAACTGTTCCAATAGACCTAAAATCGCCTGAGTAATATTGCGCTTAACATCGCGATCGCTGTTAGTTTCTCCTGAATACTTGGAGGGATTGATTTTTAGTGCAACGATG
>CAZBLF010000002.1:0-48140 GCA_964492935.1 uncultured Methanosarcinales archaeon
CTAAGTGATTACTTTGACGATTCCACTATGGCTTTAGCCTAGTGGTAGTTCAAAAGAGTAGAAATCTTTTTAAAGGACCCCAATTCTTTCTCCAACTAGGGGCAAGAACATAAATGATACTACCAATAATTATTGTAATAAGCATTCTCAGTCTGGGCGTAGCCGTATTCAAAGCCCACAAACTACTCAAAAAACCTGCCGGCACAAAAGAAATGATTGAGATTTCAGATGCCATCCATCATGGAGCATTAACTTTTCTAAAAAAAGAGTACGTCATCCTTTCTGTGTTTCTAGTAATCGTTGCCGCACTGTTATTCAAATTCATTGGAATGTATATCGCACTTTCTTTCATCATCGGAGGAATTTTCTCAGCATTCGCCGGAAATATGGGGATGCGTATCGCTACCAAAGCAAACACCCGAACCGCAGAAGGTTCAAAAAAATCATTACATGAAGGACTCTCAATTGCCTTTAATTCAGGCGCAGTCATGGGATTGACCGTTGTGGGTCTCGGACTTCTCGGAGTAACTGCATTATTCTTAATCTTTAACGACCCCAGCATCATCTATGGGTTCGGTTTCGGAGCATCATCTATTGCACTTTTCGCAAGAGTCGGCGGCGGAATCTACACCAAAGCCGCAGATGTAGGAGCAGACATCGTTGGAAAAGTAGAAGCAGGAATCCCAGAAGACTCACCTAAGAATCCCGCAGTCATCGCAGATAATGTAGGAGACAATGTGGGAGATATCGCAGGCATGGGAGCAGATCTCTTCGAAAGTTATGTCGATTCTATTATTGCAGCAATGGTCATCGGAACCGCCATCACCCTTACCACACGCGTCCCAGAAGGATACGTGATTCTACCACTCATCTTAGCAGCATTAGGCATCATCTGTTCCATCGTAGGAATGTTCTTTGTACGCGTTACCGATGATAAGAAAATCCAGCACGCCCTGGATCACGGTATCTACATCGCATCCGCCCTTATGGCAGTACTTTCCTTTTTCGTCATCGGCGCAGTTATTCCCAATTCACACGGTCTAGGTGTCTTTTACGCCATGATCTCAGGCCTAGCAGCCGGAATCATCATAGGCCTAGCAACAGAACACTACACCTCATCCTCAAAAAAATCAGCACAATCCGTTGCAACCGCAGCAAAAACCGGTTCCGCAACAACCATCATCGAAGGACTAGCACTAGGAATGCATTCAACCGCAATTCCCGTTATAGCAGTCTGTGCAGCAATCCTTATCTCATTCCATTACGGAGGCTTATACGGCATCGCCATCGCAGCAGTAGGAATGCTGTCCACTCTAGGAATCACCTTAGCAACCGATTGTTATGGCCCTGTAGCCGATAATGCAGCCGGCATCTCAGAGATGGCAGGTTTAGGTGGAAAAATAAGAAAACGAACCGAAGACCTAGATGCAGTCGGCAATACCACCGCAGCCATCGGAAAAGGCTTCGCCATTGGTTCAGCTGGATTAACCGCATTAGCACTATTCGCATCCTTCACACAAGTAGCAGAACAATTAACAGGTGTAAAAACCGTAATCGACATCACCTCACCCGAAGTCATCGTAGGATTATTTCTGGGCGGAATGGTCGTCTTCCTATTCTCAGCACTAACCATGAAAGCAGTTGGAAAAGCTGCGTATGCAGTTGTTGAAGAAGTCCGAACACAATTCAAGAAAATTAAAGGCCTCATGGAAGGCAAAGCCAAACCCGATTCCAATAAATGTATCGAAATCGTAACCCAGTCAGCACTCAGAGAAATGATTCTGCCCGGCATCCTAGCAATCATCGCACCTATCTTAGTGGGCTATTTCCTCGGCATCCAAGCCCTAGGCGGCTTACTAGCAGGCGTCACCGTAGTCGGCTTTTTAATGGCAGTCTTCATGGCAAATTCAGGCGCAGCCTGGGACAACGCAAAGAAGTATGTAGAGTCCGGAAACCTAGGCGGAAAAGGCTCCGATGTCCACAAAGCAACCGTTGTAGGAGACACCGTAGGAGATCCATTAAAAGACACCTCCGGACCAAGTATCAACATCCTCCTAAAACTAATAACGATAGTAGCACTAGTCTTTCTACCCCTCTTTGTCTAAGTAACAAATTTTATATACCTGACACCATTTTTATAAACTATGTCCAAGTTCGAAGCACCTACTCTGAAGCAAGCTGACATCAAAGGCAAAGATATTCTCTATAAAGTAGACTTTAACGTTCCACTCAAGGAACAATCAGGATCCTTCACCGTAGCCGACGACGCCCGTATCGAGGCAGTTCGTGATACGATAGAATATATAGAATCCCAAAAACCCAAACGAGTCATCTTTCTCACCCATCTCGGCCGACCGAAAGGAAGAGTGATGGAAGAATTCAGCACCAAACCCGTTGCAGAACATCTCGGCAAGCTCTACAAAAAAGACGTAGCACATATCGATGCATCGTCCACCATTCCTGAAGAGGGATGGATCATGTACGAGAATGTACGCTTCAATCCACGTGAAGAATCTGAAAAATCAACAGACCGAAAGGCATTCGCAAAAGAACTCTCGGATCTTGTAGATGAAGACGGAATAATCGTGTATGATGCCTTTGGAGCAGCCCATCGAAAGCAAGCCTCCGCCTACGAGCTGATTGCCGAACGAAAAGCATACGCCGGTCTGCTCATGCAAGCAGAGATCGAACAACTCATCCCATTTATCAATCCAGGTCCCGGTTCAGTGGCCTTCCTAGGGGGCGCCAAGATCGAGGATAAACTTGCCCACGTAGAAGGCTTACTCAAAAAATACGACACCGTAGCGCTCGGAGGCGGAATGGTCTTTACTTTCTATAAGGCGATGGGACATCCCATCGGAAAATCCATACTATTCGAAGAAAAGGTCGCCGATTGCAAAAAACTCTTCGATACCTATGGGATGAAGGAAGACGACACCGGACTCATCCTACCCTCCGATGTTCGTATCGCCAAAATCACCAATCCAGAAGTGAAAGCCTACAATTTAACAAAAGCAGACTTTGAGGATGTCCAGATGGTGTCCTCAACCGACATACCAAACGGCTACAACGGTCTTGACATGGGAGACGACTCTATCACAAGATACGAACAACTTGCAGCCAATGCAAAAGTAATCTTCTGGAACGGTCCGATGGGAGTATTCGAAGTAAAAGGCTTCGAAAAAGCTACCAAAGCAGTTGGTAAGGCCATTGAAAAATCAAAAGCAACAAAAATAGCAGGCGGAGGCGACACGCTCAACGTATTAGCTAAATATGACCTCAACATGCCCTCATCAACTGGCGGTGGAGCCGCAACAGAATTTGTAATTCATGGCACGCTTCCCGGATACGAAGCACTTAAAGGTAATTTCAACTAAGAACTATCTTCTTTCCAAACACTCCCTTCAACAATCCAGCAGTCTCTTCACGTTCCTTCTCAACATCAATCTTCTCCAGTAATTGCTGCAATTCAGTCTGCTCACCCGTAACCTGTTCAATCTTTTTTGCAAGATCGCTAGCAGCATCCTCCATTTTTTGCTCCTCCCTACCCGCAACATGACTCTCAATAGCCGCGCCCTTCTCCTCTAATGAAGTCCGCAATGCAGTAAGCTTTTTTCTTTGCTCTTCCAATACAGCACGCGTGATCGAACCACTCGCGCTCATCGCCTTATCTCGCTTCTTATCTCGTAATTCTATGGATCCAGACTCCAAAGCTTTCTGCAACGTTGCAACCAACTGCACAATCTGCAACCCCTCGTCTCGCTCCAACCCTTCAACCGCATCCCGCAAGTACCAGGAAATCACATTTCCTCCCTCTAGCGTAATGCGTTCATACTTCTTTAACGCCGATTCCAAAGCAGAAAACGGCTGTCTAATGGTAGAATGATGCTCCTGCAACTGCTTCGTCACAATCGCCACGTCCGCTTTCATACTCAGCAGATCCTGATAACGCACCGATGAACGTAATTCCTCAATCCCCTCAGAATGTACCTTCTTATCTTTTGATAACCCAGCAATCTGCTCACCAAACTTCTGCAATCGCTGTTCATGATCCAATTTCCTAGCGCGTGACGCATGTAATGAGGTAATAGCATCTCCAACCTTCGCAATCTTAACAGCCATCCCGTCCTTAGTCAAGGAAGTAAGCTCACCGTGCAGTCCCTCTAACTTTCGAATCCGAAATGCAATATCTCCCGTCTCATTAGCAAAGAAATGCTGCAAAATCTGATACGGCCTTACAGTAGCCTTAGTAAATCGTGCCAAAGCTCCCTTAAAATCCTCTAGGTACGCTTCCAACTCCTCCGTCTTCTCCGGTAGCCTCAGTGATGCAAGAAAAGCTTCAAGCCCAATCAGGTAACTCTTCCGATTGCCCTCCATAAACTGCTTTTCCCGCACCTCAATATCCGGATTACGAAGCGTAGCATCTCTTAACGCATCTACTCGCGCTCCCATCGCTGCCAATTCCTCAACAATCTTACTCCTCACGCTACTCAAAGCCGCGTCCGCGTCCGCAATCAATGGTTTTGACTGTTCTTTAAACCACGATTCGAGATTATCCAATACTACAACCTCTTCCGCATCGGGAGGTTCAGCAAATAACTTCTTTAGAAACCCAAACATACAGCAAGAAATCCACCATAATTATTAAAGGTTATCATCTAGACGAATACTTTTTTAAATCAAACCTCGTTTTCTATAAGAATGGCATTTGCAGCTGAAGCATACGGAAGACCGGCGGTTCTGGAGGAAGGCCTAAGAATAATGTCAAACTATCCAGACTGGGAGCCGGTTTCTGTAGATTTCCTAAAAAATAACTGTGATGACGCAACAACCTTCAATGAATTAGGATATGATTCTCTCACTGCAGTTCAGGTATCTCTGGACGTGGCACAAGAGTTTGGACCCGAACTGAAAGATCAAGTGTGTGGGTGCACCAAAGTAGGAGAAGCCCTAGAAAAAATTGTTCGCCTAGCTCCTGCCGATTACAAGCCCCCAGAATAATCAAACACATCTTCTACACTCAAATTAAACAATTTAGAAATTCTAAACGCCAATTTCAAAGAAGGATCTCTTTTTCCCGCCTCTATCGCGATAATAGTCTGCCGAGTAACTGAAAGCTGTTCAGCCAGCTCATTCTGCCGCAATTTCAGCATTTTCCTGTACTTTCTAACCTTATTAGCCATAATGTAACACTTATAGGACATTCCCTATATAAGCTTTTCCAAAATGTAACATAAATACTAAGAGAAACATTAATATGTAGCGCAATAAGTAGACACCATATGCGAAGAAAACTAGTAAAAAAGCTGAAAGCGAAGAAGGAAGCCAAACAACTCATCCCTAAACTAGTAGACAAAGCCAAAGCCCTAGCAAGAGCTCGCAAGCCAGCCAACAAGGTAGCCAAGAAAGTCAACTATCTACGAAATAAGTTCAAAATCAAGCTTGAAAACGTCATTAAGCGCCAGATCTGCAACCACTGCAAAGCCATCATGATTCCCGGTCTCACGGCTCGCGTAAGAACCAAATCCCCAAATGTAGTCTGGTTCTGCCGTCAGTGCAAGCACTACACCAAGATCCGCTACAAGAGGTAACTACTTCAGGATAACAACAAAAGAGAAACCTTTATATAGTACCTAATTCTGACTATTTACAACCGCGAGGTAGTTACTATGGAAGACATGGACCAATACGGATATATTGAAGACGAACCAGAGACCGAAGTAGATCAACTAGAAGATACTGAGGAGACTGAAAAAGTCAAACCCAAAGAAACCAAGGACGACGATGAGTTCGAGCTTGACGAAGTAAAAGGCAGCCACGGTAAAAAACCGAAAATGGCGCTCCTAAACAAGAAAAAAGTCGGCTCCTACGAAATGGACGAATTATTCTTGGATTTCTAACAGTAAATTAAGTACACTACAATGGCAGACCTAGAAGAGATGACTAGAAGAGAGGCAATGCAAAGAGGACTCGGCCTAGTCGCGTCACTATTAGTTGGAAATCCATTTTCAGCAGAAGCTACACCTTACAACGAACAAGATCCCGAATTCACAAAGAATAGAAAATCGATTGCACATATTGACAAAGTAATTCTCCACACAACTGAAGGAAGCGACAAGAGCGCCTATCACTCCGTAAAGAATAACGGATCCTGCAACTATCTTGTACAATCAGACGGAGAAGTCATGAAAATTGTTGAAGAGGGCCAAGTAGCACATCACGCAGGAGTCAGCAAATGGGGAGATTTAATCTATCTGAACGACAAATCCATTGGCATTGAAGTCGCAGGATATCATGATAAAGACATCACCCAAGCCCAAAAGAAATCACTCGGAGAACTTATAGGCGAACTAAAGGAGCGATACCAACTTCAAGACGAAGATTTCATGCCACATTCACAAGTTGCATTTGGAAGACCGAACAAGTACTGGCCAAAGAATCACCGAGGAAGAAAAAGATGCGGATGGCAATTTTCTGATAACGATCTCCGAGCAGAGCTAGGACTTCACTCTAAACCTAAATACGATCCTAATGTTGAAAATGGAGAATTCGTAGTAGCAGACAAAAAGCTTCACGAACGCCTCTACAAAGATGCAGATCAAGAATCCATTCCAGAGGAATCAACTCCAGACACAACTCAGTATGCAACATCAAGACCCGTCCAACAGCACCAAGCACCCCACCCCGTAAAGGAAGTAGCAGTACAATCAAACGGAAATCTGAAGGTACTAGGGAGAGACGGAAAAACAGCATGGAGTATTGCAAAATCCAGATACGACGATGCAGATACATTATACGTAATTGGAGACGACATCATCCGAGGATCAGAACTAACCCCTGAAATAATTGAGAGCATGCCACTTGACACTCCCGTCCTAATTGGATATGAAAAGAATGAAATCACCTCTGATCGCTCTGCATTTAGTATTGTAGGAAACCGATATGATGATGAAGATGTCCTCTACAAACTACCCAATAAACCAGGGATAAAGGGAATCGTACCAGGAGACAAAATAATTGACTTTTCCGATCTTGATAAGAAAACAGCAATCATCTACAAAATAAAAGCAGCATAACCTCAAGATTCTTATAAAAAACTCAATTAATGAAGAAAATGAAAGAAAAACCCTCCCAATCTGATCCAGAGTACATAGAGCGGCTACGCATGGCATTTCAGAATCAGATACTTCCCAAGCCCCACGAGAAAAAAAAGAAGCTCATGAACGTAAATTGGGATCCAAGAGACCTTCATGATGAAACGAACGGGGACTTGTTTGGAGCAGAATATGGGCCGAACGCACACAAAAAAGGTCCTAGCCTAGGAACTTTAATTACTTGGGGTGCAGTAGGTGCAGCATTATTCCTAACTCTTCACTATCAAACTAATGGCACTGCAGTTTCACCTTCAAATAAGCAAGTAGTCACAACCAAGAAACCGGTAGAAAGCCCATACCGTATAAAGAGTGCAGATACGAAAATAAAGCCTCCCGAAACACCGGAAGCACGAACTAATAGCTATTTTGTGAAGGACGATAGTCTCATTTCCTTGTTCGGAGAGATGGCCTACGGAGTGGAAATGATACAACCTAAGTACCACGATTCAATTATTAAAATCCTTAACGAGCATAAACTGATCGAGCTCGAGGCAAATGAAAATCATCCACTGCCACAATCAGTGAGAATCTTAAATCGACAGGCACTTGGCAGACCCGATCCAAGAGCAGGTGAAGACTTCTTAATATACACAAGTATCCTCCCTCAGGAATCAACTGCAGATGCGAAACCAGTAGATCAAAGTGAACTTACCTCAATAGTAAACGAACTCTACAGAAAGTAAGAAATGGGGCTGCGAAGATTCCCACCTCAGAACCTACAGTTCCGAGACCTCCAACTTCCTAAGAAAAAAATGGGGCTGCGAAGATTTGAACTCCGGTTGCACGACCCCCAGCCGCGAGTGATACCAAGCTACACTACAGCCCCATACTTGGCTTACATCTAGACAAAGAATCAACTCACTCTATAAATAGCTTACTCCTGCACAATCCCACTCACATGCTCGTCCTTGTTCACACGAATCACATGGTCGACAAACGTCTCAATCTTCGTTTCATGAGAAACAATAATGACCTGCTTCATATTCAGCTGCTGCAACACCAATCGCATCCGATCTAGCTGTTCAGATGAAAACCCATCCGTAGGTTCATCGAGTATCAAGAAATCTTTAGTCTTAATATCAGAAATCACATCCGTAATCACCGTATTCAGCGCTAAACGATATGCTAACGCAACCGAAGTCTTCTCGCCACCCGATAAATTCTCCAAAACACTTTCATACCCATTCTGTTCAATCACCGGTGTAAATTCATCATCTAGTCGCACCGATAACGTTTCATCTTCTAACAACACCGAAAACCAGTTCTGAAACAAATCATTAAATTCATGATACACCGACAACATCACGTGCTTCTCCATCGTTGCCATCAAATTGATAAAAAAGTCAGACAACCACTGCTGATAGTCCCTGACATTAACTAAACCAACCTCTGCCTTCTTTTTTTCAGCGATCTCCTGAGTTAATCCATCTAGAACCTTAGAAGATTCCTCACGCTTCACCTCAAGCTCTTTGAATTTGATCGCCAACAACCGTTCCTCCTCGCGCGCCTTCTCCAATTCGAATTTCGCAGCCGCATACTGTTCATCAACCTGCTTCTGCGCATCCAATCGAGACTGCAACTCCTGCTTAGCAACATTAATCTGCCCAATCTTCACCTTCAATCCTTCTTTCTCCACGCCCAAGGCAGTAACTCGAGCTCTCTTCTCTTCAAGATTCTTCTTCCGCAACAAAGCAGTCTGCACATCAGCTTGCTTTTTACGCAACACCCCTAATTCCTCCTGAAGCTGCTTCAATAACGCAACGATAGCAATTTCCTCATCCACACACACCTTCAATGCGGTAGCCGATGCATTAATCATACTCTCCTCTTTAGAAGTAATAGCAGCCTTATGCGAGTGCGCAACCTGCTGCAAGCACATCGGACAGTTATCAAGAGAACCAATCTTCGTAATCGTCTCCGTAGCCTGTTTCTGCTTCAATTCCAGCTCCGATTTCTGTCGAGTAATCTCCAATTGTTTATCCGTAGCCTCTCTCAAAGAAATCTCCTTGGCACTAATCCCAGAAGCAACATCTTCAATCGCTGATGGCGCATCCTTCTCCAACGCAACAACCTCAACCGATAATTGCTCAATTTCAACACCAAAGCGCTGATGCTGTTCCAAGGTTGATTGCAACGCATGCTCCTGCACCGCCAACTCCTTCCGAATCTCGATTGCAACTTTCACAGACTCTTCCAAAACAGTCACCGTAGCAGTTTTTTCTGCAACTAAAGCAACCGCAGCATCCACACCAGGTTTCAATGCTAAAGCTTCCCTATCCAATGAAGCAAACCATTCCGTCTTATCGCTTAATTCCTTCTCTTTTGCAGGCAAATCCTGTAACAACCCCCCAAACAATTTCGTTTTCTCTCGCAAATGACTATTGTAAATCGCAGCATTCTCCCGAATGCGTTTATATTTGTCAATATTAAACACCTTTCTCAACGTATTTAATCGAGACTCCGTATCATCCAACAAAATCTGCTTCATCGACTCCTGTGGAGTATAGACGGTGTAACGAAACACCAAATCCTTACTCTTAGACAATAAATCAGAAGGATAACCCAATAAAGACAATATCGCACTTTTCAACTCAACGTGCGTCCCCTCCTTTTTCATCCCATCAACAATAATATATCCAGCCTCCTGCTTCACATCCTCCTTGCCCCGCTTCAAAGCACGCTTAACAATAACCTCCCTGCCCTCAATATCAAACGTAAGCTCAACCTCTCCCTTCGACTTACCATGTCTCAACAACGAACTACCAGACAAATGCTTTCGTCGAACTCCAAACAACGCAAATTCAATAGCAAGCAAGATAGTAGATTTCCCAGAACCAATATCTCCCGATAATAATACTGAACCAGAAGGAAAATCAATAGTAGCGCTCTCATACGAACGAATGTTAGTGAGTTTTAATGACGTTAAGTACATGCAAATCCCCGAGAAAAGTAACACTCAATACTTTATAAGAATTGTTGTGAGCAACACCCTTTAAATATCTCCACAACTTTCAATTCTAAATGCAAATCACCAAAGAAAACAACCTCTACAAAGTCCAAGGCACTAAAGACATCTACGAAGTAAATCTAGAGGAAAAAACCTGTACCTGCCCTCATTTTCAACATCGAATGAGCCAAATCCATCAATACTGCAAGCATATCATGGCCGTTCTAGACAAAACCCAAAAAAGAGACCAAGAAACCTACAAAAAAATAAAACAATTCGTAAAAGACAACCCCAAAACAACAATTGAACAACTAGAAAAGAAATTCAACAAAGAAGCAGTCGATGATCTTCTAAGCAAAAAAGAAATTAATCTGCAAGCTGACGCTTCAGCCACTCAATAACTTCTACCGGCGTTGGATCAATCCGTTCACGCAACGCTAAATGATAAGAAACATAATCTGCTAGATGTACTGCATACATCATCCGCGCAAGTAAAGAACTTCCCAAGATATCAAATTCAATAACCTCAGTCTTCTTCTCCATAACCTCTTTACAAATACTCATCCTTTTCTTAACCGCACGATGATCATGGCTATCCTTCAAAATGATCGAACTAAATTTACCTTTCTCCATATGCATAAACGAGTTAATCTCATTATGGTTCATCTCAGAAAAGGTAGAATGAAATGCAGCATATTTAGCATTCTCATTCAACTGAGTCTGCCATCGAAATGCAATAGGAGCAAACGCAGCAGAACTATACACAACCGGAATCGTCCCATATAACCGTTTAGCAATCTCCTCGCCCTTCTCCTCTAAAGCTTTCGCATCACTCAACAAATTCAACATCTCATTAATGTCATCATTAAAGACCTCAATAATCGAGCTATTATACAATAATCCCAACATCGAAAAGAACAAATAACCGAGAGCAGCCCTTGGTTGTAAACCATCCGGAACACGAATCACTTTCTGACATTTCCCAGCAAGCTTCCCGCCAGAGGTAATAGCAACTAACGCCGCACCCTTCTCCTTAGCATCAGCAAACGCCGATAACGTTTCTTCAGTATTACCCGAATACGAAATCGCAATAACTAACGTATATTTGTCCACAAATGCAGGAACGCTATAATCTCGAACCGTAAAAACAGGAATCTTACTAGTAGCCATGTACATCTTCAACAAATCGCCACTAATACCGCTACCGCCCATCCCAATAACAACAATAGACGTAATTTCATCACTAACAATAATCCCCTTAGCCATTCCCAAAGCCCGTTTACACTGGTCCGGAAAGCTCTTGATCACCGAAAGCATATCAGATGCGTCAACTACCATTCAAGAAATGAATCTAACTCTGTATAAATAGTTTATTATTCTGGAGTAGTTCTATCGAGTAAAACTTTTAAACAATATTCCAATCCCGAGAAGGATGTATGCAGTATATGGAGACATCCATGGAGACATGGAAAGCCTGGAAAGAGTTCTGGGGTACCTCGAAAGCAGACGCGACATCACCCATCACTTCTTTACTGGAGACGTGTTTGGACTGCCACCAAATCATGAATTAAATTTGTATAAGGGATCCCATCCCCTACTATCTGGGAGCAATAAAAAAATGCTCCACACACAAACACTCCGGGAGCAAGGAGATCAACTTAAGGATTTCGAGGAACGGTTATCATCTCACCCTCAGATCAAGGAGCGTTTTTCTTTTGTCGGCGGAAATTTCGACCCTCATCATGTCCCCGATCTCAGTGAGGTAGACATTCACCATCAAGCCAGATCCATAGATGGAAAGAGAGCATATGGTCATGGCGGATCGTATTACGAGCCAACAAGCGTTTCATGGCTATTGCACCCCTTCTCCTGGGCCTATTTTCTCAAGCAAGATCGAAAAGATGAAATGACTAGGCTTCTACAAGCAGAACAGTTAGACATCATCCTCTCCCACTCACCCATTAAAGAGTATGTTGCTCATTTCCTAGAGAAACAAGACCAAGCAACCTTACTCTACCTAGGGGGCCACACCCACGTGCAGCAGTTCAAAGCGATTGAACACGATACACCAGAAAAAACAGTCTACCTTCTTCGGCCAGGAGCTGCAGGAATTACGCTGCATGGAGGCACAGGAGAACCTCTGCCCAAAACGCTCATGGTATACGATCCAACCAACCCAGAAGAGTGCCAACTACTTACATTAGAAGAAGAAACCATAAGAGAAGAAACACTGACGCCAGAAAGAGTTCCCCTTAAGCAGTATCTTGATCAACAAGCAAAGTGGGACCTCAAACCCTAACCATACGAAAATGAACACCTTTTTAAACAACTCATCAATTCTTAGCAGTAAGGGATGTGGGTAGTTGCTTACCTGAACCGAAGTGAAAATACGGAGGCTATGAAAAATGAGTATGTACAAATATGTGAGAGAACTTTGGAAACAACCAAAGAAAAATCTCCAAGACATCTGGAAACAAAGAGTTATTGATTGGAAAAAGGAACCCTCCTCAGTGAGAATCCCAAGACCAACAAGAATCGATAGAGCACGTTCTTTAGGATATAAAGCTAAACAAGGCTACATCATTGTAAGACAACGCCTTATTCGCGGAAGACGTATGCGTCCAAAGTTCGGTGCAGCAAGACGATCAAAAGCAATGAGACGAAAGAAAGTCGTCAACATGAGCTACCAGTGGATTGCTGAACAGCGAGCTGCAAAGAATCACAAAAACTGCGAAGTCTTAAACTCATATTACGTAGCAGAGACCGGCCAGTACATGTGGTATGAAATTATTCTTGTAGACAAGACTCACCCCGTTATCAAAAACGATAAGAACATCAATTGGATCGTTACCGAACGAGGAAGAGCTGCACGCGGATTAACAAGCGCTGCTCGAAAGTCTCAAAACAAGAATTAATTTATTTTTTTCTTTTCCAATTTTTTATTTTATCTGCAACAAAGCCTGAGCTAGGTCCATTTTTCGCAGACCCTGCATGCATCTCCAACAGAGTAGCATCCGGCAACGGATCGAGAAAATGTCTTCTATAGATAAAAAATGCAGCTGCAGCTAAAATCAGACCATACGAAACAATCTGCGGAACGACAATCGAACTCACCTGTTCCACCCCAATCTCCGCAACAACCATCCCTACCGGACTAGAAAACGCAAATTGCTCACCGCGAAACATCGCCATCGGCAAACCAACAACCAATAATAAAAAGGCAGCAACCGCACCTAAACTTCGAACATCCTTCTGCAGACCGGGCTGAAACACCGTATCCATACTTAACAGCGAACTTTTAACGAGAGAACAATCAATATCTTCCTCTAAACACACAAACACCCCTTTGTTATGTTTCGCATTCATCGAATTAACAATTTTCCTCAAGAACCGCTCACTCTCATTACCCATATTATAGATATCGAGCGTCGACAACGAATCAAACACAAACGCATCAAAAGAATTACCTTTTAACGCACTAATAATCGCAATACTTAATTCTGTTAAGGCAGAAGGACTAGAAACATACAACACATTATCCTTTTCCACATTATGTCCCAATGATTTCGAGACCGCATCGATAAAAAAAGTATTTGACGTAGAGATCTTTTTCTTATCTAACCCCTCACACACATTCTCAGCAGGCTTATTCAGAGAAACATAGCAAATCTTCTGCCCTTTCAAGCTTTTCATCAAAGAACACAAAGAATCCTGGTACTTGAACTTCGAAACGACCTGGAGGATAGCATCATTACTATCCAACACACTTTTTAAGTTCATTACGAATATTTGTTTCTAGACTATATAAAGATTTCTCTATCGCAGAATTTATTCCTTTTCTACACCATGCTTCTCAATATGTTTCTCAATCTGATGAGAAGAGATATCCTTACTCGCACGCCCACCAGAAGGGCTTTTCAAAAAACGACGAAGTAAGAAAATGACACCAATACCTACAATAACATACACATACGGCATGATCGAAAAGCCATTGGGAGCAAAGAACGCACTTGTTCCATCCCCAATCTTCTGCAATACGCCACGTCTACCATAATCAATGTCAACCGCGCTAGCAACGAGTTCTTGTTGCGAATCACCACGTGCAATCGACATGCCCGTAATACTATTTCCAGCCTGTCGCTCCTGCAACAATTCCTCAGCCTCTTCCTTACTAATAGGTTCATCCGTAATCACGGCTTCATAACTCCCACTCGGAGCATTCTCAGACAAATCAATAATTTTCTGTTCATTTACATCTAATCGCAATTTCTCCTTAATCACGAACACATCATCTTCCGAAACTAACGTAATCGAAGCATCATTAGCATAGGGCACATTTCCCGTGTTAACCAACGTAAGAATCTTACCTTCAAACGTACTTTCTAATGCAGAGACCTCTTCAACAACAAACGCATCTCTATCCGTTAAACCACCAAACGAACTTTCCAGAACGTATTCACCTGGTGCAATACTATTGTCAAACGTAAAATCAAAGGTACCATCACTCGCCAACACCGTAGAAAACACAATCACATCACTCCGTAACGAACGCTCCTCGACCAGTCGCAAGGTAACATCCTGCTGCAACACAATGCCAGCCTGATCTAATAATAACACCAATACTCCTAATGTATCGCCCGGAGCAACCGATAACGAAGTAGCAGTATGCGTTACCTCACTCGGGATTGCTTCAACCACCAAGTTTAAGCGCGTCTCCTGAATATTCCCAAATTCATCACTCACCGTAACCACAACATCATGTCGTCCCGATTGCGCACTCTCCCCAATCGTAATTTTCTCACTAAAACTGCCAGAGCTTAACTCAATATTCTGGGGAGTACCCTGGAACGTAATCGTCAATGCCACATCCCGCACAACCTCACTACCGCGCGTCACCTTACCGGATAATGTGACAACATCACCCGGACTCAATACCTCCTTATCCAATGAAGCTTCTAAATCCAGAACACTTCCAACCGAGAACGAATTACTGTATTTGTCTTCAATCTCCTCGCCCGTTAACCGAGAAAGTCGAGCAATCATCTGACATTCACCCGTCAAATACGCATCTAACGCCGGAACCCGAATCGTCAACGATTTAGCTGCCGATAAACTCACCGGTTTCGTATAATACTGCAAAGAATTTGAACTACACTCTAAAATCGCGCTAAAGATTGCATTTTCCGTAACTTCTGGAGTTAAAATAACTTTTAATCCTAAACTATCACCAAGAAAGGCATCCTCATACACCGTTTCGATGCTAATCTCGCCCATAACAACAGGCGCCATCAACAACAACATCAATAATAGACTTTTTTTCATAACCCTAACCGTTGGTCAATCTCTTCTGCGATTTCAGCAAGATCATCAAACGTTCTCGCTAAATCCTTCTGAACTTCCCTGACCAAGGCGCTTAAAGTACTTACCCTTAATAAATATTTCTTTCCTTCATGTACCACTATTCCACTATCTATTAACCGATTGATGTGGTGAATCACCGTACCACGCGTTAAATCAAGCTTCAATGCAATCTCATCCGAGCTCAATGGATGCTTCAATTTAGCAGATTTAAGCAATTCTATAAAAACACGAAAGCAACTCTTATCTTTATCCCGCATCGAGAACAATCCAAGTGCATCTCCTAACCATAAGAGCTCTTCGTTGACGTTTTGCTCGACCGGCTTACTCTTCCGGATGATGGTAATGCGCTGGTGAATGATGACCATATCACCTATGATCTTAACACAATATATAAATCTTTTGCAGATATAGAGACTACAGAACACATATCTTTATAAATAGGTAGAGGTTATCACACTTCTGTTGACTTTAAGTCAACCAAGAGGACTAACAAAAATGGCTAAAAAAGAAACAAAAGAAAAGAAACCAAAGAAACCTCAAGTCTGTGAGATGAAAGATCCAAAAGATCTCAAAATCACAGAATTAACTTCCGATCTACAACATTTACAAGCAGAATTCGAAAATCACAAGAAATACACCGCCAAACAACAGGCAGAATTCGCAAAATACGCGAAATCCGAGATGATTGAGAAATTACTTCCAATTTTAGATTCATTCGACCTCGCCATTCAACATAAAGAGCATTCAGAAAACTTCATCAAAGGCATGGAATTGGTGATGTCGCAATTCGTAACTACATTAGAACAAGAAGGCCTAGAAAAAATGGAATCTGTAGGCAAAGAAGTCGACCCTCATCTTCATGATGTACTCATGACAGAAGAATCCGACAAACCCGATCACACCATCACTCGCGTCTTACAAACAGGCTACATGCTCAATGAACGTGTCTTGAGACATGCAAAAGTAAAGGTTGCAGGGGGAAAGTAACATGGCAGAAGAAAAAATCAACATGAACATCAACGATGGAGAGGCATTCTATGCCCACGAGTTAAGCATCAATTTCAATCCCCTTCAATTTGTCTTAGATTTCAAGAGCGTAACGCCTCGTGTAGATCCCAGAAGCAACAACCAAGCCTCCATCTACATGAAGCATAACGTCATTTTAGTAGATCCCTATCACGCAAGACGTGTCCATGAATTACTGGGCACCGTCCTAAAAAAGTACGAAAAAGAGTTCGGAAAGATCGAAAAACCTTCAGCACTCAAAGTGCTAGAGAAAAAGAGCAAGAAAGAAGCCGCAAAGATCAACGAAACGGAAAAGATCGAAACCCCGAGCTATATTAGTTAAGGAACCCCTCCACCAGCACCGACGCCCATCGAGGCGATTTGCTGAGGTGCTGGTGAGAGAAAATAAAAATAAACGAAAAAAAACGAAAGGTGATGAACAATGACTGAAACAAAAACAGAAACAAAAACAGAAGATAAGAAAGAAGAAGTAAAGATGAAGAAAGAAAAGATCATCGGTATAGATCTTGGAACATCCAACTCAGCAGCTGCAGTTCTGCAAGCTGGTAAACCTACCATCGTACCTTCAGCAGAAGGTGCAACCCAGTATGGCAAAGCATTTCCTAGTGTCGTAGCCTTTGGAAAAGATGGACTCTTAGTGGGTGAACCAGCTCGCCGACAGGCAGTTTCCAATGCAAAGAACACCATCATGGCTGCAAAGCGAAAGATGGGAACCGATTTTAAGTACAAAATCGAGGGTAAAGAATATACGCCCCAACAAATCTCTGCATTCATTCTACAGAAAATCAAGAAAGACGCAGAAGAATTCACAGGAGAGAAAATCAACAAAGCAGTTATTACCTGTCCAGCCTACTTTGACGATAATCAAAGGCAAGCAACTAAAGATGCAGGTACGATTGCAGGTCTAGAAGTCGTTAGAATTGTAAACGAACCTACCGCTGCATGTCTAGCATTTGGTCTAGACAAAGTTGACCAAGAAATGAAGATTCTTGTGTTCGATTTAGGTGGCGGAACCCTAGACGTAACCGTTATGGACTTCTCAGAAGGAGTTTTCGAAGTAAAAGCAACCTCTGGTGACACCCAACTAGGCGGAACCGATATGGATAATGCAATCATGAACTACTTCGTTGAAGAGTTCAGAAAGAAAAATGACCTTGACTTAAGTGAAGACGATACCGCAATGCAAAGATTGCGTGAAGCTGCAGAAAAAGCAAAGATCGAGCTTTCTACAACTACAGAAACCGGAATCAACATCCCTTTCCTAACCGAAAAGGATGGCGCCCCAGTCCACTTCGAAATGACCATCAACCGAGCTAAATTAGACAGTCTAGTAAAGCCAATCATCGACAAGTGTGAAGCACCTCTTAAGCAAGCACTAGATGATTCAAAGCTAAAAGCTTCAGAAATCAACAAGATTATTCTTGTAGGTGGACCAACCAGAATGCCGATTGTACAGAAAGTCGTAGAAGACTTCATTGGCCAAAAAGCAGAACGAGGAGTCGATCCGATGGAATGTGTTGCTCAAGGAGCTTCAGTCCAGGCAGGAGTACTTGCAGGAGAGGTAAAAGATATTCTTTTACTTGATGTAACGCCTCTAACCCTAGGGATTGAAACACTAGGCGGTGTAAAGACGGAATTAATTCCCCGAAATACCACCGTTCCAAGTAAAAAATCTCAGATCTTTTCAACCGCATCCGACAATCAGCCCGCAGTAACTATTAATGTTTTGCAGGGTGAAAGACCAATGGCAGCCGATAACAAGTCGCTAGGAAGATTCGATCTAGTAGGCATTCCACCAGCAACTCGAGGAGTTCCACAAATCGAGGTAACCTTCGATATCGATGCATCGGGAATCTTACATGTAACCGCAGCCGATAAAGGAACCGGTAAAGAGCAAAAAATCGAAATTACTGCAGCTCAGAAACTTTCCGACGAAGAAGTCGAAAAGATGAAGAAAGATGCAGAAGCCCATGCAGATGATGACAAGAAGCGTAAAGAAGAGATTGACACCGTCAATCAGGCAGACGCTCTAGTCCACACCTCTGAGCAGATGTTCAAGGACCTTGACGGCAAAACCGATAAGAAAGAACTGGAAACCGTGAAAGGAGAAATCATGGAATTAAAGGAACTTCTTAAACCGGAAACCAAAGATACCAAAGCCATCAAAACCAAGATGGATGCAATCAACGAAAAGATGCAGAAGATGTCCGAAGAAATGTACAAGAAAGCAGCCGAAGAGCAAGCAAAAGCTCAGGCTGCTCCTGGTGCAGGCGCTGAAGCAAACGGCAAATCCAAGCCCAAAAAGGCAAAAGACGAGAAAGTCGTTGAAGCAGAAGTCGTTGACGAAAAGAAAAAGTAGTTAAATGTTAGCTAGGCTCGCAATACCATGACAAAGGACTACTACGACACCCTAGGTGTTGAGAAAAGTGCAACCAAAGAAGAGATCAAGAAGGCGTACAAGAAGCTTGCCAAGAAGTATCATCCCGACATCAATAAGGAAGATAATGCGCAAGACACCTTCAAAGAGATCAATGAAGCTGCAGCTGTCCTAGGAGACGACGAAAAACGTCAGCAATACGACCAGTTCGGCGATGCAGACGCCTTTAAACAAGCATCCGGCTACGGCGGCTTCAACAATTCTGATTTCTCAGATTTCGCTTCGTTCGATTTCGGCGACATCTTCGACCAATTCTTCGGTGGTGGCGGTCGTCGCAGAGGCAGACAACAAGCTAGAGGTTCCGATCTACGATTCGATATGGAGATTTCTCTAGAAGAAGCCGCATTTGGTGTGGAGAAAGAAGTAACCATTCCGAGAAATGTTTCTTGTTCCGATTGTTCCGGATCCGGAGCGAAAGATGAAGATAGTTTAGAAACCTGTCCCGACTGTAATGGTCAAGGTAGAGTTACACGTTCGCAACGAACACCCTTTGGTTTGTTTCAGACACAAGGCGCCTGTCCCAAGTGTAAAGGCGAAGGCAAGTGGATCAAAGAAGAGTGTGTCCATTGTGATGGTACAGGCTTAGTCCACGATTCTTCGAAAATCACAGTAAAAGTACCTCCCGGTGCAGAAGAAGGCACCAATCTGCGCGTTTCCGGAGCCGGTGAAGGCGCAAAAGGCGGCTCTTCTGGTGATCTGTATATTGTTCTACATCAAAAAGACCACGAAACCTTCGAACGCCAAGGCGACAATATTTATTTGAAGATGGCAATTAGCTTTTCATTAGCTGCTCTTGGTGGTGAGATCTCAGTACCGACTCTAGACGGCAAGGCCAAGTTAAAAATCCCTGCAGGAACACAAACAAATACCATCTTCCGAATGAACGACCACGGAATCCCTTTTTTACATGGTAGTGGAAAAGGCGATGAGCTGGTAGAAGTCGTAGTGGATGTGCCTGAGAAGCTTTCTAAAAAGCAGAAGAAGTTGATTACCGATCTGCAGAAGGAAGATAAGAAAGGGTTATTGGCAAGGGTTTTTGGGTAACTCCACAACAATAATCTTTATAATCGCATACACGTTCTAATCAACAAATGGCAAGAGTGTACACTGCAACATGGAGGGATAACGTAGTTCAAGCCCTAGATCCAGTGACAAGAATTTATGACAAAAATCGAATTGAGAACAATAAGTTTCCTGGACAGATTTATGTATTCAAAGACCATGGAGATATAATCAGTACTCGGGAACACCTAGTTCTAGCGTCCTACACGGACCTAATGCTAGGACATGACTGTATTGGTCTTTTCGGAGAGGTTCCAGAAAGCCAACTTGCGAAAACAGAAAATATTGCCGCATTCACCATAGGACCACAGTTAAGAGTAGATCAAATAATCGACCTAGCAGGAAACGACATCACAGACCAATTCTAGAGGATTTAGCCTCCAGAAGACAAGAAAGGAATTCTAGCAAGAGTTTTTGGGTAACGGTTTCTTGAAGGTTACATTTAGAGAATATTAACCTCAGGGGGGGCAATGTAAGTCAGAAAATCTCTATTTGATTGATCAAAGTGAATTCAAAAAATTTTGTCTTGCTTATTTCTTTTCATTCCACTACAATCTGAGATTGCTCACCTACGCAATAATATTCATGGCTACCAACGTAATCAAATCTCAGTGAATACGTTGCACCAGGCGGCAGTCTTACTGCCTCATTTACCTCTTTCATGGATGTCAAATCAATATCGGCACTAAAAGCGCCACTATTAATCCACCTTACCGTGGTCCCCTTAGAGATCACAAGATATGTATCTCCACATAAATCACTATTTACATCAACTTCGACTACACCAGGGGTAAGTTGTAGATTTAAAAAATACAAAACAATAAACACTAAAATAATGGCCGGTAATAATTGCACTTGTCCTTTCTTGTTCATTTTTTATCACCAAATTTCCTAATATAGTTTAAGATTAAAGACTTTCCACGTTTACTATCTCCAATTCTAGTGTGATTCAACCAATCAAAACATCCAGAATCTGCTCTCCATATTTAGCTATCTTTGCCGGACCAAGACCAATCACATTCTCCAACGCCCTAACATCCAATGGCATTTTAACAGCAAGATCAAACAGCGTCTTATCATGCATCACCATATAAGGCGGCACTCCCAATTCCGAACTCAACGAAGTACGCCACTCCTTCAGCTTCGTCACCACATCACTAGAAGAAGAAAGACTTAATTTAGTACTTCTTTTAGGCGCAGCAGAATCAACCATCAACATCATCTCTTCAGTCAGATAGTGAGTCGGCTTCTTCCCGGTATACGTCATATACAGTTTTGATTTAGCTCTAGAAAGTGCAACATAAAACAATCGCCTCTCCTCTTCCTCACGATCATACGTATCGACCTTCACCATCTCAACAACAGGATGCTCCGAAGCCTTACAGGGGAATTGTGACGTAGTACAACCCACCACAATCACCATCTCCGCCTCCATTCCCTTTATAGCGTGAACCGTAGCCAAAGTTACACCACCACTATCAACGGCCGGCTTCTTCATCTCATCGCTCCGCACAATATGGGGGATACGTCTTTGTTTTAACATCAAAGACAACTCATTCAACTGCCGATTAGTACGAGCAAGAACAAAAATCTCAGAAGGTGAACAAGTAGCATGAGCTATTGAATCAACAACAAAACCAAACTCCTCATCCGCATTTGAAAACTCTTCAAGTTTAATATCAGACGAACCAGCTACACAAGATTCGAGTGAAGCAAGTCCAAGCTTAGAAATAGCTGCATTCATAAGATCAACAATCTTAGAAGAAGAACGATAGTTCTTAGTCAACACAATAGTCTCACTCCCAAAAAACTTTTCAGCAAAACCCAAGATATACTTGATGTTCGAACCGCGCCATCCAAAGATCGACTGACGTGGATCCCCCACACAAAACAAATTAGAACTCTTCAACACATCAACCAACTCCATCTGCGTCTTATTCACATCCTGAAACTCATCTATCAAAATATGAGAGTAAGAAGGAATCAAGTTAGGATGAGAAGTAAACAACCGAAGCGTATCTATCAACTGATCAGCAAAATCACGCAACCCATTCTTCGTCATAAAAGATTCAATGAAATTCGAGATAGAGAACACCAAATCCGCACTCTTCTGATGGTCAGCATCAACCGTTTCAAACGCACTCTTCTCAATCTTCTTATTCTTAAATTTGAAATAATCCCGTATAAAGAAACAGTCATGCATAAAAATACGAGAAAGCTGTTCAGGAGTCTTAGATCTACGCTGAGCTAACGAAAAATACTGATCAATAGCACGATCCAGCGAAATACCGATAGACGACAACGCCTTATTAAACATCAAGATCTTGTCCCGATACGATACCACTCTAACCGACCGACCATACAACAAGTCACCATGCGTACGCAACATCTTCTCACAAAAAGAATTAAACGTCTCAATAGCAACCCCTGAGTTCGGTAACCGCTTCATCATCTCCTGTCGAGCCTTCCGTGTAAACGTTATCGCCAAAATCGACGAAGGAGCAACAGACTTATACTTAACAAGAAACTCAATCCGTTTAGTCAACACCGTAGTCTTTCCCGATCCAGCACCAGCAATACACAACAGATGACTATTTACACCAATAATAGCTTTCTTCTGCTCATCATTATATTCTTCCAAAAACTCACCAAAAGCAGCAAACTTCTTCTTATCATCTTCCGTAATCGTAGTAGCTTCCTCAGAAAAAGCAAACGAAAGCTGTTTAGTATGTAGTGTAGGATTAGAAATCTCCGAAACCCCCTTATCCGAGATCTCCATCACCTTCCAAAACCGATTCCCGTCAATAGACTTCATCTGAATCAGCCCATTCAACACCAACCGTTCAATAACCTCACTCAATTCGTTATCAGAATACGCCATCGACCCATAACTAGCAAGCTTCTGCAGCTGATTCTTAGTAATAGATTCATGTTTCTCCTTCCCCTGCAAGAATTCAGTAAGTAATTTCTTCCCAACCCCAAACGGAATCTCTTGAAGAGCTTTCAACACCAGCAAATGATTCAAATCCCCAGACATAGAAAGTTCGACAAAGAACTAATTTAAGTAATTAACTCAAAAGAAGCCGTCTTTAGAAGATGAGCAGCCCGTAATTGAAATGGGTGACCACAAAAAGATAAATGGCATAGTTTGTGGTCACCTAACCAATAACTAAAGCAACCACAATTCTTCCAACCAACACCTATAAATATCTCCTCAAGCTATTTTTTCCATGGAATTCAACCCCGACGGCAGCATCAAGCTCCCAGAATACGCAGTAAAGAGAAAACAAAACAACGAATTCCGATTAAAACAAGCACTCTGCCTCCAAGTAAAGAAAGAAGTAGTAGATTTCCACGCTCCAAAGAAATGCACCCTCCACATTAAACTCTCAGAAAAGATCCATGACGATGCATTCGTCACCAACATCCACAAACGCTTCGACGCCTACGCCGAAGTCCCCACCAAAATAAGAAAGATAGAAGATAAAGAATTCCAGGTAGACATCGGGACTTGCTTTAGAAGATGCACCGACTGCACCAAGTTCGTAAACATGCTCAAAGACCACATGGTAGGAAACGTCATAGAAAACAAAGGCAATTGCACCTTTGAACAAAGAAAATCCAACTTCGAATTCGAAGATTATTTTGAGTAGCTACCTGGAATCAAGAAAACCCTTCAGATCCAAGAGATCTCAACACCTGCTTTATCTGAGCTATTACCTCCTTTTGATCATCTTTCGCCGACATTCGTACAAACTTAATAAGGAGATCCGAAAGCTCATCATCTCTCAGAAATTTGACCTTGTAACCATCGGTGATGAAGTAGAATCGGTAGACGTTATATTTGAGTTCTTTGATGACGACGCCCCCCACGACCCCAACCACCTTACCTTTTTTAGGAAATGACTCTAGATCCAGCATGAGCTTAAAAATACGTATCGAATCATGCCTGAAGCGCTTGTGAATAGCTTTCTCCAGAGAAGAAGTAATAATTACCTTTGCCATTTCTTTTGAGCTTTAGAAAGAGCCTCCCTAACCGAGAGGGTATCCTGCTCATCCATCAACAGTTCCTGAAGCTGCCGCTCCTTAGCGCTTTCATAGAGCTTCTTGATAATGTCGGCATACGTCTCTCCCTTATAGCCGAATTCCTGAAGCTTGTCCCTCATGGTAACGGGTATGGATATCGTTGTGTTCATGGTTTTCCTCCTTAATTATAACCATTATAATGGCTATAATGTATATAAATGTTGCGGTTTTAAGGAACATCAATCAACAACTTCCTAACGCATCTTCAGAACATGCTTCATCTCTTCTAAGAACCGATCAACTTCCTCTAAAGTATTATACACATACATCGAAGCTCTAACAGAACCATTCTTCAAACCGCGCGAAGTAAACCAAGAGTGCACACAATGCACGCCCGAACGAACCATAATATTAGCAGATTTATCCAACATAATAGCAACATCATTTGGTGCCATGCCATCAACCATAAACGAACAAATACCAGAACGCTGAGCAGCAGAAGGACCAATAATCGACAAACCCAAATCAGCAATTCCAGCACTCAGCTTTTCATTCAAAAGAGTCTCATGCTTTTCAACATTTGAAAGTCCAATTTTTGATAAATACGTTGTAGCAGCACCTAAACCAATAATACCTGCATAATGTTGAAGACCAGCCTCAAACCGAGCAGGAATCTCTTCCAGCTTATAGTCATCATACGTCGACCATTGCACCGTTTCCCCACCAACCATAAACGTATCTAATCTCTCCAAAGCTTCCATTTTACCATACAACACTCCCGTTCCCGTTGGACCAAGAGCTTTATGACCAGAATACGTAAGAAAATCAACATCTAACTTACGCACATCTACCGGATGCCCAGGTACAAGCTGAGCACCATCCACGTGAAGAGCAGCACCATGCTTATGTACAACAGAGGAAATCTCACGTATAGGATTCGTAACCCCATCCAAGTTCGAAGTACCCACAACAGACACTAATTTAACAGAATCATCCATTATTTTCTCAAATGCAGCCAAATCAAACGTATTATCCTTAGCACTTTTAACCTGCTTCACAATAACTCCCGATTGAGCCAACTTCAACCAAGGAATTAAATTAGAATTGTGCTCCTTATCAGATAACACCACCGTATCACCCTTCTTCAACCCAAAACTGTTTGCAACTAAATTAATCCCCTCAGTAGTATTCTTAGTAAACACAATCTCATTCGAATCAGCACCACCAATTAATTTGCGAATAGCTTCCCGAGATTCAAGAACACCAACCTCAACCTTCTCAGAGAACTGATGCGAACTCCGACCAGCACATCCCGGGTAAGAACTATAATACTCATTCAACTTATCAATTACCTGTACCGGTTTGAGTGCCATGCATGCTGAGTCCATGTAAATCAAAGACTCTTTAACTGACAGTGCTGGAAAATCTTTCCTAAGTTTACTTACGTTTAGCATTTTTCACCCTTCTTAAGAAGACACAACTTAGCTAATAAATCTTTCTGATTATTATCTCTAAGTATCTGTTCAATCTCTTCAGGTCCGATGTATTTGATTTTAGGGTGAATTCTTCCAGGCGAGCCATAGAGATACCAAATTTCTAATATATCGGCGTGCGGAAGATAGTTTTCAATATCTTTGTTGATGTACTCTTGAGCCAAGTTAAGCTTGACTTCAAACAAAGTAGTATCTGCTCGAGCATCAGGTATTTTCCTATTTGGTAATCTGGGATGGAATTCAACTTTCTCTCTTGTGGACTCCAGAACACACAAGACAAAAGACTCCCAATATTTCCAAAAATCATCCTCAACGAATGAGCTATTTACCTGTAGGTCAGAAGCCATAACAGCTTTGTTTAACGACCCAAAATGCCTCACTGCTGCTCCAAAGAGACCACTATTGAATTTTCTAACTTCTCTTTCTGTAGGTGTCTTCCTGAGTTTTTGTGACAAACTCAACATTTCTTTTCGTATCTTATCTTTATCCCATTTAATGTTGTTTGGTTGAAGACCATGGAGTCGAACAAGCTTATTGTACTGGTTTCCATAGTGGCGCCTCAAAGCATTCAAGAAATCTTCTCTGCCAAGCTTTTTGAGTTCACGATGAGTGGGAACGTATCCCAACTCCTTGACAATAGAAGCAAATTCAGTAATCACTAGGCTTCTTGACCAATATCTCTTATTGGGGCGCAGTCCAGCAGTTTGGAGGGCATCTATGTAGCTCCCAAAATACCTTATACTTGCCTTGAAGAGACCATAGTTGCCCACCGACCTGAAATCTTTTTCCTTAGGAGATCTGGATAAGGTGGAAGCAAACTCCTTGAGTTGAGAAAGGACTTTGTCCCCATCCCACTTCCTAACTCCTTTGATTTCTGAGGTTTTCTCATTCATTTTAAGTTATAACACAACAGCGAAAGTGATTATATAATTTTGGATTTTCAATCAAAAATGAGTATAATGTACTCGAGTAATCCAATCAAATGAATGCGAATCAATAACACAAGATCAAATTAGTGGAGTTCAATCCCATTGCGCTTCAACTCTTTGTTAATCAAACGCTTGAATGTTTTAAAGGGTTTCGGTCCGACTACTCGCTTCTCACCTATAAAAAACGTAGGAGTCCCAATCACACCAGCATGAACTCCAGCCAAACTATCTGCCTGCACCTCAGCAACTACAGAAGAATCATCCAAACAACCAATAAACGTATCAATATCAAGTCCTAATGAAGAAGCAAACGAAACAAAAGAGCCGTTACTCCAATTCAGCTGATGTTCAAACAGAATATCATGATATCCCAAATACCGACCTTGCCGACCAGCACAGTTAGCTGCAATTGCAGCCTCCAAAGCAAAATCATGGTGAGGAATAATAAACGTCTTGAATTGAATATTCACAAGCCCATTATAATAATCAAGAATCTCTGAAACAACAGGCTCAGCCTTCTTCGTATACGGACAAGAATAACATCCAAACTCAATAATAGTTAATGGTGCAGCAGGATCTCCCAACACAGGATCATCTCTTTCCAGCGAAGGCATAATTAACTCATCAGGAACATCAAGATCCAGCTTACTCGTCCTACTATTGGCTCCTGAAGGATCTAACATACAAAAACCATCCGAATCAGGGCCATTACAATTTCCATAAAAGGAATAGTTGTAAATCCCGATCCCACTCACAACTAAACTCCAGATCAACAAGCCCGTAAATAACAAAGCAACAATATTGTAATGGGTGTAAAACAATTTAGCAAGAGAAGGACTATACCGTAACAAAGAACCACTCACCTTAGATTTAATACGATCATCTAAACCAGATTTACAAGGCCTAAACGTAGCCTTCTTACATAAGCAATCAAGTGATTCCAAGAACAATTTGCGATACTTAACGCTAAACACACCAAGAACAGCAAACAAGGGAAGAGCAATCAAACAAAGTACCATTTCCAGAACTACTTAACATGTTTTTTTAAATCTAATGCTTTTATTTTAGCAATAACAGCATCCGGCACCATTTCTTCCCATTGACCGCCAGAAACCATCCGAGCTCGTATAGTAGTGCTAGAAATCTCATCAATTAAAGGCACAATCGTAAGTTTGGTCCCCTTTGCCTTAAAGAGTGATGCAACATACTCATTACCCGTATACACCCGTTCATACGAACCAACATGTTCAGTAACATAGTCCACCCACAGGTTATCATCATTAATATCTTCTAAAACAACAATCTGATACGCAGTAATACTCTCAGCAGCTAAAGCCGCATCAATCAACTCGCATCGTTCCTCAATCGTAAACGGATTATCCGCAGTCCGAGATTCTTGTGCCGACCCCACAACAATAATCAATTCCTCACATTCCTTCAAAGCAAGCTGAACATCAGCCAAGTGCCCGCGATGAAAAGGCTGAAACCGCCCAACAAACAATCCTGTAGTCATAAGTAAAAGAAACAAAACTCGCTATTTAAACGTTACCCCTCATACACCAAAGCTTCATCTTTCCCGTTCCTGACCAATTCCCCGAGATAAACCTCTCTCAACGCACCCACAAATGCTCTTGCACTGGGGAATCGCTTATCTCTATCCTGTTCAACAGCAGTAAGCACCACCTCATCAAGACCCTTCGTGACAGCATCATTGAATCGAGAAGGAGGAGTATGGGGAGATTCAGAATACTTCCTGATGGTTTCGCCGATGGAAAGGCGATCACTAAACATAGTGGAATTAGTAAGCATAAAAAAGAGAGTCATCCCCGCCCCATAAATATCAGTTCGATGGTCTACCGAGGCAGCATCCGCTATCTGCTCAGGAGAAACATAATGAGAGGTACCCGCCATCATATTACTATCCTCCTTAATAACCCCCGCAGAGGGTTTAACCAGACCAAAATCAACCAACCTAATGATGTTGTCTTTATCAACCATTACATTTTTAGGATTGACGTCCCGATGGATTACAGGCTCTCTTTGACTATGCACATAGTCAAGTGCCCTTCCCAAGTGAATAGCATACAAAACAGCCTCCCGCACAAGCAGAGGAGAATAGTTAACGCGTTGCTTCAGATTATAATCTCCCGCAAACTCCATTACTAAGGAGGGAAGGGGAGCATCATCGTCTTGCAAAGTACTAGTGCCTATCCCATACGGAGCAACAACTGAGGGGTGATGAAGCCGATTCAAACAGGCAAACTCTAGGCGAAACCGTTCAAATCGATCAAGAAAATCAATTTCTCTTATCACTTTGACCGCAAGAGGCACACCTCGCTCAGGGTGCTCAGCGTAATAGATCTCCGACTGACCGCCCTTACCGAGAAGACGCCCAAGCTGAAGTTCACGTATCCACGGCTCAGTAGCCTCAACAACAAATTCCATACCAGAGAAAAACGCATCTACACTTAAAAATCAAGCCTTTTTCAACTTACTACTCTTAAACTCTTCAGGTTTAAATGCCGAAATCCTAACAATCTCCACATCACCAACTTTCTCAAGAATCTCAGCATCCGTGGGTCGCTGATCATAGCCCAATGCAAGAATATCCGGCTTTCGCGAATGAACAATAGCATACACATCATCTGCATTACCTAAAACAACCTCATCCGCAATCCCTAAAGCTTCAACATGAGAAACACGATCGCTATCCGAATACCGAGGCTCAAAACCTTTAAAACGACTAATATTTTCAGAACGTGCAACAACCACAACCAAATGACCTAACTTCTTAGCCTCAGAAAGATAGTGAGAATGTCCTGCATGAACAACATCAAACGAACCAAAAGCCATAACCGTTTTCATAAGGAACCTATTTTTTCTTACAAATAAAGAACGCGTGATCCTTCTCCAACGGATCCAAAACTCTATAATCCACAATCGTCAAATACCGTTCAAGTTCTGCTTTAACAACAGCAAACACCGACTTCGGCTTCATCGTAACATCAATCGAACGCGCTTTAACAGCTAATAAAGCATATCCACTAGGCTTCAGATACATATCAATATTCTTCAAAAACACAGAAACCTGATTTCGCTGTGCAACATCCTGATACACAATATCTACAGAAGAAACTCTATCCTGATAAGTAGCAGGCTGATTAGCATCCGCTAAAATCGGAGCAATATTCCCTCGATCCTCAGCAACAAACACCATCTCCCTCATAACACGAGGAGCAAAATCAAGAGCAAACACTAAACCGGTTTTTCCAACAAGATCCGAAACGTGACTAACAGTCGTTCCAGTTGAACAACCTAAATACAACACTCGCTGCCCAGCCCGCAAGAAAATATTAGGACAACCCTTTTCTATAGCTGCAGCCAACTTTGATCGACGAACATTCCATTCCCGATATTCAGTTCCTTTATCAGCAACCAGCTTCTCGCCATACACTTGTTTACCGCGAACAAGATTCTTCGTAAATAACCGCTTACGATAGTCAATAAACACATCAAACACTCCAGTCTGCTTCATTTGAACTTCCTCTCAAGCTCTTTTAACAAAGTAGAACCAATAAACTCACCTTTGAAATAATCAACCTTTGCACATAACAAAATCTTATCAGCCAACGAACGAGCAATCTTACCGTGCATTTCCTGCTGAGCAGATGCCAGCAACGGATGCTGTGCAATATAACCGTGTCTAGGCGCCCTAGCTCCCGTCTTCATATGTCTAAACAAAGCCTTTTCAGCACCCAGCACCTGAACTGTAGATGCAGGAAACTCAACAAGCTGCTTCAACGAGCCCGCCTGATGAATTAACTTAGCGCCGAGAAAACTCCCAGCAAGTGCTGTAATATTAGGACAATAAGTAGTCATCAAACCTTCGAGATACTGTTCCTGCTTCGATCTAAACGACCTCAAATGCTCAATCTGCTTAGCCAGCATCAATACGGCGTCAACATCCTTCTTAGAGATATCGCCACCCATCGAATCCTTCTCATTAATCTTCAACCGACCAAGAAGAGCCTTTCTATCCTTCGCAATGATCTCAGAAACAAACGTCTCCTGCTCCTCAACCGCTCTTTCAGTTTCCGGATTATACATCCCATACCATTCACGAAGTCTTTTCAGCAACGTATTAGTAACCGTCGTTAATTCCATCAATGAAGAGACACTCTGTATAATCAAGTTATCCTCAGAAACAGATTCCTTAACATGTAATTTAGCTAACGCAATATTTCTTTCAACAAATGCACGATCATAACTTCCATCTGCAAAAATACCCAAAATCCGAACCAAAGACTTACCCTCTGGCTCAATTGCATTAAATTGCTTCATCAGCGAGTTCTTTTTTTCAACAGAACCAAGATACTGTTCATTATTAGCAAACAACTCCTTCTTAATTACCTTGAAGTGTTCATTAAAAATAAATATTCCTAACACATTTGAGAAACAGTAGCGTTTATGCATACTCACGCTTCCTCGTGATGCTCAGACAACGATGTCTGGTCAGCATCAGGAGTATCGCTGCTTACCTGATCACGCACCTCAGCGTTTTCAGAATCCCCCGCAGCTTCAGTACTATCACCTTCAACAAGAGGTGCAATTTTTCCTTTATTCAACATCTTTTCAGCCTTCGGAATGGCATCTTCAATACTACTAGCTAAACCTGACTTCAATAAACTTTCAGCCAATTTTTCAACCTCTGGATCAACGTTCATACGCAAGAAAAACTACTACGCTCTTTTATAGCTTTCTATTTTAGAAGAAAAAAAACGCCTCAAAATGAGGCAAGGATCGCTCCAGTAACAAGCATCAACACCAACCAGTGCGACACATTCAATACATACAACTTTACCGGTTTACCCTCCCAAAAGACAGAACCAATAATCACCGGAGCAATAAACCCTAACCACAACCAAAAACCTGTTGTAGCGCCCATCACCGGGCCAACTGCGCGAGTATACTGAACAAAATGCGCCATCACATACGCCATAACCAAAGCCGCGATAAAAGCACCCGCCAGCGTACCACCCATCGGCTTCTTTTTCTTTGCGGCAACTTCCTTCTTAGAAAATCCCATTAACTTAATCCATTGCTTTCCAAATAACAAAGGGGAGTACCACAAAGCACCAAGCACCATGTTAAATACACCCGCACCAAAAATCGCATACCAGTTGAGTACCATACCATCCACCTCAAGAACATTGACACAAATAAACTATTTAAGCATTTGTATGCTCCACAGAACAAAAGAAAATAACATCCTTACTCTCCAAAATCAAAGAATCAACCACAAACAAAGAACGAATCAATGATTCAATTTCTTCAGCCTGAGCACTTTTTCGCAAGAACGACAACACAAACCGATTCTTTCCAACACGTTTAATCTCCGACAACCCTTTCGCAACATCAGAAAAGTTCTGTATTGCCGTGATAGAAATAACCACATCAAAAGTAGAATCATCAAAAGGAAGATGTTCAGCAGCAGCCTCAACATACGTAATCTCATCGCTCGAACGAGCACGCGCCAACAACTGAGGAGCAGGATCAACCCCTGTCCGAATACAATTCCACGGCTCCGTAGTCAATCCAGTACCACACCCAACATCTAACAACTTATCTTTAACAGTAACCCGAAAATGATCCTTAATCAGACCAATCTTAGCAAGCTGCTCCTCGCTATGCAATTCTTCATAACCAGAAGCTATCTCATCATAATACGTCATGTTCAGATGAAGTAACTCAGTGTTTATAAAAGCGTTGTACCGTAAAGTCTTTATAGAAATTCTCATTTCAAGCAAGAATGAGTTTATTCAACATTTTAGTCATTGATGATGAAAACTCCTATATCGAAGAAATGAGGAGGCATATCAAGCTATATTTCAGGCAAGAGATATCAGTTGCAAGTTCTCTAGATGAAGTCAAACAAAAAGTTCCAGCAAACGAGTATGATTTATATTTTTTAGGTAATCCTACAGGTACATGGAAAGAAATAGCAGGCTATATCAGAAGCCAACATGAGGATGCAAGAATTGTATTGAACGTCCACAATGCGACAGACATTAAATGCGCTTCAGCGGACATCCAAGAAGAAGTACAAAGACTAGGCATTGAAGAAATCGTAGATAAGAACGAAATTAATCAATATCTTAGAAGGGTATGGGAGCAACTGTAATGAAAACGCAAGAATCAATCGAACAACAATTAAAGAAATACACCTCTAAGAAGTATATCCAGTTAACCTCAAATGGAAACGAAGCAATCACACTCTTACTAAAGCAACTAAAACCAAAAAAGCTTCTCATGCCCGACCAAGGCGGCTGGATCCATTATCTGAAAGCTGCTAAAACATTAAACATCGATGTAGAATTAGTAAAAACAGACAACGCCCTAATCGACCTAGAAGACCTCAAAAACAAGGCAACAAAAAATGCAGCCTTCATCTATCACCAATTAGGAGCCTACATCGTTCAAAACCCCATAGAAAAGATCTACAACATCTGCAACAAAGCAACCTGCATCGTACTATTAGACGTAACCGGAACCGTAGCAACAGAACAATGCAACGGCAACTACGGAGACGCCATCATCTGTTCTTTTGGCAAGCACAAACCCCTTAACGCAGGATATGGCGGCTGCTACACAACTAATGACGCATCACTAATAACAAAACAAAAGCTATTCAACGAACAAAAGAGAAAACAAGTAGACGAAGCATTGAATGTACTTCCAATCAGACAGTGGGCCTACCAAGAATTAAGCAAGAAAGTAAAGGAAGACCTCAAAAAGGAAGACATCTACCACCGCAAGCACGATTCAATCAATGTTATTTGTAAAGGACATTCAAAAAAAGTAATCAACTATTGCACGAAGCATAATTTTAAATACAGGTTATGCACTCAGAACAATAACACGACGAAACACATCATGTCGTTTATTAAAATAAACCAAGATGCAATCAGCATCGACCTACAAGAGATGGAATAAATGGTAACAGAACCCGAATCAATGAATGACGTCATCTACTTCTCTAATAGGAGTGTAGGCACCGGCAAAGTCAGAGCCTGGGTCTACAGAAAACAATGCCCCGAATGCGATAAAGCAAAAATGGGCAAGCCCGTAGTAAAAGGCAAAGTCAAGATCAGAGCAAAAGAATACGTCTGCCCAGGGTGCAATCACACCGAAGAAAAAGAAGAGCACGAAGAATCCTTAACCCTAGAAGCCATCTACACGTGCCCCGAGTGCGGCAAAGAAGGCGAAGGCACCACCATGTACAAGAGAAAGTCATTCCAAGGCGTAAAAGCATATGTCGTAGAATGCCAACACTGCGAAGCAAAAATCCCAATCACGAAAAAACTAAAAGCGATCAAGAAAAAAGAGTAATTATTTCTTACAAAGCGAAACAAAATTCATCAATATCTTCTCACCCTGCTCTCCCGAAGCTTCAGGATGAAACTGAACAGAATAAATCGGACGCTTCTTATGAAACAAAGCCTCAATTCTACCATTTGGAGATGAAGCCATAATCAAAAAGTCAGGCGAAACCCGCTTAACAAACTTCGAGTGGGCCCCATACACCTCTAAGGTACGCGGCAACCCCTTAAAGATCTTCGTACGATCCTTAAGAGTAGTCTTATGGTCTGCACTCTTATGTTTATGCGGCAACACCAACAACTCAGCACCAAACGCCTCAGCAATAATCTCATGCCCTTCACAAATACCAAAGATCGGAACATTAAAGCGAAGTAAAGCAGCGATATTAGCTCGAATCCGCCGATAAAAGATCTCCCCATCCAAATCCGGAGTCCCACCAGAAAGAATCACTCCAGTAATCTTAGAGCTATGCACCTTATGCAACAAAGAACTCTGATCCCTCTGAATATAAGCCACGGAATGCTTCCGCAAAATCCGAGCTATCTTTTTCGTATGAATGCTATGATTGTTGATGAGCAAGATCATACTCTCTCTGGAGTCTCACCCTATAAATACATTACGCTTAACGCAATGCCGACGCAGACGAGCTAATTCATAATGCCCAACAAGTAAACCACTCCCTAATCATAACATAAGTTTATAAGAGCCACTCTCTCATTACCCCTATGCCGGAGCTATTTAAGAAGCCAGAAGAGCCAAAGGAAAAAAAGA
This sequence comes from uncultured Methanosarcinales archaeon, assembly GCA_964492935.1. GTDB lineage: Archaea > Nanobdellota > Nanobdellia > Woesearchaeales > JACPBV01 > JAQBWB01. Next base: position 34,587 of record CAZBLF010000002.1, read on the forward strand.
AAGGATTATTCGGAGGCTCTCCAAAAACACCACCACCTGATCCTGCAGCAGATACCATGACGCGGGATGTAGAAAACGCTGTTTCTCGCTTAAGAGTTCTAGAAGAACGCCACAACAATGTCCGTGCAGAACTCAAAATAACAGAAGAAAACATGCTGCACAAGAGCAGAAAACTCAAGACCGAATTAAAGACCATTATTTCAGATATCAATGAATTAAGACGAGAAAACGTAGAGCTCAAATCACGTATGCTGTCCATCATGAAAGAACTCCAAAACTTCGCAGCGAGACAAGATGTGGAAGTATTGAGAAAATACATCGAAATCTGGGAACCCATGAATTTCGTAACCCATAAGGAACTAGAAGAAGTCGTCATGGAAAAAATCAAAAAAGTCTTCAAGGCAAGAACCACTGCCAGAACCACAACAAAATCAACCTAGAATTAAAATTTCCAAAAGGTTTATATACGGTAATTGCGAGAAAAAACACGAGGTGATAGAGATTGGCTCTTTTTGGTAAGAAGGAAGAAACAGGTACACCATTTCCTGATGTAGCTATGCCCGATCCTAATGCAGCACCACCACCTCAAGCAGCTGCACCCGCACCTCCCGATCCCTATGCACAAGCACCACCACCTGGAATGCCGGACCCCGCGATGCAGGGAATGCCTGCTCCCGGAATGCCGCCCGCAGCCCCACCTGGCATGCCACCCGAAGCACCTGCCGGCAACCAAAACATAGAAGAAGTCGCAGAGGCCATAGTACAAGAAAAGTGGGCAGAGGCAAAGAAAGAACTCAATAAGATCGAGGAATGGAAGGAAGACGTAACCGATAAAATAGGAAATCTCACTCAAAAGGTAGACGACATCAAATCACAGTTCGACTCATTACACAAAGGAATGCTAGGAAAAATCTCAGAGTACGACGAAAATCTAACGAATGTAGGCACCGAAATCAAAGCAATGGAAAAAGTCTTCTCAAAAGTCCTACCCGCCCTAACCGATTCCGTCAACAAGCTCCAAAGATATACGGGCAACACAGAAAAAGCACCCGTCAAGAAAAAACCGAGATTCTAAGATAGGGTGCAGCAAGAGAAAACTTTATAATGTAGAGTTTGCTCTCAGCATATATGCAAACAGCGGCACCTGAAAAAGTGAATGTTAATTTAATTGAGATAATTGCTTCTATTGAAAGGGCTGGCAAGTGTTTCGAGGAAACACAAGGTAGGGTAGATATTCAAGCATTACTTGTAGAAGATAACGATCTTGCCGCTGTTTATTTAGGGGCAGCCGATAAGGCTAAGGAGTTATTTGAAGCCGGACAACATCCAGAATTAAGCAGATATGATAAAAGATTATTTGATGTTGGATATGACGCTCTTAAAAGTGGAGAAATCGTAGTAACCACACAGCCTTCTGAATAAGTTTCTCCTAGAGCATATTTAGCTAACGCTATCATCCACAAACCATCAGAAATGATACTGTTTTCCCGCTAAAAGCAAAATAGCAAACACAGAAATGATGAAGATAAAGATCATACCCATAATTTTAGGGTGGAAAATAACCTTAACGGCCGAATCAAACTCACTATCGACACCATCATCACCCGGTATATCGACCTTATCCCGAATTTTAGCAGTTGCAAACACCACAACAATCAAGACTAAAATAATGTAGGTAACAACCTTCATTCCATGCAATGAATCGTTAGTATCCCCGCCTAGATACGTTATACCGGACTGTGCAAAGACACCAAAGAGAAAAATCAATGCAATCACAGGAGATATTTCAATAATCAAATCCGTAACATTCGGAGAAAACAACACAAACATCCCAAATAACACGGCAATCAGCATATTAACGCCTTTATTATCTCCGAGCGTCTTCGTCATGCTCATTCCAGCATAGACTATAACAGCAATAAAAACAAAAACAAGGATATTAGAGAATCCTTGCAAACCGGAAACGTCTAAAAACGTAGCCATCGTTACTTAGCGAACATCTCTCCTACTGCATCGCCAATCTTCTTAAGCGAATATCCCGCGTCACTATCGCCATCATCGGCTCCCGTTATCCACCAGACGATAATAGCAAAGACGAGTATCATCACGATAATGGCCACCGTCTGTTGTCCAAAAAAGTTGTTGAACCAACTCCAGTTACCCCACCATCCTGCACTTCCGCCGAATATTAACAAAACAATGATGAACGCCACAATAGCAATCCAACCAGAAAGGTAAGATCCCATCCATTTAGCTTCACCGCCAAACAGACCGATCAAAATAAGCACCATAATAATTGCTACAGATATCAAAGCAACCTGTGGCAAGCTATTGTTCATAATTTCAACAACATCTTTCCCGGCCGGATATCTACCGGTAACGTGCGGAACAACAACTAACATCCCTACAACGAGTGAAAACACCAAATTGTATTTTCGCTTACCTTCACCTAAGATGTTCGATTTTTGCAATACTGCGAAGATAACTACGAAAATAAGAAGGAAAGGAAGCATGACATCGGTTAACCCCCATGAATCTAAGATACGGACAAACTCTTCCAATTGCAATGCATTACTAGCCATTCTTTGACACCTCTAACTTATTTTTTACTGGGTATTGAAGCCTTAAGAGACTCACCAGAGTGAGGCTCCCCCTTAACGATATACCAGACGAAAAGGAAAATAATCCCTATCAAAATAATTGCTCCTACACTCTCTCCACTCGTTCCAAACCTGAAAAAGCCCCACATATCATCCCACCAGCCTAATGCGTTAACAAAAATCAACACAATGCCGATGAACATGAACAGCATAAAGAAGTAATTCCAGCTTCCTTCTAAGAAGACACCATCACTTTCTTTCATAAATGAACCAACCAATAATAAGAACAATACCGATAACATCAATAAAATCACCGTGTATGAAGAAACAGTAGTAATAATCTCAACTAATTGACTGCTAGCAATCACAAAAAACGCAATAACAAAAGAGGCAGTAGCGTTCAAATTCTTCTTAGTATATTTCTTACCATCAATCTCCTCCGTACCAAAGACTTTCGTCTTTTCCAGAATAGCAAAAACAATGGTAAACACCAATAAGAAAGGTAAAACAACATCAAACAGCCCAATCTCATCAAAGAATGTAATAACATCTCTAAATGCACTAGCCATAACATCAATTTTAAGAATCTAAATATATAAACCTTTCTGTTTTAGTCGAGTGATGAATAAAGAAGGAACCAACACTAAGAGAGATCCAATAATTGCTTCTCCATATGTAGCAGCCTATACGAACCCCTCACAGGATCTATTCCAGGAGTAATGTGGAACAAAGAAACCTGTCTCTGGAGATTTTCACCTGCTTCCGGGTGCTGTGATCCCGAAACACGAACTTGCTCATCACCAACTGCATATAGCAGCACATCATTTTCAGAATCAACTGGCCTCAGGGAAGTTCGACCATTCAAAGCAAGCTTTTCTGCAGCATCCCAAGAATCAACGGGGTACTGGGTAGCTATAATCGTTCCCTGAGCAAGACCAAAAATCATACTTCCATCAAGATAGCAACCCTCTTGATCTCCAGTTAACGCAGCAGCAAGCGCTCGACCGGTAGGCCTAACTGCGAAACCAGTACCCGTATCTGGTTTGAGATCTTTAACAAAGAACAGATATCCTGCATCAACAGGACCTTCAAAATACGCAGTCAATTGATTGCTTCCATGAGCAATGGTTGCAGGAACATCTATGCCCTCATCCTGGAAGCGTGTAGGATGTTCCGTATCATTTACATAAGGGCTTAGACCATTCAATCCACCAAGATCATAGGGTAATAACACTCTCAACAGACTACCTCGATGTCCTTCAACCTCACTTTGAAGTGTTCCAACAGTTTGATCATTGGATGCAATATCAACCCTTTCAGGAGATCTAACTGCAACAAGAAGATATGCATCTTCATGCTTCCAATCTTGCTGAATGCGTACTTCAGTACCATACTGTTGAGCAGATTCACCAAGCTGCAACTCTCTAGAACTACCATGGTTAGCCAATTTGCTGAGATTGCTGGTTACCTGATGTAGGGATAGAGGTTCCGACGTAGTAAACGCAGTAACCTCTCCCCCAGTAAATCCAGGTATTCCCTCTGCTAACCTTTCAAGTGGCACCGTCACAACTTCATTTTGACCCATAACCAACCAAACTACCAAAACATTTATTAACCTAATGTTATTATTATAACGAAATAAGGAGAAATTGTTATGCCCACCGTAGCACACTTAGTAAAGAGTCTTGTCGAGAAAAAACCCTTTGTAGCTGAAGCGTTAACGAAAGGATTGATCAACTATGCAGCTCTTGCAGAAGAGCTCAGTCCGGACATAGAGAGAGAACTGCAAAAGAGTGTAAAAGCCTCAGCAATCATCATGGCATTACGAAGATACGGAGAATCTCAAAAGGACAAGTTCAAGACCTCCTATTTCAATTTTAAGGAATCAGATGTAACCATAAAATCAGGACTCTTTGAAATCACCGTTGAGAAATCCAACCAAATTCCTACCGAACTGAAGAAATTATACGAACTAGTTGATTTCGGAAAAGGAGACTTTCTTACCATCACCCAGGGTCTGTATGAAGTAACAATCCTTTCAAACAATAAGCACATGAAAGCTACCGAGAAAATATTCAAAAACGAAAAAGTAGTGAAAAAAATAGAGAAACTATCCTCCTTAACTGTAAAAATACCTCTAGATGCGATCCACACGCCAGGAATGTTCTACATCATCACCAAAGCACTGAGTTGGGAAAACATCAACCTCCTGGAGATAGTTTCAACCTTAACCGAACTAACCTTTATTCTCAACGAAGACGATGTCTCGCGTGCTTTCGAAACGCTCAAGGATTTGGTGGAGTAGAAACGTATCAGTTAAATCATCCAGCCTCTTTTAAATATTCGAGGGTTGTCAACAACAGATTCTCCACTAGAACTCCTATTCGATGAGCGATTGAGCATTTTGCGAGCATCAATCATCATAGCTTGAACAGTAGGACCGGGGCCTGCACCCTCACCAATAACTTGGGGAGTTCCATAGATTCCATCTTCCCCTTCTACCATCAACAGAGTATTCAAAGCGCCAGGCATGAACAATCGATCATGGTACGGATGCTCACCTCGATCGTATAATCTACCCCGAATTTCCCATCCCCCGGCAGAATGCGAAAAACTTCCGGGAGAATCCTCCTGAGCCGATCCTTCAGGAGCCATTGAAACGATGTAAATACTGTTCTCCAACAGACCTAAATCACTCTCCATTATGGGCTGAACGCTAACATCCGCTGCATCCATCACCTCGCTACTAACGCCCGAGAGATTAAACAAATTAACAGCTTTCATCGCTATATCACTTGTAATTTCTTTATTCAATACCGGAATCAACTCAGTATATCCTGGCTCAGGTAATTTATCCTCTATAGCAGAAGCAAGAGCAACATCCAATCCTCCAGGATGTGTTAAAAGGTAATTAACCGTACCATTCAAAACCCCATGCAACCCATACAAGTTATTACTACCTCGATCTCGAAGATAAGGAATCATGCGAGAACCACCACCAACCGCAGCACTATAGCCGAGCAGACCATTAGCAATAACCTCTTCAAGTTCAGCAAAATGATAAGCTAACGCTCCCTTCTCAGAAGTCACGATAGGAATACTCTGACCAGTAAAGGAGAGTATATAATCCCTTGCAGTCTCGCCAGTATCGAACGTAGGGATCGTAAGAAACGCAAGATCAACAGAACTAAGGAGGTCAACATAGGCATCAGACTCCCCAAATCTAAGGTTCTTCTCAAAATCTAAGAATGTCCCATCAATATCAATGACAGGACTAACAATCCAGTTTTCCTGGCTCGTTCTAAGATAAGCCTCACCTCCAATATTCCCTGCCCCTATAAGGGCCACGTCCGCTACACCGAGAAGTGCCATTTTACAACCTATCCGGGCATAAACTCATACGTTCCCCAGGAGTAATTCCCGTATGAGTTCTATATCTCCCATCCTCCAATACTTCTACCTGACCAATACGGGCAACATCAGGAGATCTACCAAGTTCCACTCGAACACGCTGAGCCTGGTCCTCAGATCCAAGATAGACGAGCAATGATTCTGGACCCGGGGAGAAGGCACAATATCCTCTTCCAGACACCCCTAACAGTCTCGCTAAGTCATCAGCCCCCTCAGCCATTCGATGCTCGTCGCGCACCCTATACGATGCAGACACCCGAAACGGCAGAGGCATACTAGTCCGATTATTCAATCTACCACCCATAATTGATGAGAAACGAATTTCTTATAATAACTTAATGTTATTAAAATAACAAAAAGACTACTTATTGTTTTCAACCTGCTAAAGCAGGAATCCCAACCTTTTTATGCTGACAATATTCAAACCCCCTATGCCTTCACCAGAAAACATCCAAAATAAAGTCCTCTCTTTCTACCAGAAAAACGGTCGAGACCTGCCCTGGAGAAAAACCACAAACCCCTACAACATCCTAGTTTCCGAGATCATGCTCCAACAAACGCAAGTAGATAGAGTAATTCCCTATTACACCAGATTCCTAAAGAAATACCCAGACTTCAAAGCACTTTCAAAAGCTAAAAAGCCAACTTTACTGAAACTCTGGCAAGGCCTAGGATATAATAATAGAATTCTCAGACTACAAAAACTAGCCCAAGAAGTCACAGCAAACAACAATGCACAACTACCAGAAACCGAGGAAGAACTACTCCAATTACCGGGAATCGGACCCTACACCGCACATGCAGTACTAGCATTCGCTCACAATAAAGCAGTTCCCGTCATGGATACCAACATCAGACGTGTTTTAATCCACGAACTAAACCTAAAAGAATCCATCAGCGATGAAGAAATAAAGAAAATAGCCCTTTCCGTCATCCCTAAAAACAAATCCTGTATCTGGCACAATGCGTTAATGGATTACGGCGCAATGGAGAAGACAGCGAGAAAAACAGGAATCGAATCACTATCAAAACAATCCAAGTTCGAAGGAAGCGACAGACAAATAAGGGGCATCATCGTAAGAAAGCTCCTCAAAGACAAGCAAATAACGCTACCCCAACTCAAAAAGCAACTCAACCGAGATAACCTCAACCAAATCCTAGAAAAGATGATACGAGACAACGTCATCAAAAACAAAAACAACACCATCACCTTTGCATAATTTAATAAACAACACCTCAAATAAACCAACTATGGAATACAAACAAGTAATATTAGTACGAGCAGACTTAAAACTCCCTAAAGGAAAGATGGCAGCACAAGCAGCCCATGCATCAGTTTCCGCAGTCTTAAAATCAAGCAAAAAGCTAGTCGGAGACTGGAGCAGCCAAGGAATGAAAAAGATCGTTCTCAAAGTAGCAAGTAAAGCAGAACTCCTAAAATACAGAAATCTAGCAGATGATGCAGGACTCAAGAGCGCATTAATCCAAGACGCCGGCAGAACCGTAGTCGAACCCGGCACCATGACCTGTCTAGGAATAGGACCAGACGACGAAGAGAAGATCGACGAAATCACCAGCAATCTAAAGATGGTATAGTTTTATAAATAGCATACTCATTCTCAAATCGTTATGGGCCCGTAGCTCAGCCTGGTTAGACAGATGGAAAATCTGGACCAAAGCGATCGCCTCTTAAGCGATAGGCCGCGAGTTCGAATCCCGCCGGGCCCATTTTATTTTTTCAAGATGTTTAGAATTACTTGAACCGATACGCTCCATCCACGTTTGTAGGTTCTTCCTCCCATTTACACAAAGGTAATTTGTTACATAGTCATTTCCCGTTACGCAATGAGTTTCCTTAATATCTAAATAGGTATTAGCCTTAATCCCTAGGACAGAGAGTGCTTTCTGACAATCAACAATGAGCTCTCTGCTACACATTTTGGCTTGGATAACAGGATATTTTTCAACTTTTTTGAAGTTGATAGAAAAGTCAGTATCAAACAATCCTCTGAGGAAATGCCCGAGGTATTCTTGCTTATTCCAAAAAAGCGATGGAATCCTAATGGCGGATTTTCTATTCATAGGGAGGCCAATAATCTGTTTATAGAACTGCACCATTCCCTTAGAACATATCTTCAATCTGAGTTCAGATTTGTTAGTTCCAACAAAGTAATGGGGAATGTCAAGGTTAAAGAGGTCCTTCTTTAATTTTTTTACATAATTCAATATGTAGTCTTTGTCCGTCTTCGCATCCCCAGAAACCATAATCTGGTATTCTTTTCGATCTGAGGAAAGGTACTCCCCAATATGTCCATCTCCAACCATAATTCCTATGTCTTCAGCAAGCGATTGAGACATCTCAGAGGGCAATCGAAGTCCTCGTTTGATATCTTGTTTACTTAACTCAATTTCAGATGTGTTTAATCTCATAATAATCACTCAAATTTTTGCATATATATGACTTTTGCAAAATAGAGTGCGTTGAGATTCGTGCAAATCTGAGTGAGTAACAAAATGGCAAACTTCGAAAGTCCTTATCCATACCTTTTTATATTCATTCTCCAATAGAATTTCATGACAAACAAATACTGGTTCAAACCAAAAAGCTATGGTTATGGCGCAACCCCCACCACCTGGGAAGGCTGGGCATTCACAGCAGCCTTCATCGCAGTCGTTCTGTGGAGAGCACTAAAACTAGAAGAGCAAGCTCCAAGTCAATTTGCGCTAGAACTAGGACTTCTCATCCTCATCCTCATCGTAGTAACCAAACAAAAAACCGACGGAGAATGGAAATGGCGTTGGGAAAAAGGCAATAGAAACAGCTAATTTTAAAAAAGAACTTCATTTCTAAAACATCATGACAGAAGATTCCATGCACTGGGCAGATCAAACGGCTCGGCAAATCATCAACCTGAAGGGAGAGAAAGACAACTACGTAATAGAATCAGGAATCACTCCCTCCGGAATGATCCACATCGGAAACTTTAGAGAAATTATCACAGCCGATCTCATTCAGCGCGGTTTCGAAGCAATAGAAAAGAAATGCACCTTCTTCTACATCTGGGACTCCTACGACGTCTTTAGAAAAGTTCCCGTAAACGTTCCTAATCAAGAAGAATTAAAGAAACATCTTCACAAACCGGTGTTTCGCGTTCCCGATCCCTACAACACACACAAAAATTACGCAGAGCACTTCGAAAAAGAGATGGAAGATCAGCTACCCCGAGTCGGCGTCAATCCCACCTTCGTCTATCAAGATCAAAAGTATCTCAACCTTGAATTTACCGAAGAAATCAAACAGGCACTCGAAAACACCGAAGCCATCAAAGAAATCCTCAATGAATATCGAAAGGAACCGCTAGCAGAAAGCTGGCTCCCTATTTTCGTATTCTGTGAAAAGTGTCATAAAGATACCACTCATGACTTAGTCTATGAAGGAGACTACAACATCAGCTACGAATGTGCGTGCAATCACAAAGACACCGTTGACTTCAGCAAGAAAGGAATCGTAACCTTAAGATGGAGAGTTGACTGGCCCATGCGCTGGCACAAGAACAAGGTAGATTTCGAATCCGCAGGAAAAGATCACTTCGCAGCAGGCGGTTCTGTAGACACCGGAAGAAAAATCCAAGAGGCTGTCTGGAAAACTCAACCACCGCACGGCTGGGTCTATGAATGGATCAGCATTAAGGGAGGAAAACAATTCTCCAGTTCTGCAGGCGAAGTCATAACATTAAAGGAGATGCTCGAAATCTACGAGCCACAAATCATCAGACACCTATTCGCCGGCACCCGCCCAAACACCGAATTCGCAATCAGCTTCGACCTAGACGTCTTCAAAGTCTACGAAGATTATGACCAGTGCGAGCGTATCCACTACAAGAAAGAGGAAGTAGCAGAAAAAGACTTCCTAAAGCAAAAGAGAATCTATGAACTTTCACAAGTAGATTCCGTAGCAAAGGAAATGCCCTTCCAACCGTCCCTAAGACACATGATGAATGTCGTGCAACTCTATCAAGGAGACATGGAACAAATCAAAGGCTTCTACAAAGACGACATCAAAACCAAGGAAGACGATCAAAAGGTAGAAATCAGAGCTCAATGCGCCCTAAACTGGCTAGCAAAGCACGCTCCAGAAGACTTCAAGTTCAAAGTAAATACCAAAGAAGAACTCAAAGCAATCGAATTCACCGATGAAGAGAAAACCATCATCAAAGCGCTAGCTACCTCCCTAGAAACCGCAAAGAAAGACGAGAAAGCACTCCATGACAGCTTCTATGTAGTAGCAGAGCAAGCAGAAGCAAAACCGCAAGACCTCTTCAAAGCAGTCTACAAAGCATTAATCAACAAAGAACGCGGACCACGCCTAGCAAACTTCATCTTAACGATAGGCATCAAAGAAGTAATCGAACTAGTAGAGAGTATTAATTGAATTCTGCATACCAAAAAAAGCGAAATCTTTATTAGATAGCAGAACTAGGTATCATTATCGCAGCTCTCAAGAAACTAAAAAAAATTCTAACAAACACTAACAAAGTAATCGCATTAGCATTAAAAGCTGAGGGAGATATTTCAAAATTAAAAGCAAGACATGCAAGGAAACTTCTTAACAAAATAATTGCCTTAGATATAGAGGAACTCCAGGAAATCCACAATGCCCTCAAAGAATTAAAATACGATGACAAAGAATTAGTAACAATTTTCCAGCAATTAACCCAAGAATGCCAAGAAATTGTAGCCATTGCCCAGGATTTATTTAAAGACTTATCTCAAACAAAAAAACTCGACGAAAAGCACAAAAGCCACATCCTTTCATTATTAGAAAGAATAAAATCTCTAGGAGAGAAACAAATATTGCAGGAAAAACAATTCCTCGAGATGAAGGGTGCCGACTTCGAAAAAGTCCTCGAAGAGTATGATATTTCTAAATTACCAAAGAAAAAGACGCTATGGCAAATAGGAGAAATTAGAGCTCTCTATAGAAGAAACCTCGCCCTCTCTGATGAAGAAAAAGTCAGAGCGTTCAAACAACTGCTTGACGAGATGGGACCCGTAAGACTTGAGAAATATTACCGGAGAATTTTTCTCATCATGACAAAAGCGGAGAAGATACTAGTCAAACTTAAAAAAGCCAATCCCGGAAATGCCTTAATCAAGGAAAGCGAAAAACCCATGGAAGTTCCAGAAGTAGTAGACGGCCCAGAAGTTCCCAAGGAGATCATTGTCCCCTATCCAAAAGAAAAACTACCTTCCATGGACGATATTGGGTTTCTGATAACACATGGCACCCTATTTTCTATTTTTACTGCATCACTTACAGGTGGACTGTGGACGGGTGCTTTTTCGTTTATGTCAGCAATTCAATATATAGGGTGGGCCTCCGGACTAGTTCCTCTTGCCTTAGTCATCGCCATATCATTTTGGTTTGTGAAAAAAAAAGATGATGAGGTATCCAACACTCATAAAAAAGACATTAAATCTCATAGCATTTCTAACACAAGGCGGATCCCTCAAAATATACGATACAGAGGGTATAATCCCCGAACCTGGACCGATAAGAGTATAGAATTCGACCAAACTCAAGCAGGATAAAAAAGAGCATCAAAATCAAGAATACTAAAAAAAATAATTCTTTTCTAGCATCTAACCCAACCCATAATCATCAAGAACTTCTCGCTCATTAATCTCTCCACGCAAATTAGTAACCATCAACCGCTTAATCTGTTCAGGATCTTTATAATTGCCAAGCAACCAAGACAATTTAATGAGTGCAGTCTCCGGAAGCATATCATTACAGTAAAGACATCCTATCGATGACAACCTGCGCAAATTAACATACACAGACGGATGCACCCCACCAAAGAGACATTGCGAGGTTACCGCAACAAACCCTCCTTCTGCAATATACTTTTTGAGCGTAGCATGATTCTTCAGATTCTCTTCGCCTAGATTGGTAGGCGCGTGTCCCAGGCCCGTCCCCTCAAGCACAAAACCTTTGTAATGACCAGCAAAAAATTCGTACAACCGATTCTTCATGACGGGATGTACTTTCAACAATCCCGTATCTTTTTCGAAGCGATCCTTCACAATGAGTGTATCGTCTTCAGTTTTCCTACCATAGTCCTGCTTCAGATAGTTGATATCTTTTGTCTTATAATTGACCAACGCAAGGGGAGTATCATTAATCGCCTTAAACGCATCTCTCCGCGAGGTATGCATCTTTCTTGTTTTCGTTGCCGGAAGGATAGCACATTCATCATCGTTGACCGAATTATGCATACAAATGGCTACACCTGTAAAATCAGTTTTGGCAATAAATTCCGCAGCGCAAATCAAGTTCATAGTGGCATCCGTACTTGCCCTATCCGGAGACCGCTGCGCACCAACAATGATCACAGGAATATTTATCTTCTCAAACACAAAAGCGAGAGCAGCCGCCGTATACGCAAGTGTATCAGTACCATGACCGATAATGACGCCCTGAACCTTTTGTTCCGCATACTTCCGAACTGCATCAGAAATTTTCTTGTAATCCTCAATCAACATATCCTCGGACATCATATTGGCGACAAGTTCAGTTTCAATGTTCGCAATATCTCGAAGCTCGGGAACCATTGCAAGCATATCCTCAACCGAGAATTTAGCAACAACTCCACCCGTCTCATAATCCACTTTACTTGCTATCGTACCACCCGTATGCAATATCGCAATGGTCGGCAATCCCTTTTTACTAACAACCTTCTCGAACGTTTCAGTATGTTCCTTTCGAGCACCAACCGTTTTCACAGAAGTAATCTTCTCTTTGGCAATCCCCATATTATATCCAGAATCAAGCTTCAAAACAACCGCATCCGTCTCCTCATTCGGCATCAACGTACCAGAAAAAGTCTTGTCCTTAGTAACAACCTCAACCGTATCTCCAGGATTCGCCATACTCAAGATAGAACCAAGATGCAATATAAATCTTCCGCTACTTTACCCGAGCGCCATCAACAAGACTGGCAATCGGTTTCCGATCAAAAAACGTCTCATCGATCTCATGCCAAAAGCTAACCTGCTTCTCGCCCAACTGCCAACATAACAGAATATCACGTTTATTAAACTTAGAAAAGAAATACACAATCCCCTCCTCGACCGAATGCACCACCGCACCCAATCGAAACAACTTCTCATGCTCATTAAAGAACTGAAACGAAAGCTGGTGAAACTTCTTATCATACTGCACATCATACGTCACCGCATCATAATAGTCATCATACACCACCTCAATTGAAGAAAGCGTATTCAAAGCATTATCCAACCGAATCATCTTCCGTAAAGAACGTTTAACCGTGCCAAGCATACGATTAGCCTGTTGTAAAGAAAGATACCGCTTAGGTATTTGAAGAACCATACCGATTTAGAATCAAACAAACTATAAAAACATTTGTTTTCCCCAGTCTATACAACCGGGAAAGGAAATGTGTTCAGTCACCACAAGTTACTGACACATTTGTTTTCCCCAGTCTATACAACCGGGAAAGGAAATGTGTTCAGTCACCAC
>CAZBLF010000002.1:48240-65448 GCA_964492935.1 uncultured Methanosarcinales archaeon
AAGTTACTGACACATTTGTTTTCCCCAGTCTATACAACCGGGAAAGGAAATGTGCTCAATCGCCGAAGGTTATTGACATATTTCTGTACTCAAACATCAAAACAGATGCTTCACATACCGAGCCAGACGCGGCTCAGCAAAGAATAACTTCAACAAAAACGAAGCAGGATATTCGCGGTCACTCTTCCGCATCACCTTCTGCACCCGCTTACTCCCCATATACGAAATCAGTCTATTATAATCTGCATCCGAGAAAGTATCCAACATCTGACGGATCTTCAGGTGCGTGAACAAATTAAAGCCCGTCTCCTTTCGCCACGCTCGATCATAAGACGTGCCATCTTTCAAGGCCGACACCAAACCTCGAGCCGCCTTCATCCCCGGAATAATGCCTCCACCGGTCGTAGCCTTCACGTGACCGCCAGCATCGCCAACCAAATAAATCCCGTTCTCGTAACAAGTAATCAAACCATCATACCTCGGAATTAAACCACCCAGATAACGAACCACCTCCTCCTTGTACGACTTCCCAAAGCGCATCTCCATAAACTTCTTGAAATGAAAGGAAGCACGAGAACGAACAGCAAGCCCCACAACCGCAGTTGTCGAAGACGAAGGAACCACCCAAGCAAAGAACCCCTTACAAAAGTCATTGTTCAAATACACCTCATACTGACCCTTATCAAAGCTACCCGAAATAACCGCCTGCGGCCCAATCCAGTGCTTCCGAGTAAGATCAGGATTCAACAACTTAGCGAGAGAAGAATTCGGACCATCAGCCCCCACTAAAGTATCAAAAGAATGCTCCTCCTCTTTCCCCTCATGCGAAATAACAAACTTTTTCTCCTTCACATCACAAGAAACCATCTTATGCGAGCGATGCAGCTTAGCGCCCTCTTTCACCGCAAGACCCACAAAGTATTCATCCAACTTAACCCTATCTACCACAATATCATTTGTCGGCAAAATACAAGACTTCCCATTCGGCCCAATCACCTTCACCGAAGTCAATTTATTAAGCAACACATCCGAAGGCAAATCCACCATCTTCAAAATTGAGGAAGTAATAATGCCGGTACAATGACACGGCTCCCCAATCACCTTGTGATCTTCATAAATAGAAACCGAATATCCAGCCTTCCCCAAGAGATAGCCAGAATACCCACCAATCGTGCCAGCACCGATGAGTGAAACTTTTTCATTTTTCTGAGCCATGATGTAGCGGATACACTAATTCTATTTATATCTTAGTGCATAGCAATCAAGAACTATGCAGCAAGTGACATGATTTTCTCAGAAACGGCATACTGCTTACCCTCTGCAAATCGTTCAATTTGCTCCAAACAAAATTGAATCTCTAAAAGACGATCAACCTCTTCAGCGTGGAAGTAGGGAGTTTTGGAGTCAATTTTGCTCTCAAAGAATTCAACGAGAGTTGACCCATGCTGCTGCGAAAATTGAGTATCATTTTTCATGAGTTGAGCCACTTTATCTAATAGCTTCTGAGAACTTTTTACGATGATCAGATAGAGTCGCATGGCGTAGAGATTGGTTCCCTCCAATTCAATGTTCAATACTGATTTGTATCCATGAAAAAAGTTCGTGATGGTCTTCTCAACGAACGCATTATCAAGTTTCTCCTTAAATTGCCAGTTGCGAATAGATGCAACGACCCTCCCCACATCGGCCAATGGATCTCCCGGTTTAGAGTCATCATAATCGACAATAATCACTGTTTCGGGGTGAGCGACAAAAAAGAAATTATCCAGGTGTGCATCTCCATGGATAATCGAGAGATAGTGTGTCTTGTATCTGTCTCGAATACGCATGAATTCCTGGTACACCTGCTCAGATAACAACCCCTCTCGCTCTAAGAGTTTAATATGATTTTTTAATCGCTCAAAATCCTTAGTATACCCTTTACTAAAGAGAAGGCGAGGACTATATGACGAGACTTTATTCAGCGTCCTCTTATGTATCTGCGCAAGTGATTGACCGAGTGTGTAAAATGCAATATTGGTCTGTCGGGAGCGAGAAGTCAAAAGCTTTCTAATTGGCAATCCTTTCACCTTCTCACAAACAATCTCATTATCACTGACCCGCACGAGTTTGGGAATGAGGCCACCGGCAGCCGCAATAAATTTACGAGCCCGACGAGACTCATCAAATGCCCCTTCCTCCGTGAATGCCTTTGCTACGTATTCGCAATCGGAGCTCGTTTTTACAAGCAGCACAGGATTCTTAAATCCTCCGCCAAGTTTAATTCTCTTTTCGATAGAGAAGTCTACACGGTCACCATCAAATTCCTTCAACTCTCGTTCGAGTTCCTTTGCACAGACCTCATAGGTATTTTCCTGAATAACCTCAAGATCGTAGGTTTTAAGAAGATCTGTTATCTGAAAAAGTAAGTCATTAAGATCCTCAGATTGGATTGAATACAAAATAGCACCTTCCCGCTTAATCAAATATACTAGCTTATCCTTGGCGTTGTTCTGATTGATCATACCGCTATATTTTCGAAACCACTTCACCTGAAGGTAAATTGTCTTCTCAAGAATTCGAAGCTGTCGGAAAAGGGTGCGAAGATCCTTGATGATCTTTTCTTCCCGAACCTTCTTTTTTGAGTTTATCTCTTTGTCGCAAATTTCCATGAGCGCACGAATATTTTTTCCTATACCCACAATTTCCTTTTGAATCAGTTGATCTTCGGTAAGATTTACTCCCATGATCTCCCCGAACTCATCCCGCATTCGGATAAGCTCTTCTTCATCCCACTTCTCAGAAAAAGCCTGCACCAGTTGAAGTTTCCTTTTATACTCCTGAAGATAGGTCTTGATCGCAGATATATGTTTTTTCGCAGAGGTGTTTAAGAATGCTATCGATTCACGAGAAAGAACATTTCCAAACAAGCTATGAATGACCACGAATAGATTTTAGCAGAGGGAGTTAAAAGCTTTTCGGTGAATTGAATTAGTTAAAGGAAAACCCATATATTTATTAATGCTCCGCTACTACACAAGCTAATGAAATTCATGCAAAAGCTCAAACAAAAAATGCATGACAACAAGTTCCAGAGAGAAGCAAAAAACAGAAGAAACAAAGGTGATACCATGTCAGCATCTATCGATTTAAAAGGAAAAAAAGCAGTTGTCTTTGGAGTAGCAACCGACAAATCTATCGGATGGTCCATCGCAAAAGCGTTAAACGACGCAGGCTGCCAAATAGCATTAGGCTATCAAGAACGAGCAGAAGAATACGTAAAAGAACTAGCAAAAGAATTGAAAGACCCCTTCCTAGCACCCTGTGATATGGTTGCAGACGAATTCATAGAAAACTTCTTTGAAAAAGTAGAAAAAGAATTCGGAAAGTTCGATTTCTTAATCCATTCAGTAGCCTTCGCAAAGAAAGACTACTTGCAAGGAAAATTCTACGAAGTGCCTCGTAGAGCCTACAACACTGCTCAAGAAGTCTCAGCCTATTCACTTACCGCCATCACCAGAGAATCCGTAAAGAGAAAACTGCTCAACAAAGACGGAGCAATCCTGAGCATGACCTATCTAGGAAGCGTAATGGCCGTACAAAATTACAACGTCATGGGTGTAGCAAAAGCAGCCCTTGAATCCATTACCCGCTATCTAGCAATGGATCTAGGCGAGAACGGAATCAGAGTGAATGCAATCTCCGCCGGCCCCATCGCAACGATGGCCGCATCTGGCATCACCGGATTCGAAGACATTCTAAAACACGCAGAAAAGAAAGCACTCCTTAAAAGAAACATTAGCGCAGAAGACGTCGGCAATACCGCCCTCTTCCTCTGCAGCGACATGAGCAAGAACATCACCGGCCAAGTAATCTATGTAGATGCTGGATATAGCGTTAATGGATTATAATCATGGAACCAGGACTTCAAGACAAGTTAATCACAATGCAGCCAGATGTAAAACTGACTTCACTGGCAGACGCACTTAGCGAAGTAGCCGAACTGACAAAGTCAGGCAGTATTGATGAAGTCCTTGATGCCATGACTAAAATAGCGCCCATTCAGCCCCATCTCACGAGCGCATTGAATAAAAAGCCATGATTAGCAGTATTAGGACAAGCCGGAAAGATTTTTAGAGCATATGGGACTCTCGTGAAAGCAGATAAAAAATACGCTGAATCAACCAAAGGCTATAATGCACACATAGCACACCGCCAGAATTATCCTGAAATACCTCAAGCAGTGATGGATCAATTCATGCAGGCGATGTCAGCGAAGAGAAAGTATCATGACTTCATCGTAGCCATGATCGATGGACAAGAGATTATTTCTGGATCCTCTGGACCGGATTTCTGGGCGGCTAAGAAGAAGGTAGAGGGTTCAGTAGGGATTGTATCTCCTACCTCATTTATGGCATACCTCATAAGAGGGAAAGGAGACCCTCCAATCTACAATCGTCTTGATTCAGACGGCCAACCAGTAACTCCACCACCACACCCAACCAAAACCTAAGACATAACCATTCTCAAACAACAATATTTATAAAGCATTTCAGAGTCTATCTTATTTTTGAGATGACGTTACGATTTTCACCCAATCCCATTCTAAAGTTCGTTCTAAACATCTCTATTTCTGACGTAAGGAGGCTACAATGTACGCAGTTCTAGCCCTCAAAGACGGAACTATTTTTGAAGGCAAAGGCTTCGGTGCTATTAAAGAAACCGCCGGCGAAGTAGTCTTCAACACCTCCCTCGTCGGCTATGAAGAGTCACTTACCGACCCCTCTTACAAAGGCCAGCTCCTAACACTAACCTATCCGTTAGTAGGAAATTACGGCGTAAGAAAAGAACATTTCGAATCAGACAAAATCCAGGTGCAAGGATTTATCGTACGCGAGTTCCAGGAACACCACGCCCATAAAGACGCAACCAAAACCATTCACGAATTTCTAAAGGAACACAATATTCCAGGCATCTCAGATATCGACACCCGTATGCTTACAATCAAAATCAGAGAGCACGGAGTCATCAATGGTTGCATAAAAACCAGCGACAAACCCATAGACACCGCAGCATTAGTAAAAAAAGCAAAAGAGCTAGATGACTACGGAGAAAAGAATCTCCTACCAGAAGTTTCTGTTCGCGCCCCCGAGTTCATCGATGCAAAAGGAGAAAAAACAATCGCCATGATCGACACCGGAGTTAAACTTTCAATCATCAGAAATTTCACGAAAAGAAAAATTAACGTTTGGAGATTTCCCTACAACACTACAGCAAATGAAATAAGAGAAAAGAACGTACAAGGACTCTTCATCGCCAACGGCCCAGGCAATCCAGAACAAGCAACAGAAGCAATCGAGGCAGTAAAACAACTAAAGGAAGAACTCCCCATCACCGGAATCTGCCTAGGAAATCAGATAGTTGCTTTAGCATTAGGCGGAAAAACCTACAAATTAAAGTTCGGCCACCGTGGAACAAATCAACCGGTAAAGAATATCAAAGAAAACAAAGTCTACATAACGAGCCAGAACCACGGATTCGCCGTAGACAAAGAATCACTACGCAACACAGACTTAGAAGTCTCTTATATCAATCTCAACGATGGCAGCGTAGAAGGAATGCAACATAAATCTCTACCCATCCAAACCGTCCAGATGCACCCCGAAGCGAATCCCGGACCGCAGGATACAAACGGATTTTTTGATGACATAGTGAGGAATCTAAAATGACCCAAGCGATGCCCAATAACAACACTCTTCATCAAGCTAACAACAGTTTTAAGAACTTCAATATTCCAATAATAGGCAATCTTATGAATAATGAACTTAAACCAAATGAATCTGAGATGAAAGAAATACATTTTTGGGAGCTTCCAGACACAGTCAGATTGAGATTAAATCTTGAATCTTTACATCATCTATTCAAATCCTCTGATCCAGTGAGTACAGCGGAGAGGTTGGGGATATCGAAATCATATCTAAACCATTTGAAGAATGGCAGGCACGCAATAAAGCCCTCTCAACTACTAATCCTTACGAGGCTTTTTGAGAAAGACCCCTTAGAAGTAGAGAAGCAAATAATTTCGATGAACTCAACTCGAGGAGGGCAAGCAAGATGCACGTTACCAATCGGGCAAATGAAGAAATTGCCTCGCTGATAGGCCATTACTATGGAGATGGAAGCATCATTACAAAAAAGCCCCAGTTCAAATTTTGCAATTTTGATAAGGTCTCTCTAAACGAAGTGAAATTGTTAGTAGCAAAGCAATTCGAGTCAACACCCATTAATGTAACTGAGACTACAGTTACTTATTCCACAATTATCGGAGAGATACTCCTTCTATTTGGTGCACAGCGAGGAAGTAAACTTAAGCTAAAAAATGATGTCCCTACCTGGATCACAAACGGAAGCGATGGTGTGAAAAGCAGGTTTGTGAGAGCGTTGTTTGACGACGACGGATCAGTTTCTTCTTCCGGGAACAATAAGAACATTAATTTCCACCAAATAGTCTTCGATGAGTACAATCAGTACTCTATAAGATTCTTAAAATCCGTGGTCAAGATACTAGAAGGATTTGAGATAATTACTCATGGACCTTACTTATCCAGAAAATACCAGATTAGCCAAAAGGAAAGGAATGTAAATTTCTTAATTATCTCGGACTGGAAGAGTCTGGAAAATTATAAGAGGAAAGTAGATTTTTTTCACTCAAAGAAAAAGAAAAGAATAATTGATGTATTATCAAGAAAAAAGACACTGGGAAAACACGAAAGAAATCTCTTATACAAAAAGATTATCCACTTGTTCCATCCTGAAGAAGAACCATTATCAACGGCATTCATTTCCGAAAAATTGGACATCTCCACAAGAGCAGCCCTCAAAAGGTTGAAGAATCTTCAAAGCAACAAAAAAGTGACCTTCGAAGGAAGAGTCCGAAACCGATCATTTTTATGGAAACTAAATGGAGGTGAAACCAAATACCCAAAAGACAAGATATCAAAAAAATCTTAGTGATTGGTTCAGGCCCAATTCAAATCGGACAAGCCGCTGAATATCCTTAATAGGAATCAGAGTCGACTACTCCGGTACGCAAGCCTGCAAAGCACTAAGGGAGGAAGGCTATAAAGTTGTTTTAGTAAATAGCAATCCAGCCACAATCATGACCGATGCCGACATGGCAGACGCAGTCTACATAGAACCCCTAACCGTAGAGATCGTAGAAAAAATAATCATAAAGGAAAAGCCAGATGGCATTCTGCCAACGATGGGCGGCCAAACCGGATTAAATCTAGCAGTACAGCTACACCAACAAGGAATTCTCAAAAAACACCACGTAGAACCACTCGGAACATCAATAGAATCCATCGAGCAAGGAGAAGACAGAGAACTGTTCAAAAAACTCTGCATAGATATTGGAGAACCTATTCCCGAATCAAAAACCGTAGAAAATCTCAAACAAGCAAAAGCATTCGAGAAAGAATGCGGACTCCCGATAGTCATCCGTCCAGCCTACACCCTCGGAGGCACTGGAGGAGGAATAGCACATACACCAGAAGAATTCGAAACCATTACCCAACACGGAATCAATCTCAGCCCCATCAAGCAAGTCTTATTAGAAAAAGCAATCCTTGGCACCGAGGGCTGGGGAGAATTCGAGTTTGAAGTGATGCGCGATAAGAACGACAACTGCATCATCATCTGTCCCATGGAAAACCTCGACGCCATGGGCATCCACACCGGCGAGTCCATTGTAACGGCTCCAACGCAAACCCTCAACGATAAAGAATTCCAAACTCTAAGAACATCCGCAATCAAAGTAATCAGAGCACTAAAAGTAGAGGGCGGCTGCAACATCCAGTTCTCATTCAACTACCATACTGGAGAATACGTCATCATCGAAGTCAATCCGCGTGTCTCACGATCATCAGCCCTAGCATCTAAAGCAACCGGCTACCCCATAGCAAGAATCGCTACAAAAATTGCAATAGGAATGACACTAGATGAAATTCCTAACGATGTAACCAAAGAAACCAAAGCATGCTTCGAGCCCACAATCGACTACACCGTAGTCAAAATTCCGAGATGGCCCTTCGACAAATTCCCTACCGTAGACAAGCGCATCGGCACCCAGATGAAATCCACCGGAGAGACCATGGCGATCGGCAGAACGTTCGAAGAAGCCCTCCAAAAAGCAATCAGATCGCTAGAAGTAGACAGATTCGGATTAGGCCACGACCCCAAAGACCGCATCTGCGAAAACAAAGAGGAAATCATTCAAAATCTCAAAGTTCCAACACATAAAAGACTCATGTATATCCGAGATGCGTTTGCACTCGGCATGAACGAAGAAGAAGTAAAAGCACTCACCGGCATCAACACCTGGTTCCTCACCAAAATAAAAAACATCTACGAGCACGCCAACACCATCACCAAAGAAAAAGAATCAATAAGAGAAGCAAAAAGAAAAGGATTTTCCGACGTCCAAATAGCAAAAATCACAAACACAAGTGAAAAAGAAATCAGAACGTTAAGAAAAGAACACAACATCCTCCCTACCTACAAAATGGTAGACACGTGTGCCGCAGAGTTCGAAGCAAAAACGCCCTATCTCTATGGAACCTACGAGCAAGAAGATGAATCCAAACCCACCAACAAAAAGAAAGTAATCATCATTGGTGGAGGCCCCATCCGAATCGGCCAAGGAATAGAATTCGATTATTGTTGTGTCCACAGCGTCTTTGCCTTACAAGAAGAAGGCTACGAAGCCATCATTGTAAACAATAACCCAGAAACCGTTTCAACCGACTTCGATACCTCTGATAAACTCTACTTCGAACCCTTAATTTTCGAAGACGTCATGAATATCATCGAACGAGAGCAACCGCATGGAGTAATCCTACAATTCGGTGGACAAACGCCCATTAACATGGCGATGCGCCTACAAGAAGAGGGAGTCAAAATACTGGGAACACAACCCGGGAGCATCGACACCGCAGAAAATAGAGATAAGTTCGGCGCAATCCTAGAAACATTAAAGATTCCCAGTGCCCCCTGGGGAACCGCGAGATCAATAAATGAAGCCTTACTCAAAGCAGGCAACATCGGCTATCCCGTACTCGTAAGACCTTCCTACGTTCTCGGAGGTAGAGCAATGCAAATCGTAACGAGCGATGAAGAATTAAAGGCATATATGGAGGAAGCCGTAAAGATTTCCCCCGACCATCCCGTTCTCGTAGACAAGTACCTAGCAAACGCACTAGAACTTGATGTAGATGCATTGTGCGATGGCAAGCAAGTCTATGTCGCAGCCATCATGGAGCACATCGAGGAAGCCGGCGTACACTCCGGAGATTCAGCCTGCGTCATCCCTCCACAAAGCCTTAAACCAGAAGTCAAACAAAAAGTCATCGACTACACCAAGAAACTAGCTCTAGCTCTCAAGACAATTGGATTAATCAATATCCAATATGCAGTAAAGGATGACGTCGTCTATATTCTAGAAGCAAATCCTCGTTCATCAAGAACCATCCCCTATGTCAGCAAATCCATAGGAAAGCCCATGGCAAAAATTGCAACCCAGGTACTTCTTGGAAAAACCCTAGACGAACTAAATCTAGGAGACTATACCGAACCCACCTTCACCACCGTCAAGCAAGTCGTCTTTCCCTTTCTTAAATTACAGGGAGTTGATCCCATACTAGGACCAGAAATGAAATCCACCGGAGAGGTCATGGGAATAGATACCTCCTTCGGCAAAGCCCTCTTCAAAGGCTTCGAAGCAGCCCAGATGAAACTGCCGAAGCAAGGCAACATCATGGTTGCAATCGGAAGAGATGACCACAAAGAACAAGCCGTGGACTGGGCAAAAAGCCTAATCGAGATGGGCTTCAAGCTCTTTTGCACACCCGGAACGCGAGACGTCTTCATCAAGCACAACATCCCTTCAACCACCGTACCCAAAATCAGAGAGGACCCCATGATACTTGACATGATGAAGCGCAACCAAATTCATATGGTGATCAACCTCCATCGCGGCTCCCATCCAAGAACCGACAGCTACACCATAAGACGAAAGTGCATAGAATTAAACATCCCTCTACTAACACGAATGCCCACCGCAAAAGCCGCAATAAAAGCAATCACTTCGATGAAAGACCAAGAGTATGATGTAAAGTCGCTGCAAGCCTTTTACGCAGACTGACACACACCACAATTTCTCAAACAAAAGACTAACACATAAAAACAAACCCTAATTAACTCACCACTTCGTGACGAAAAAACCTATACAACTACTTGAAAAGCCGAAAAATATTGACGGAAAGCATTTAAGGGAGTAACACACTCCGTATTTTCCCAGTCATTCTGAAATCCATACTCAAGCGGTGATTTCAAATGAAAAAAGAAAAAAACGAAAACAAAAGTGTCCTTTACGATGGGCTTTCTCGCCGAGAAATTATTGGCGCTTGGAAGAACACAATGGACACCAGAAAGAAGACTGGACTTGGACAGAGAGAGCTAGCGAGGCTTCTACTAACTGAGCACCAACTAGAGATCTCAGAAAGCACTATATCGGGATGGATTCATAAGCATGTTGTTCCCTTTGCGCAAGAGAAAACACAATTCAAACCAAAACCTATTCCTCCAAAAAAGGTGCTCGAAAAGCTGTATATCCACAATCAGAAAAGTGCAAGCACGATCGCAAAGAAGTTCCATGTGTCTACAATTATTGTTATCAATTGGCTGAAAAAATACGGGGTCCGAGTAAGATCTCACACAGAATCCATGAATACAAGTATTATCCAGAGCGTATTAAGGGATCAAAAAGTGACTAGGCCCACCAGAGAGTATGGTAAGCTCTCTCCCGAAAAGGCATATATTCTTGGAGTACTCTGCGGCGATGGATACATCGATCATAAATTCATGAAGCTCGAGATTAGAAGAGACCTTGATTTTATGAACGAATTCATTAGATGTGTTGAGGAGGTATACGGTTTACGATACAAGCACTATTACTACAAGCACAGAAATAGCTATATTGTGAACGTGAACGCTCAAATTATTTGCAAAGATTTACTCAACCACGACACCTTCCGAACTCGAACATGGAGAGTCCCTAAAGCAATATCTGAATCAAAGAGCAAGGGAGTGGTGAGCCATTTCCTAAGAGCACTCTTTGACAGCGATGGTTCTTCTAGTGGATCAACCGTAAACATGACGCTTGCGAATGGAAGTGCATTAAGAGAGGTATCGTCGCTTCTTACAAAACTAAACATTTCCAATAGGGTGAAAACTCGAAGCCCTTACAGCACACTAACGATATCACATAAGGACAACCTAAGAAAATTCATAGAAGAAATCGGATTCACCATTCAAAGAAAAAATGATAGAACCAAAAAATACATACAACACGGACGAAGAGCTGTACGGTCTTTTGCACCCCATAGTCAAAAAGTGGTTTAAGAGGAAGTTTAAGACGTTCGCGAAAGCCCAGAAATGCGCGATAATGCCAATCCATAATCGCGAGAACGTGTTAGTTTCATCTCCAACCGGATCCGGCAAAACGTTAACAGCATTCATGGCCATTCTCAACGAATTAGTAGACTCCTCGGAAAAGAACATTCTTGAGGATAGAGTTTATGCTGTTTACATAAGTCCGCTTAAGGCACTTTCTTCAGACATCCACCACAATCTCATCGAACCCCTAGAAGAGATGGAAAAATCCGCAAAGAAAGAGCTCAATATCAGAGTTGGTGTACGAACCGGCGACACCACCCCCTACCAACGATCAAAGATGCTCAAGAACCCGCCCCACATTCTCATCACAACGCCAGAATCCCTAGCTATCTTAATCTGCTCCCCAAAATTCCAGGAACATCTCAAAAAAGTAGAGTGGTTTATCTTAGATGAAGCCCACGCCATCGCAGAAAACAAGCGAGGAGTCCACGCATCTATCGTCATGGAACAACTCTCCCAACTCTCTCCCCACATGTGTCGCATCGGATTATCCGCAACCATCTCACCACTCGAAAAGATAGCACATTTCCTTGTCGGTAACGATAAGGGTAAACCAAGACCTTGCAAATTAGTAGATGTGCAATACCTCAAAGAAATCGACCTCAAAGTCATGTCACCCGTCAAAGATCTCATTGGCGTCGAGCACACCTTAATGCACAACTCCATGTACAAGTTAATTAACAAATTAGTACAAGACCACAAGACAACCCTAATCTTCACCAACACCCGAGCTGCAACCGAACGGGTAGTCCACAACCTCAAAGATAAATATCCGAAAAACTACGACGAAAACATAGGAGCACATCACGGTTCTCTAAGTAAAGAACTCAGATTAGATATCGAAGAAAGATTACGAGCAGGAAAAGTAAAGGTAGTTGTTTGTTCAACCTCT
This sequence comes from uncultured Methanosarcinales archaeon, assembly GCA_964492935.1. Taxonomy (GTDB): domain Archaea; phylum Nanobdellota; class Nanobdellia; order Woesearchaeales; family JACPBV01; genus JAQBWB01. Next base: position 60,626 of record CAZBLF010000002.1, read on the forward strand.
TTAGAATTAGGAATCGACATCGGTTCTATTGACTTAGTTATCTGCCTAGGCTCTCCAAAATCAGTTGCGCGAGCATTACAACGAGTAGGACGATCCGGTCACCGACTAACAGCAAAAACCAAGGGAAGAATAATTGTACTAAACCGAGACGACCTCATCGAATGTTCCGTCTTAGTAAAAGATGCAATCGAAAAGAAGATCGACCGCATCCACATCCCGAATAACTGTCTCGACGTCCTAGCCCAGCAAATCTACGCAATAGCCATCCAGGATAAAATCCAAGTAAATGACCTTTTCAACATGATTACGAGATCATACTGCTACCGAGATCTAGACCGAAAAGACTTCCAGGACGTTATAGATTACTTAGCAGGCAAGTTCGTCTCCTTAGAAGACCGCTACATCTACGCCAAGATCTGGTACGACGAAGACACCGGCATGATTGGTAGAAAGGGAAAGATGGCAAGAGTCATCTACATGACCAACATCGGAACCATCCCAGAATCAATTGCTGTACGCGTTAAAATCGGCGATCAACCCGTAGGTACCATTGAAGAAGCCTTTCTAGAAAAGCTCAGACCAGGAGACGTCTTCCTATTAGGTGGAAACACCTACCAGTTCAAGTTTGCGCGCGGGATGGTCGCCCAAGTCTCTGCGTCCGTCAACCGACCACCCAATGTTCCGGCATGGTTCTCCGAAATGTTGCCATTAAGCTATGATCTAGCAAGCGACATCGGCAAGTTCAGAAGACTTATTAGCCAACAATTCGATGCAAATAAGAAAAAGCCAGAAATTCTAGAATGGATTCACGAGTATCTCTATGTAGATCAAAAAGCGGCTGAATCAATTTACAGTTACTTCGACGAACAACACAAGTTCGCAAAAATCCCCTCAGATTCCAGAATCATTGTCGAACACTACATCGATGGAACCGGAAAACGATTTTCCGTCTTCCATTCCCTCTTTGGTCGCAGGGTAAACGACTGCCTATCAAGAGCAGTAGCCTTCGCCATCGGCAGAACCCAACACAAAGACGTAGAGATCGGCATCAGCGACAACGGCTTCTATATCATCGCTCCCGGAAAAGTAAATGTGCTGAAAGCCTTTAAACTCCTAAAAAGCAAAGACCTCAGAAAAGTAATGAATATGGCCATTGACAAAACAGAAGTTCTGAAACGAAGATTCAGACACTGCGCAGCACGTTCACTCATGATCTTAAGAAACTACAAAGGCAGAAGAAAGTACGTTGGCAGACAACAAGTAAGTTCAATGATCCTATTAAGCGCTGTAAGAAGAATCTCCCAACACTTCTCCATCCTCAAAGAAGCCAGAAGAGAAGTCCTAGAAGACTTAATGGATATCGACAATGCCCAAATCATCGTAGAAAAAATAGAGAAGAAAGGCATCAAGATAGAGGAGTTCACAACGGAAATACCAAGCCCCTTCGCATTAAATCTAGTAACACAAGGCAAGACCGACATCATGAAGATCGAAGACAAAACAGAATTCTTACGAAGAATGCACAATGAGATTCTGGCAAAGATTAGTTTGAAGAAGTGAATCAAAGAGCTGAAGTTACATCGAAAGAGATACAATTGATAATAAATTTCCCACACAGAACTTTCGATAACTTCTTAAGAACTTACTTAATTTACATCAGATGGTCGATAATCATAAACCAGCCATAGCAAACCAACGATATGAGTAGCAGCTTCCTCTTCACGAATTTCTGTATTCCTACGAATGCAGTCGGCTATGTGACCTGTGACGCAGCGCAAATAATCCTTAAACGATTCTTCTTCAAAGCGTTCATCAATAATATCTTTATGTGACCTGCCAGTGAGTTGCGCCGTGGTGAATGCATCGCGTGTAACCGGATCGATAAGATCCTCAATATGCTGATCAACGTCAAAGCCGCGGGCCATAAAATACGCCTTTGCTTCTTCACACTTAGGGTGCATTGCATATTTCTCACTAACAAGTAACTCTTTATAAACGTTACTATTTTAACTACTAGATGATAGTAAAAAACTTAAATCGAAAGTAAATCCATTTCAGCCCTAACACTCACAATTAGCAATTACTTTCAACTTCTTCTTCCCACCAAACTTAGCTAAATAAAGTGGCAAAGAATTCAACATCTGTTCTTTATACGCATCAGAAATCGGCAAAGCATTAATCTCCTTCTCCCAATCAACATCAACCTGCTCAGTAATATTACCAACAAACTCACGACCCGCATCCTCAATCAGCTTCTTTACCGCAATAGAACTTTCATTTCCAAACTCTTTCAAAAGTGGAAATTTAGTAATTCCATTAGCACCCGCCTTCATATACAAACCAGATTCCTCAGCACGACGCAAATTCGTGCCAGCAACAATCTCAATCTTAGGAAACTCAACTCTTACACGTGACATCCACTTCAAAAACTCATCCGTCGAAGGACCAGTAGTGTAACGTGTTCCACGAACCGGTTTCAAAGGATACATCGTAATTCTATCAAGCTCATGCTCCTTAATAAAATCAAGAAGATAATGAATATCAGAATAGCTATCACCCAAACCAACAATAACAGCTATTGACTTCCTAAACCCTTTTAATTTCTTGAACATATCAGAAAACGGTTTAATCGGCTTGCTCGGACACGTCTCATCATGGAGTTTTGGATGCAACGTCTCCATGCTCCCGCATACACCCTCAACATACGGACGAAGTTCTTCAATCTGCTCCTCTGAAAAGCCACCCAAGTTCAACCATACTTTAGAACCATACACATCCGAAATAGCTTTAATATGCTCAACCAATTCAGGAAACGGCATAATCCCTAAACCACCAGTGATAAATTCCAATGGCCAGTCAAACGTTTTAGAAAATAAAGCCTCTAACAAAACAGAACCCATAGAACGCTTAGCTTTCTTCGGATTGCCCTGCTTATGTTTTATCACGCTTCTATAACAAAAGTCACAATCCGCAATCGAGCAATACCAACTCAAGAAAATACACCGACCAGCGTACGCAGTTGCCGGAAAATTCTTCGAATACACAACAGAAGCTTTAGACATCAATTCTTTAGTTTCCGAACTAAGACTAACATCTTTAATTCGAACAAAATCGTCCGGATTGTATTCTTTTTGCATACAGTCAAAAACGAGCAACACTATTTAAAAGTAGACTATTATTTCCCACCTCATGGTAGAAATTATGGCGCCAGCAGGCTCATTTGAGTCATTACACGCAGCAATCAAAGCAGGCGCAGATTCAGTCTATTTCGGCATCAAACAATTAAACATGCGTTCTAAAGCAGCAAATAACTTCCAGTTAAAAGACCTCAAAAAAATAAGTGAGATAGCAAAGAAACACAAAATAAAAACATACCTAACAGTAAACACCGTAATGTACGATAACGATCTACAATTATTAAACAACATCCTAGATGCAGCAAAAGAAAACAAAATAACAGCAATCATCGCATCCGATATCGCAGCCATACAATTAGCAAGAAATAAAAACATAGAAGTGCATATTTCAACCCAAGCAAATGTTTCAAACATCGAAGCAGTAAAATTCTTCGCAAATTTCGCAGATGTTATAGTCCTAGCCAGAGAATTAAGACTCAGCCAAATAAAGAAGATAACCGCCGCAATCAAGAAAGAGAAAATCAAAGGACCCAAAGGAAAACTAATCCAAATAGAACTTTTCGTCCACGGCGCATTATGCGTTGCCGTTTCCGGAAAATGTTTTATGAGCCTTGCAACATATAATCACTCCGCAAACAGAGGCATGTGTCTTCAAAACTGCAGACGCTCCTACAAAGTAACCGATACAGAAACAGGAGATGAATTAATTCTAGACAACGAATACGTTATGTCGCCAAAAGATCTCTGTACAATAAGCGTTCTAGACAAACTCATCCACGCAGGAACCGAAATATTCAAGCTAGAAGGTCGCGGCCGTTCCCCAGAATATGTCTACACCGTAACCAAAGTGTATAAGGAAGCTGCAAAAGCAATACAAAATAAGACATACACAAAAAAGAAGATAGATAACTGGATCAAAGAACTAGAAACCGTCTTCAACAGAGGCTTCTGGCACGGCGGCTACTACCTAGGAAATAAGATGGGAGAATGGAGCGAGGCATACGGCTCAAAAGCAACAGAAAGAAAAGTCTACCTAGGAAAAGCACTCAACTACTATACAAAAGCAAAGATTGCCCACTTCCAGCTAGAAACAAAGGGAACAAAAGTAGGAGATAACATCATCATCAGCGGACCCACCACAGGAATCATCAAAGCAACAATCAAAGAGATGAGAGTAGATGAAAAGAAAGCAAGTACAGCAAAAAAAGGACAGGAAATCACGCTGCCGATAAAAGAACTAGTCAGAAAGAACGACAAACTCTTCAAAATAATCAAAGCAAAGGACGCACCCATAACAGCATTACAGTAGTAACAACAATCACCTTTTTAAGCAAAAAAGCATTCTTGAAGGTATGACTTTAACCCAGTTACTGGATGTAAATTTACAGGAGGTAACTCCTACAAGAAGATCCTTTGTAGGAGGTGCACTTAAAGGAACATTCGCAGCGGCAGCCTCCACAGTACTCCCCTCAACCGCGCATGCAGAGCAAGAGCAAACATTCGCTGATTGGCACAAAGCACATTCACCCGAAGAAAAAGGGGAAGAATTTGTCCACTCCCATCTAAAATCATATACGCTCAACCCTTCGAGAGATGAAATAGAATCTATAGATAATATACTGGGAAGGTACCTGGAGCTTGATGAAGTAGATTTTCAAAGTAAAATCAAAAAGAGAGAGATTATTC
>CAZBLF010000003.1:0-62993 GCA_964492935.1 uncultured Methanosarcinales archaeon
AAACGAGGAGTAAGAGACATACAGAAATTAGTATTGGCACCCTTAATTGTGACATCTTTCTTTTTTAGCGGAACCGGTATTTAAACATGCTCATTTCGTTTATAGTTGTTGGAGCACTTCATTTACGCTCTCTTCTGCCCACCTTTGTGCGAGGAGTTCTTGTTTTACTTGTTGTTGTGACATCCCCGTGGCCATTTTTGATTGGATATAGGTACGTAATTGTTCTTGATGGGGGTCAAGTGGAGTTAATTTTTTGTGTTTGATGGTGATAAGAGTGGTTATCAGACCTAGGACGAGAAACGCATTAATGATTAGTGAAACTATCAACAGAACATTTCGATCTTCGGGAGCAGATAGTGCTTGCTCCGAGGGAGGTGATTGTTGAGAAGAGGGAGTAGATTGGTCCGGAGTTGATTGCTGGGTGTTGACTGTTTGCTGGTTAGATGTTGCCTCACTTTGCTGACAGGGTAGGCATACTCCTCCGCAGTCAACTCCCGCCTCATCTCCATTTTTCACCCTATCGGTGCAACTGGGAAGCGTGCATTTGTTTGCTAGGCAATACTTCGTTAGACAGTCGTTTCTAGAGGTGCATGTTTTCTCTCTTTCACAACCACTACAGCTTCCTCCACAATCAACATCAGTCTCATCTCCATTGAGGATTCCGTTGGTGCAGGTGTTGGTAGTAGTAGGTCCTTGATTGGAGTTGGTAGTGGTAGTGGTTGTTTGATTTGTAGATGTAGTTGCTGATTGATTTGTATTTGTGCTAGTCGTGGCATCATTATCATCAGCTTGGCTTGTAGGCGACGAGGTATCGGCTGGCGGAGTGTTACTGCCACTCATGGAAGGAGGAGCTGGAGGGGGAGCGGGTGGGGGTGCGATTACTGCAGGTAGTAAAACGAGTATACAGAGTAGTACAACCATAACGATACGCATGATGCTTATTTGTTATCCTGCATTATAAACTTTATCTTTTATTCTCAGAAATCCTTCAGGCTGATCTGGCCCTTTCTTTTATTTTCTTTTATTTTGAGTTTGTCGAAGTCTTGGCCTACTTGTTTTTTTACGGAAATTGCGGTGGCTTTGCCTAGGATTTGGACGAGATTCATGATTTCGATCTTTTTGATGTCTCCTAGGGTGCGGATGCTGTTCTTGTGGAGTTTTCTCCCGCGTGCACGACCTATGCCTTTTAATTTTAGGAGAGGTATTAGTTCTTCTTTAACGCCATTCGTGATTCTTATTCTCAATTTTTGCATGTGAGAGGATAATTTAGGGAGACTCATGAGCTTGGTTAATTCGATGCAACAGTAGCAGAGCCAATCGGCGATGTCGATCTTGGTGCGTACTTCACCGGGACGGATGTTGTACTTTTCTAGGAGATTTTCCTCGGTGTTTTCATCTATCCAGTCGAGGAAAAAGAGTGCTGTTTTCATCGCATTGAGGAAATCATCATATTCTGCATCATAGAGCGAGGGTTCTTTTTCTAAGAGGGCATGTTCTACTTTATTGACTGCTTCGTTGACGTCGTCATGATCTTTTGCCGTTACTCTGAGTTGTGGACGAATTTCTAGGGTTGATGAAAGGAGATGGAGGAAGCTGATGGTGGGGACTTTCATTCTTGTTGCGCGTTGCATGCCGAGAATTAATTGATGTGCGGTGTAGGGATCTAGATAGAGCTCGGCTACACGCTTGCCTACTCGTGTAGCTTCGTATTTTTCGTCCTTAAGGTTGTCGGCTGATTCGAAGTCGTTGTGGTTAGTGTTGGATTTGAGAAACTCCCACTCTTCTAGAAGTTCAAGCATGGATTCTATTTTGCCCTGAAGGACATGCATGTCTTCAAATTGGTGGGCCCAGAAGGTTTTTCCAAAGAAATCGAAGATTTGTTGTTTTGTTGAGACGAAATCGGCTGCAATGAGGCTGAGTAAGTAGGTTCTTAATACTGGTTCAACGGCTAATTTGCTCTGGATGTCTTCGGGGTCGGCTAGCAAGTACTTTTCTGTTAGTTTTTCTTTTTCTAGTTCGGATGCTGCTATGACGATGGCTTGGCCTTCTGTATCGTATCCGGGACGTCCTGCTCGACCGGCCATCTGGAGATATTCTAGAACTGGAATATAGGTTAATCCACGAAAGCCGAATCTTCTGAGGTCTTTGATGATGGTTCTGAAGGCTGGCAAATCTAGGCCCATTGAATTATGAACAATGAACCCCTCGGCAACGAACATATGGTTATTTTTTGGAGTGGAAGGCAGCATAATATCATACACGGTTTCTTTTTTTCTTACTACTTTGATGCTTCTCAACCGGTCCCAGAAGATATCTCCTTCGAAATCTTGATCTCTCCAACCCTTTTTGATGAACCAATCCAGTTCATTTTCACACAGTGGACAATTTCTCAATCTGAAGAATTCGACAATACTCTTTTCCCTTTGGAGTATGTTGTTGTAGAAATACGTTCCTATCTTATTGAGACTCCATAACCACTCCGTCTTGCTTCTACTTCCTATTCTTCTTTTATCAATCAATTCATAGTGATGATTCAAGCGAGCATCTTTCTTTTTTGGTTCTGTCCCGAATAGTTTCTTGAGCTCTCTTGATCTGAGTTCACCTTTTCCCCCAAGAAGCATTAGCACTCTCCTTTTGATCCCGCCCCATTCTTTCATTTCTTTTGTTCTACCATTGAACAGGTCTTTGTAAATCTTGTACTGGCATTTTTTACATTCTACAAAGTTAACATTCGCACAGATTTTGCCTACAAGGTCTATGAGCACATCCTGTTTTCTTTTTACTCTGAAACCTATGTGCTTATAGAAATCAAGAATGCATATCTTTTGGTGTATTTCTAGCTGAAAGCAGGGCAACGTTTTGTACTCTTTGCGATCTATCTTCATTGAACCAGCTTTCTTTGTACGGATTCTGCTGACGATTCCAAATCTCAGTAGCAGCTTTTGAGTCTGTCGTATCAATTTTTCCGAGGTATTACAGAAGCCAGGCCCCATTCCACGATCTACAAAACCGTCTGTGTCAAAAAGACCTTGCAGAAGTCCGATGGTGTTCGCCCTATTTAGATTCAAGAGTTTGTTATTGATGTGTTTCTCTTTACCTTTTTCAACGCCACATCGCACTAAGAATTCTCTAAACCATTTATTTTTACCCAACACTAGGGAGGGGGTGCCACTCGCCATGATAGTTTCTCTTTTGCTGATTCCGAGTATTTCACAAACAACTCTAGCTACCTGAAAGATTTCTATGTCAATTCCGACAAGCGAGGGTGATCCTTTGTAGATTATTTTATTGCCAACTGTTTCTGCTCCAGAATAACCATCGCCTAGCATTGCCCCTATAAAGTATGAAATCGATGCATCTATAATTATTGGGGAGCTGTCTGTCTGATTATCATTTACAAAGTCACCCATTTTGAAGCTTTGGCTCTTATTAATCTTCAGCCGACCAATAGTTGCGATTTTGTTCTTCCTTTTGACATGCTTTGCTTGGACTAGTTTTTTCTGTTGGCCACTTTTAATTAGCATTTCATGTTCGGGAGTTACGAGAATCTTGTATCCAGAAACTGAGGTAATTTCTATAAGTTCTGATACCTCTCCAATTCTTGCAACTTTTTTTGGTTTCATGGCTATTACATCGCTATTGGAAAGCGCAAAAAGTTTATTGGAAGATCTGAACTCATGTATCTCGGTTTCTTTAGTTCCGTGCCAGATTTTAGTGTTCTTGGCAAGGCAGAGGGTAGGGGTACAACAAATTATTTTTACGTTTCCTGCCTTGAAATTATCTTCGATGAGGGTGCGTTGTTTAGTTGTTAACCCCGCATGATGGAAGGCAACTCCTTTTTTGAGACATCTTCCAAGCCGTTTGCATTGTTTGGTCGGCGAGGGTAGCGCCTTAAGGGCTGCAGTTTCTAAATCGTCTAAGGGTTGCCGGGTTGTAATCTTTGCTGCGATGTCTTCGGCTGCTTTTTCTGCTGAACGTTTTGTGTTTGCGAAAATGAGTGCTTGTTTCTTTAATTTGATGGTATCAAGTGCTAGATTGATGTCTGCTCTTTCAGAAATGGTCTCAATTTTCAGTGCCCTACTCATCTATTGAGAGTAGCGCACTTACTTTTATATCTTTTCTAGTGCTTGTTTGATATCTTCTACTAGGTCATCTGTATCTTCTATTCCTACTGAAAGTCTTACAAGGTTATCTGTGATTCCGATCTTTAGCCTTTTTTCTTCCTGTATCGATGCATGGGTCATGCGTGCTGGATGGTTTACTAATGATTCTACTCCTCCCAGGCTTTCTGCAAGGGAGAATAGATCAAGATTTTCCATGAATCTTTTTGCATGTTTGTATTCTCCGTTGATTATTAGTGTAATCATACCACCAAAACCCTTCATTTGCGTTTTTGCTAGCTCATGCTGAGAGTGTGATTCAAGCCCAGGATAGTAAACCTTCTCTATCTTGGGATGGTTTTCTAGAACTTTTGCTATTGCTATCGCATTTTTCTCGTGTTGCTGCATTCTTGCATGTAGTGTCTTGAGGCCGCGAGCAACGAGGTAACTATCAAATGGACTTAGCATGAGTCCTGCTGCGTTTTGGGTGTACTGTAGCTTTTTGTAAATCTCTTTATTGTTGAGCATTAGTGCTCCCCCTATACTATCGCTATGCCCGTTGATGTATTTAGAGGTGCTATGGAGGACGATATCTGCTCCTTGTTCTAAGGGATTCTGGAATACGGGAGACATGAATGTGTTGTCCACAATCACTAGAATATCTTTTACAGCCTTCTTTATATCCTTGATATCGCTTAGCTTCATCATGGGATTTGTTGGACTTTCAAGCCAGATGAGTTTTGTGTTTTCTTTTACAGCATGTTTGATGTTTTCTGGATTTGTTGCGTCAACATATTCTACCGCTACGTTGAAGTTATTGCTGAAGACTTTGTCGAAGAGTCTCATGGTTCCCCCATATAAGTCATCGGATGCGATTACATGGTCTCCTGATTGCAGAATGGATAATGCTATGAGCGTTTGCGCAGTTAGTCCTGATGTTGTTGCTAGAGCGTGTGTGGCATGTTCGATGGCTGCGAGTTTTTTTTCAAGAGTGAACCTAGTGGGGTTGCCAGATCTTGAATATTCATAGCCATTAGTGGGTATGTCAACTTCTTTTCTTGCGAAGGTTGATGATAGGTGAATGGGAATGACTACATCACCCGAACCTCCTTCTTTTAGATTTGGTTTCTCTCCTGCGTGGATTGCTTCTGTTCTAATATTTCCATTCATTGAAATCACCGTAGATGTTTTTTGTTAGATATCTCTCTCCAGCGTCTGGAAAGATGGTTACTATGTTCTTTTCGGGATGTTCGGAAGCGATCTTTTTCGCAGCCCAGAATGCTGCACCTGAAGAGCTTCCTACTAACATTCCATGTTTACTTGCAAGCTCAAGGACTGCTGCATGCGCATCTTCATCCTGGACTACAATCGATCTTTCTATTATCGAACTATCAATGAAGTTCGAGAGATTTTCTTTTTCAACACCAATACCTTCAATCTTGTGGGATTCTTTCTTATCGCTTGTGAATGCGGATCCCTTGGGTTCTACAGCAATAATCTTGATTTCCGGATTTTTTTCTTTGAGATACTTTCCTGCACCTATGATCGTTCCAGCAGTTCCCATTCCGGCAATAAGGAAATCTATCTTTCCCAACTCTTTTCGAATTTCAGGTCCCGTTGTTTCATAATGTGCCTTCGGATTTGCTGGATTTGAGAATTGTTCTGGGATGTATGCGTTAGGGATTGTGTTTTGTAGCTCTTTTGCCTTGGCTATTGCTCCCATCATCCCTCCTTCAGTCGGAGTATGGACAATTTTTGCTCCCAACGCTTTCATAATGATTTGTTTTTCCTCGCTGAATCGCTCAGGCACTACTGCGATGAACTTATATCCTTTCTGAGTTGCGATTAACGCTAATCCAATCCCTGTGTTGCCTGCAGTAGGCTCAATAATGGTGGTGCTACGATCGATCCTACCTTCTTTTTCTGCTTCTTCTATGAGATAGAGGGCAGTCCTATCTTTAATGCTCCCTCCTGGGTTGAATTGTTCAAGTTTTGCGTAAATTTTGGTGTTTTTTATTCTTATTAGCGGCGTATTACCAATCAATTGAGTAATATCTGAAATCATAATGATGACCTCCATTGAATTTTAATCTAAAACGATGTAGAAAGAACTAACAACAACAAAATTTTACTGTGTAATGAATTGCCATACTTTGAGAATTACTTGGTTTTATATAAAACTAACTACCCTGTGACCGCGTACTGATAGAAGATGTCTGGATCTTGTGTTGATTGAGTGGGTGTTGTTTGTTGTACTGTGGTTGCTGGTTGTTGCTGGACAATTCTGACCATATTGATGTTCCATTCTTCCTTTACTTTTTCTTTGCCGTCACTTACTGTGACTTTTACTTTTTTCTTTCCTGGAGAGGTGAAAGTGCGGCGCATGGCGGAGGTTCCATTGTATTTTTCTAATAACCCAAAGTCCCAGGTGTAGGTTAATGTATCTCCATCCGGATCGACTGCATCGATGATGAACGTTACGGGTCGACCGGCAATGCCTTTGCTCCCTGATTTGGGTTGTGCCGTTTTGATGATCGGTGCTCGATTGACGTGTTCCACAAGAATAGGTATTTCGATATCAGTAGTATCGGCGCCATCGCTTACGGTGGCTTGAAGAGTGATGTTGTTTACTCCTGAAAGTGATGTGTCGTAATCAGGTGTCCAGGTGATGGTGGTATCTTGAATGTTCATGCCGCGAGGTGGATCTCTAAGTTGCAGAGTGGTAGGATCCCTGTCTGGATCAGTAATTTCTACATTGAATTCAATCTCTTGATTTTCCTTTACTTCAAGGCTGGCAGGTACGGTTGCAGTTGGTGGGCGATTAGTGTTTGTAACCTCAACGATGAGATCTCGTGTTTCTTTGAGGAATCCATCTGAAGCGGTGACTTTTACAATATGCTTTCCTTCGTCATCGAAGTTTGTGAGGTAGGTATCGGAGGCCATCCATCCTGCGTAGGTGAATTTGATGGCGTCGTTATCTGCATCGAAGGCTTCTGGAGTTATGGTGATGGATTCTCCTTCGGCTACGGTGATGGTAGATAGTTCAACGAGCTGTGGTGGTCTATTGATGTGCTTGACCCAGATATAGATGGTGTCGGTTGTGGTGAGATCGTTACTTTCTGCAACGAATTCTAATTTGAAGGGGTAGTAGAGCAGGTGAAATTTGTCTGCAATCTTTTCTATAAGCGTATCTTTGTTTACCGTTTCGAAATCCGTTTGCCAGGTGAATGTGTTGCCATCGAATGAGGCGCCATTGGGTAGGTTTGTGAGTGCAATTTGTACTCGATCTCCATCAGGATCTTCGGAGTTAACGTCGAATGAAACTTCATCATTTTCATTTATGAAAATTGCTCCGATGCGGTCAAAAATAGGATTTCGATCGTTATCGAGTACGGTTACTACAATGGTTTTTTCGACTTCAAAGTCTCGATCGGTAAGGGTGATGGTGACGTCATATTCTCCGGCATCATCAAAAGTAGTTTTCCAGGTTCCTGTTTCTAATGGCGCGGAAATTTGATATTGCAGATTGAGTGCCGCGAAGTCTGGCAGTGTAAGGGAGACGGTTTCGGTTTCGGTAACGGTGATGTCCTCAAAGGCATCTAGGAGTGCTTCACGATCGACTTCTTGTACTTCTATTTCCCAGGTGAATGAGGCTTCCTTATCGCCATCTCCGATATTGACGGAAAGTTCGAGATTGCCGGCATCACCGTAATCTGCAAGAAATTCGAGGGTGTTGGTTGTTGTTTCAAGTTCTCTTTCATTGAGCACCCAGTTATACTCTAGGTTATCGCCATTGATGTCGGAGGCGTCGATAGAAAAGGTAGCAACTTGGCCTTCTTTCATGACTACTTGCTGTGGAGGGCTCGTTGTGAGTATTTCTGGAGCTTCGTTTTTCTTCTCAACGACAAGAAGTACCTCTTTAGCTGTTGTTAACTCCCCGTCAGAAACTCGGATGCTAATGTTGTAGGTGCCGGCATCGCCATACGTGGTTTGCCACTGTCCTTCCTCATTAAGAGGAGGGGTATAGTAGATATTGAGTTGGTCGTTGTCTGGATCGTTAACGGTTACTTTGAGATTGACGAAATCGGTTTCTTGGACTTCAACGGTTTCAATGGCAAAAGCTAGGGTTAGTGAACTTATTAAAATAATCACGAATACTGCTAGCTTTGCCTTCATTGATACCCCCTACAGGCTTACCCAAGGGTAATGTCTTCGATGACTGGAGGTCTGTTGACGTTTCCTACAACAATACTCACTTCCTGACTTACTTCATCTGTTCCATCAGATGCAGTTATGGTCACGGAGTACGACCCTGAGTCATCGTGGTTTGTTTCCCACACAAAATTCTCTCCGTCCTGGCTGAATCTCTCATCATCGATTGTAAATTGAATTTCATCTCCATCGGGATCTGAAGCTACCGGCGTGAGTGTAACTAGTTCAGTCTCTGATAGTGCAATGTCTTGAATGGTTTCAAGTGTTGGTTCTCGGTTGAGATTTGCTACCGTTATTTCCCAGCTGTGTCTAACTTCAGAGACGCTGTCTGAGATAATAACCTCTAGTGAGTGTTCGCCTGCCGAACTAAAGTCTAATGGTAGGGAGAAGCTTTCTGCATCGGTAGAAAGTTCTTCACCGTTGAGGCGCCAGCTGTATGCTAATGCATCGTTGTTCAGATCATTGGCTTCGGCTGTGAATTCTATTGATGAATCCTCGACTGCGGTAACTGCTGATTGTGTTGGGATGGTGCTTCCAATGACTGGAGACTCTTCTTTCTTGTTCACAATAACTAGTACATCTTTTGCTGCGGTTAACTCTCCGTCAGATGCGGTGATGGTGATGGTATATTCGCCTTCGTCGCCATACGTGGTTTGCCAGACGCCGCCCTGATTGATAGGGGAGGTGTAGCTTAATGAGATGCTATCCTGGTCGGGGTCGTCTACCTGCGGTTTAAGCGATACGAGATCGGTTTCTTGTACGATAAGGATTTTAGCGTTGGAGGGAGGTGTTGCTTCAACAGGTTCTGGGATGACTTCTTCTACTGTTTCTTCAACAGGCTCTTCAGTGGGTGTTTCTTCTACTGTTTCTTCTGGAAGTGCTGGAGGCTGTTCGATGATGTCTTCTTCGCCTGCGTCAACGGGTAGCGGAGGAGGTAGGTCATCTGATTCTTCTACTTTGATATCTTCTAGCGAAATAAATTCTGTATCTGAAGCTGGCTCTAGGCCATAGAGTTGATTAATGGTTTCGCAACCTGTTGCTAAGAATAGTGTAAGGATGATGCTTATTATCAGTACTTTTTTTATCATGAAATCCCCTCCGATTGGTAAAGTGTTGTTATTCTTTAATACACAACTTCTATATAAACTTTTGGGTAGTTAAAATTCTTTTGTTGTCACTGCTATCGACGAATTTTTGGTTTTGTGGGTAATGGGAGAGGTAAGGAAATGGTGTCAGAAGTTGAGAAAAATGGGCCCGCGGAGATTTGAACTCCGGACCATAACCGGGATGTTTCCATCCTCTCGATGTCTGCCAGCTGGTTTGCGGAAATTTACATTTCCGGATTCCCATTGGGATATCAGTGTTGCTTTCCTTTTTGGGGAATCGAGCACTCCACCAGACTAAGCTACGGGCCCATAGTTGTTTAGAATCCAGAATTGGTTTAAAAACGTTGCGTTAATGGGTAACAGAGTTTTTCAATGCACTTGCCATCTGACCTTGTCTAGTCTGTGAGTGCTGAATTCTTCTTTATTAGGTGTTCTAGAGCTAAAATAGGGTTGCACTTGCCACTTGCCAGGTGCAGACGTAGACTATTTAAATGAAGTTGATTTGATGAAAGAGGACGCGCAAAACTCCTAAATAATGATTTTCCGCTTTGTAGAAAATCAATTATGGAGTTTCGCTTATTGTCCTCTTTATTCCTTGGAAGAATTTCTTTTTTATGAAGAAAATCTTGAAAAGAGGTGATGTTGATGAGAAAATTTAGTAAGTCTTGGCGGAAGTCGAATCTTGAGAAGAAGACAAAGATTCTACAAGAAAGTTATGATCTTGATATTTTTGAGATAGAACGAATTAGAAAAATCACTGATCCAAAGAAGAAATTAGTTCAAGCTGCGACACTCCAATTTGAGTCTTTTGGTAATATTCACTCAGATATTACTTCCTGGATTGCAGGGTATCGGAGTGATAGTGTTGTAAGAGATTACTTTACATCAACCTTGGCTTTGCGCAAATTAGTGATGCCTCCTCAAGAGAATTTTTCCGATATTGGCGTTAGTTGGAGAGATATTAGAAACAGGTTTAAGGTTCCCCGAAATATCAATGAAGATCTATCGGAAGAAATTGGGATCCATATCGGCGATGGAAATTTATCGGTGACTACTCATCGAGGATGGGATAGTTATGTTTATCGGGTTGATGGTTGCCTTAGGGATGAATTCATTTACCACGACGATTTCATAAGAAAACTCATGAAAAGATTGTATAATTGTTCACCTTATTTGAGGCAGGTTGCTTATAGGAACTCTATCCAATCTTGTTACAGTTCCAAACTTATTGTTAAGTATAAGCATCAGGTACTTGGGCTCCCTTTTGGTTGTAAAAAGAAAATTGAAATTCCGAAAGTAGTTTTCGATGACGATTCCTTTGCAATACGATGCCTCGTTGGGATTATGGACACTGATTTTACTTATTCTTCAAATCAATCCATACAAGGTGCATTAACTAGTTTAAGGGTAATCAAGCAAATGGGAAGCATTCTTGAAAGATTGAATGTGAGTTTCTCATCAAGAATATCTGATACTGTTGGTACTATTAATATACATAAAAAAGATTCACTTGAAATTATTGAGGACTGGGATTTTCACAACCAGAAGCATGTTTCTAAACATTTTCTCTACATGGAAACGGGTAAGTCCTTTCCTTATACTTACACTGAAGAAAGAGTATGTGTTCTTGGGGGTACTATTGCAGTTGACGCATTGGAAAAAGTTAGTAATTATAGGAAGAAAGTGGCGTTGGAAAAAAGGAGCCAAGCCGTTACTTGACTACCTGGCAAAACGCCCTCGACCAGACTCGAACTGGCGACACCGAGATTTCTTCCCTATGAGGATAACAGTCTCGTGCTCTACCTGCTGAGCTACGAGGGCCTAGGTTCTGAGACTAAGATGTTGTTTAAAAGGTTTTCGTAAGAGCATCCTTGCGTTTTTTCTTATATCTGTAATAGGTGAAGCCGGCTATGGCTGCAAGAAGGAGGAGCCACCACCAGGACATTCTGTTTTCTGCAAATCGTTCCTCTACTAATGGTATTTCTAGGATTTTAAACTTTCTTGGATTGTAGATGACTACATGGGTAGCTTCATCGTAATAGGGAAAGACTAAGGCGAATTGTGTTTCATTCAGAATGACGCGACCTCCGGAGATTGTTTTGAAGGCAGGATCTGAAATTTCACGATATTCTTTGTCGGGGATTTCGAAGGTAAAGGTTGTTAACACGTCTCCGTCAATCGTTTGCAATTCTGCTACATATCCTGAATCGGGAGCAAGAACGTAATCTGGAGAGTGGCCGCACTTGATGATGCGGTCTTGATAGGTGAGTAATCCATTATTCCAATCGAGATCTACGATTAGTACTGAGCCTGTGTCGGCCACTGCAGATAGAGGGGTAGCTAGTAGGATTGCCATTAGGAGATAGTTTATTGTTTTCATGTGGATGCACCGTATTTTGATAGTCGTTGGCCGATGATCTGTTCGTTGAACGGTCCGAAGGAATCTTCATTTAAGGATCGCATCAGTGAATCTCGGGTTGGTCGATAAAAGGTGGAGAGCGAGCAGCCTTTGAAACAGCCAAGGTCTGAATCGGCTACCCATTTAGGGCAGGTATTCTTATCGCAATTGGGAAATGATACTGCGTTGAGACCGATGCTGGAATAGTATTTGTCGTCTACGTATTCATCTGCTAATCCACCTATAGAATGGCCGAGTTCGTGGAGTAGCACTTGGATATTGTCGGCGGTATTGAGTTTGATGACATTTCCGATGGAGCTAGAACGGACCGGTTTTAATGCATCTCTAATTTTGCTTCTGCTTACTAGCACGATGATTTGATCGTTAGGGCAGAAGGTTGCTAGCTTTTTTACCTCGAAATCATTGCAGGTGATGAAATTGTCGACTTCGCATTTCAGTTCATCCAGGCGATCGATGCGGTAGATGTTTACTTTATCTTGATGTTGGTTGAAGGGTTCTGTTTCGAAAAGAGAATCTGATTGTCGTGCTACCTCTTTTGCAAATTCATTGAGATTGGTGTAGCCGGATGGCACAAAGACAATGTCTAGCTTGTCTTCGGTGCTTCCCGTGTATTTTACGGTGGTGCAATCGCTGCTTTTTTGGTTGACTTTGAAGGTGCTGATGCGTGATGTTTTTCCAGCATTGGTGAGGCTGAATCGGAGTCTGCCGGATTGGGTTACTAGACAGAGTGGATTTTCATTTTCTTCGATCTCGATGTTTTCTAAGCCTAGTGGTTCAAACTCTGAGTAGGGTGAAAAGAACAAATTTCTATCGGGATATTTTTCTAATTCGTCGTTGAGGAGGCAGGAGGTGTAGGGTGAGAGCGGTTTAGATTTATCCACGAAGCAGACGTGTTCGATTGTGGGGAAGAGCGCGACCACATGTTCTTCGATACTTCCAAATGATCTTGCGACTGAATTTTTGACTAGCAGATTGAAATTAGATGCTATTTTTATTGTTTCGATGGTTTCGGTTGATTCGGTGACGTCTTGGATTGCGCTGAAACCGAAAATGAGAACTCCTAGTGCTATGATACTGATGAGTGCGTAGGTGAGTGGTTTCGCTTGAACCTGTCCGGTATTCGTCATTAGGTAGAATTTGGTTTCTGAAATATATAAATGTTAGTGGTTTGCTTGGTTATTTGGTGTTCTCAATTTGTTCTCCCACCAAACTTCTGAGCATATGTCCGGTTATTTTGATGTTATAGAATTTCTTTAGGGGTAGACGTTCTTTGACGCCTACGATTAGAGGATAGGTTCCGAATTGTCTTAGGAAGGTGGTTTTGCCGTCATAGATTTCTGCATAGCAGTTGTTCATGACGGTTCCTTCTGGTGCGATACGCTTGAGCATGGGGTTGTCGATGTTTTGTCGGATGTCGTTGCGCCATTTCCAATAGTATTTTTTATTTTTCCTTATAAATTTCTCTTTGGTTTCAAACATTTTAGTTCCTTCGAAGATTGCGGCTTGGCGAATGTTGATTCTTCTTAATAATAATCCTTCGTCGTAAATCTTTTTGAGCCACTTCATATTTTCTTTGTGGGTGTTTTTGGATTCGTCTTTCAATCCGAATATAATGTTGATACCGGGGATGAATTTTGGTAATCCGTCTTCACCGCGTTCTGCCCCGTATTTGTTGATTATTTTTATGGCTTCAAATCCTATGTTGGGGATGGTGTTTAAGGTGTTAGATCGAACAACCTTGAGATCGAAGCTTTCTATTCCGAATGCAGCTATATTGCCGGAGGTGCAGTATTTTACTATGGCTTTTGTTATTCTATCGTCATTCTTTCTGTGGTCTTGCATTACTTTCACGGGATTCACGTTATCGATATGGAGTACCTTGAGGCCTTTACAGGATGCTCTTATCTCTTTTAGTAGCTCTGGTGCTTTTGGGAGGGTATAGAAGCAGGTTTGTTTGCCTAGACGGAAGTAGCGTGCTCCGAGTTTGTAGAGCGTCTTGATTTCGTCTAGAATATCTTTGTTGTCGCGGAATTCTACTTTGTTTTTGAGGGGTTCTGTGCAAAAACTGCACCTTCCGATGTCGCACCCCTTTCCTGTTTCTATCTCGATCATTCTGATGTCGGGAATTTGTTTTAGGATACTTGCTCCAGAGATTGCGTAGGTTGCTGTTTTATCATAGGGAAATGAGTATAATGTGGAGTCTACTTTTTGGAAGACTTCTGGATCTACTTTTTCTGTGAGTTTGCCGCCGTGCAGTTGCGTTCCGAAAATGGCTGGGCCGGTGAGGATTTTCTCTGCGTTAATGTCTTTGATTAATTTGGTAACTTCGTTGAGGGTGCCTGGCATCGCACTCAGGTATTTTCCGGGGACGTGGACGCCTAAGATTACGATGAGGGTTGTTGTTTCTTCTAGAATTTCTTTGATGTTTTTAGCGTTCTTTGTGAGATTGTAGGTGAAGATGTCTGACTTTTGTTTTACTGTAGGGATTTTTACTTTGCTATCGTAATTTTTGTAGAATCTGAGGTCATCGATGGTGAGGTAGGTTGCCGTTTCGTTTTTTTCTTCTTTGAGATAGCCGGCAACATATCTAGGATAGGTTCCAAGATAGGGAGGGACGCCTAATCCAGCTGCCTCATCGGTGTAGCAATCGAGGATGGTGTACATGGATTAGCTAGATGGGATGTTGTTTAAAAAGATACTTGTCAGGCTATGTCCCAAGTCTCGCTTCGCTCGGATTAGCAGCTTCGAAATCTTGTTTCTGATTTTTGAAGGCTGACATTTCCCGTAGGGACCACCCCTTTGTCAGCCCACTTCTGGATTTAACGGGATTTCGACTATAGGCTGCTAACCTTCACTTGAGGCATAGCCTTTCTGTCAGGAACTTTTTTAAACCGTTACTCGCTAGCTTGCATTATGAATGTGCTTTTGGTGGTGGGATCAGTCATTTACTTCATGTTGCCGGCTTATTTTGCTAATATGGCCCCCATTATCGTGAAGAATAGGTTTAGTTTTCTAGCAGTTCCGATTGATGGGGGGAAGAAGATTGGAGGTAAACCGATATTGGGTCCTCATAAGACATGGAGAGGCTTTATTTTTGCTGTTTTGTTTGGTGTTATTGTGGCATACCTTCAACACCTGCTTTCTGATGGAGTTTTTTCTTCGCTGGCTATTGTGAGTTATGATTCATGGTTGACGTTAGGGATTTTACTTGGATCAGGTGCTATTATCGGAGATCTGGTGGAGAGTTTCTTCAAGCGACGAAGTAATGTAGGTTCGGGAAAGCCCTGGATTCCTTGGGATCAACTTGATTTTGTTATCGGTGGATTGGTGTTTGCGGCATTGGTGGTTGACTTTTCGTGGGTGTTCGTTGTTTCTGTTATCGTCGTGAGTTTTGTTTTGGATATTGTTGTTAATCACGTTGCGTACTTCTTTAAGATTCGAGGTGAGCGATGGTAGGCGTCGTAGTAAGTGGCATTCGTATTGCGGTTTCGCTTATTTTGGCGTGGATTGTGTTTTATCGTTTTGTTTTTTTGAGGAATCCACATAGGGTTATTCCTTCTGGAAAATCGGTTGTGAGTCCAGCTGATGGGAGAGTTATTCGAGTTGTGCGGTTAACGGGCAAAAGTGGATTCATTCGTAAGGGGAAATTTGGCAAGGTTCCTATCGATACAAAGGCTTTTCTAGGCGGTACGCTTGTTTCTGTGTTTATGTCTCCGTTTAATGTGCATTACTATAGGGCTCCGCTTGCCGGTACGGTTAAGGAGGTTGTTCATCGGAATGGTACTTTTTTTAATGCAAGTGACTTGCAAAAGAGTTTACGCAATGAACATACACAGATTAGCTTGAATAGTAAACAGGGTACTATTATTGTTATTCCCATTGCAGGTTTTCTTGCTCGTAGAATTAATTGTTTTGTGAAGAAAAAGCAGAGTGTTGAAAAAGGAGAGCGTCTTGGTTTAATCTCGATGGGGAGTCAGACTACGGTGTTATTTCCTAAATCAGTTTCTGTAACGGTTGCGGTTGGAGATCGCGTTAACGCAGGGAGTAGCGTTATCGGAAGTGTGCAATGAAGCGTCAGGTCTCTTTGTTAATTTTGTTGAGAATTTTCTTAGCTTTTGTTATTTTAATTCCGCTTATTACGAAGCAATGGGATATCGCTTTCTTTATGTTTTTGTTTACTATCGCTATTGCTTTTCTAGATGGGTTTCTTGCGAAGCGTATGAAAAAGGTTTCACAGTTTCGCTCTATCTTTGATCCATTTGCCGATAAGATGTTGATTCTGGTAGTTGCAGGGATGTTTTGGTACCAGGGTGCATTTCCGTTGATTGCTTTTTCGATCTATCTTGGAAAGGAGTTGATTTTTTTACTTGCTGGAGCAATTATCTTGATTCGTAAACCCAAAGTTATTTTTCGATCCAATATCTTCGATAAGACGTGTAGTTTTGTTCAGTTTTTAGTACTCGTTATGATCTTTTTGGGATTGCCGGATGTTCGTTTATTTGTTATCTCTTTGTTTTTTATTTTGGTGTCTCTCGTGGTTGCTGCTTTTCGTTCAGGTATCAAGGTTGTAGAGAGAGATGCTGATTTTGATGACATTAAGTTTAGAAATATCTTGAAGCTTCCTGATTATATTACCTTATTGAATATCCTTATGGGATTAATTTCTATCCTCTTTGCGTCGAGTGATGAGTTCTTTTTGGCGAGTGTTTTTTTGGTGTTGGCGGTGGTGTTTGACTACTTAGATGGTAAGGTTGCTCGATGGCAGGGTTTGGAAAGAGATTTTGGGAAGCAGCTGGATTCGCTAGCAGATACGATTAGCTTTGGGGTTGCACCGGCGATCTTTGGCTATTCGTTGATACAGACGCCTTTGGCGAAAATTATCTTTGCTCTGTTTATTTTTGCTGGTGTGTTGAGACTTGCTAGATATAACATTATGGAGTTTACAGGCGAATTTGCAGGGATGCCGATCACGTTGAATGGTGTTGTGGTTCCTCTGTTATTTTTTATGGGAGTTCCGGTTCTGTATTATCCGTACGTGTTTTTGTTTTTGGCCCTTGCTATGATTTCTCCTCTTAAAATTAAAAAGATGTTTTGATGTTTGCTCAAGGGCTAGTCCGTTTGTTGATTTCTCTTCCTTATTGTGGGAATAGTGTTGTTGTATAGAAAATAATGAGAGTCACTCCAAGAAATAACGATCCTAGGGTGCTGTAATTTATTCTTGATTTCTTTTTCATCATGCTTCCTGTAGGCAATCCGTAGAGGAAGATGAGGGATGCGGTTATTGCTAGGGTGTTGATGTTTTGTGCTGCGATTCCCAGAGCTAGTCCGAAGAGAGCGTATTGGTAGTTGAGTGTTTCTTTCTTGGTTTTGTGGAGGATTGTCCAGATTGTTAGATAGACGATTGTTGTTATGGCTGCAAGGGTGGTTGCTTGTAAGAGTAATGAGAGAGGTACTGCTATGGCTAGGAGGAGTTGCATCTTTTGGAAGTATGGTTTTCCAGGCGTCATTTCCTCTTTTGCGATTTTGGCTAGAAGGGTTCCTAGAAAGAGTGCGGAATAGGAAATTGTGGCAATGAGGATTATTTGGAGAAGATTCATTTGTCTAGTTTAGCTATTCTTCTTTTGTGGCGCTCTTCGTTGCTGAATGAGGTGGAGAGCCAGAGTTTTACTGCCTTTTTTGCTTCTTTCTCATCGATGAAGCGAGCGCCTAGAGAGAGGATGTTGGCATTGTTGTGTTTTTTGGAGAGTAGGATGATGTCGTTGGAGCCGCCATAGTAGGCTGTGGCGCGTGCACCTTTGATGCGATTTGCAGTCATTGCCTCGCCTTCGCCACTACCCCCGAGGATGATTCCTTTTAGAGTGTGGTCGCGAGCTACTTTTTTCGCTACCGGAAAGATGAAATCGGGGTAGTCACAGGCTTTTGAAGAATGAGTGCCGAGATCTTCAGTTTCGTGGCCAAGTGATTCGACGAAGATTTTGAGTGCTTCCTTAAGCTTAAATCCTGCATGATCGGTACCGAAGATGATTTTTGGCTTGGGCATAGCTTTTTTCTTAAGATACATTTATAAATAACTTGCGTTTTCTCATAGTTAACCGATAGCACTACTGCAAGCGATGTGGTAGGAGGGAAATATGAATAAAAAGATTATACAAGAAACATTAGCAAAACTCAAGAAGGAGTCTTCTAAGCGTAAATTTTCTCAGACTGTTGAATTAGTTGTAAATCTAAAAGGTCTTGATCTTAAGAAACCTGAGCATCAGGTGCATGCGTATGTGCAGTTGCATCACTCACGGGGTAAACCGGTTAAAGTGTGTGCGTTAGTGGGTCCTGAGTTGTTAGAACAGGCAAAAACTGATGTTGATGGGTATGTTGGCGTAGATGACTTTGGAAAGCACCAGGACAAGATGCTTGCAAAGAAACTTGCAAACAGCTATGATTATTTTGTTGCGCAGGCAACGATCATGCCGAAGCTTGCTACTGCTTTTGGTAGAGTTTTCGGTCCTAAGGGAAAGATGCCTAATCCTAAGGCTGGCTGTGTAGTGCCGCCTAATGCTAATTTGAAGCAATTACATGAGAAATTACAGAAGACAGTGAAATTGCTTGCACTTACTGATCCTATCATCCACGTTGCTATTGGAACTGAGGAAATGGCGGATGACGCGGTTGTAGATAACATTCAGGTTGTTTATGATTGGTTGGTTCATCACCTGCCGCAGGGTAAAGATAACATTCGAAATGCTTTCATTAAGATGTCCATGACTAAGTCGTATTCCTTGGGTGGAAAGGATGAAGAGACATCTAAAAAAGATAAGAAATCTAAGAAGGTTGAAGTTAAAGAGGAAGCTCCTGAAGAGTCTGCTCCTGAAGAATCAAAGGAATCTACTGATGTTGTAGATGAAGTCGCGGAGGAAGAGGCTTAGTACAATGGGAGAAAAAACTCAGCACGTTGCCGATTATAAGAAGAAAGAGGTAGCTGAGCTTGTAAAGTTAATGGTTGAATCTCCGGTAATCGCAGCTGTTAACATGGATGGTTTGCCGGCTCCACCGTTACAGAAGATGCGAAGTCAGCTTCGTGATAAGATGACGCTTATTATGAACAAGCGTAGAATTTTTAATATTGCTATTGGTCAGGCAAAAGATAAAAGAAAGGGCATTGAGGAATTGAGTGCGTACCTCAAAGGAATGCCTGCTTTGATTTTCACTCAGGATAATCCATTTTCATTGTTTAAGGTCTTAAAGAAAAGTAAGAGTCCTGCTCCTGCAAAAGCTGGACAGGAGGCTCCCTTCGATATTGTTGTTCCGAAAGGACCTACTCCGTTTGCTCCTGGACCGGTTATCGGCGAATTAGGAGCTGCTGGTATCTCGGCAACGGTTGAGGACGGTAAGGTTGTTATTAAGGAAGATTCGGTTGCAGTTAAAGAAGGTGAAACTGTTGATCAGGCTACTGCTGAAATTCTTTCTCGTCTATCGGTTCATCCGATGGAGGTTGGGTTGAATATTACTGCTGTCTTAGAGGATGGACAGATTTTCACTCCTAAAGTTCTTGATATTGATGAGGATAAGTTCCTTGCCGATCTTAGCGGTGCAGCTGCAATGGCTTTCAATCTTGCTTGCGAGGCTGCGTACCCGGTTAAGGAAAACATTGAGCTGCTTATTGGAAAAGCATTCAAGGGTGCTAAGGCTGTTGCGATTGAGGGCGATATTTTGAGTCCTGATGTAATGGATGAACTGCTTGGCAAGGCTGAACGTGGCGCTCAGGGTGTAAAATCTGCTGGTAAGATTGAAGTTGGTGCAAAGGTTGCTGAAGAAAAGAAAGAAGAAGCTTCTGAAGAGCCTAAGGAAGAACCTAAGGAAGAGGAAAAGAAAGAAGATGCTTCTGAAGAGAAAAAGGAAGAGCCTAAGGTAGAAGAAAAGAAAGAAGAGCCTAAGGAAGAACCTGCTCCTGCTGAAGAAAAGAAAGAAGAAGCTCCTGCTGAAGAAAAGAAAGAGGAACCAAAGGTAGAAGAAGCAAAAGAGGAACCTGCTCCTGAACCGGAAGAACCCAACGAAGAGGAGAAGAAAGAGGAACCTGCTCCTGAACCTGAAGCTCCTAAAGAAGAAGAAAAGGTAGAAGAAGCAAAAGAAGAACCAACTCCTGAACCTGAAGCTCCTGCTGAACCCGAGGAACCTAAAGAGGAACCTAAGGTAGAAGAGAAAGTTGAAGAAGAAGTAAAAGAAGAACCTGAAGCTCCTAAAGAAGAGAAACCTGCCGCACAGAAAATCGAAGATTTTCCTACTTCAGAATCCAAAGATTCAGAAGCAACTGAAGATAAGGTTGCTGACATGGTGGAAAAGACTCAGAATTTTAACAAAGGTGACCGTCCTAGTGCCGACGATTTGCTCGGTGATGTTGATTCGGCTGAACCGGAAGAACCCAAAGAACCTGAAGCTCCTAAAGAAGAAGAAAAGGTAGAAGAACCTGCTCCTGCTGAACCTACAGAACCTGAAGCTCCTAAAGAGGAACCGGTAGAGGAAGTAAAAGAAGCAAGCGAACCTTCACCTACTGAGGAATTGGAAGCGAAGAAGGCTGAAAAGGAAAAGGAACTTGCAAAGGAAAAGGAAAAACATGATGAGGCTGAGCGATTGGCGGCTGATCTTGTTAAGAAGGGGACCTTACGAAAATGACACTCATACAATTTATTGTAAATAAGAATGAGGAGGTGTGAACATGGAATATATCTATGCAGCTATGTTGCTCCACAAGGCAGGAAAAGAAGTAACCGAAGACAGTGTTAAGAAAGTGTTAACAGGTGCAGGTGTCGAAGTCGACGAATCACGTGTTAAGGCATTACTAGCGTCACTAGAAGGCGTGAACATTGACGAGGCTATTGAAAAATCTGCTCAGGTAGCAACCGCGGCTCCCGCAGCGTCAACCGATGCACCAGCAGAAGCTGGAGAAGGCGACAAGAAGGACAGCGCAAAAGCTAAGGAAGAAGATAAGAAGAGTGAGGAACAAGCAGCAGCTGGACTTGGAGCCTTATTCGGCTAATTTTTTTCTTTTTTTTCTTTTTTTGTCCAGCATGAACTTTTTGTATGAAAGAAACATCGCCCAAGCCTAAAACGGATACGCATACGGTAGGTGGTGGTGTGGAAGGATTACTCGCACAATTAAAAACGGCATTCCAGGAGAAAGAGGAATGGTTTTCTAAGAAAGAAGAATTGAAGAAGCAAATTCATGAGAAAGCAGCTGGTTTGAAGACGTTACGGTCGGAAAGAGACTCATATAACAGTTCTATTAAGGATGCTAAGATTAAGCGCAAAGAGGCGCATAAGGTCGTTAAAGAGGATACTTCTACGGTAGAGCAGTTGAAACAGGAACAGGAGCACTATACTGCTAAACAGCGGGTTACGGGTTCTCCTGTAGTGCTACGGAAACGCATCGATCAGCTCGAAATCAAGGTAGAAACTGAGGCTATGTCCTTTGATAAGGAAAAGGGGCTGATGAAGGAGATTAATCGACTGCGCAAGCAGTTACATGCAGCGGCTTCGGTGAGAGCGTTGACGGGGCATACTCGACATGCAACGAAAGAGATGCACAGTAGCAAGAGAAAGGCTGATTCGCTCCACAAGAAGATTCAATCCTCTGCTCGAAAGAGTCAGGCGAGACACGTTAAATTGATTGCCTCGTTTAAGGAGATTCGGAAGTTAGAGAAAGAGCAGGAGGCTGCTTTTAACAAATTTGTAGCTGGCAAGCGGAAATGTCAGGAATTGCAAAAGGAAATTTCTAAGGCTCAGGCGGTACGGAGAAAGGTTCGGAAGGGTGAGCAAGACAAGAAGCGACAGGGTCAGGATCGTAAGCAGAGTCGTGATCAGTCGTTGCTGGCAGAGAAGGCTAAAGTTATTGAGCAGAAAATTAAATCTAAGGGCAAATTGACTACGGAAGATTTGTTGGTATTACAAGGTCTTAAGAAATAAGTTATTCTTTCTTTTCTTCTTCTTTAGTAGGTTCTTCTTTCTTCTCTTCCTTAGGAGCTTCTTTCTTGGATTCTTCTTTTGCTTCTTCAGCAGGTGCTTCCTTTGGAGTGTCGGCAGGTTTTTCTTCTGCTTTAGCATCTGCTTTTGGAGCTTCCTTAGCGGCTTCTCCTTCTTTTGGAGCTTCCTTCTTAGGCTGCGGTTCTACGCGGTCAAGATCTGCTTTAGATTTGTAGATAGTTGCATGAGCTGCTGCGGAACCTTCACCGAATGCATTGTAGATGCTGTTGATAATGATGGTGTCTTCAGAGGCTTTTTCGCTTTTGGCGATTTCTTTTTTGAGGTCCTCTTTACTGGGAGTGGTATCGCCAATAAATGAGAGCTTAAGATCGATTTCGGTTCTCGAAAGCGTTGGATTTTCCTTTTTTTCTGTAATTGTGATGTCCATGTTATTTCTTCTCTTCTTCCTTTATTTCATTTGCCCACTCAAGCTTCCCTAGGCCATTTTGGCGCATGGTTAATCCTAGCTTGGGGTTGGTGATGTCTTTGAATGAAACAGCGATAATGCGTGCTTTGCAGTTGTCTCCGATTTTTAGACTGCGGTTTGATTCTTTCCCCGTAAGTACTTTTTCCTTACTGAAACTTACGAAATCGTCCATGGTCTGAGAAACGTGAATCATTCCGTCAATCGGTCCGATATTGATGAATGCACCGAAATCAGCAATGTCTTTGATACGTCCGAATACGATTTCTTGCATTTCGGGTTTAAATGTAATTAATTCAAATTCACTATTGTAGTAGGATGCTCCGTCTCCGGGAATGATGATGCCTTCGCCAACATCTTTTACATCGGTTACATCGATTACGATGCCCATTTCCTTTGAAATAAACCCTTCGTACTTGTGTTTGATACGTTTTACGATAGCTTCATTCAGGTTCAGATTGAAGAGATCTGGTGGGATGCGGATGTGGTCTTTTACTTTTACTTTGTAGAACATTTATATTTCCTCAGTACTGATTAATACCTAAAGAATTGTTAATCGTTTTTTAAACCTTTCTATTGTGGGACGAGGTGTTCAGGCGGAACGACGTCTTCGTCCTTTACTCTGTTAAATCTTACTTCACTGAAGCTGTGAATGGTTTTATCGTCTACTTTTACATTGTAAATAAAACCGTAGTTTTGGTCCATAATAACCTCGCCGATGTCGGTGTAGAGTAAGACGCTTTCTTTTCCCTTGTAATCAGATTCACTCTTTAACGTTGCTGTGCTGATTTTTGCCTCCCAGTCGAAGGGAGTTTCGATGTAGACGCTATCATAGATGAGATCTTCCATTTTACCCGTTTCTCTTCCACATCGGGAGTAGGTGACGCAGTATTTTTCAGCTGTTTTGAGCTCGGTGTCTAGATATATTGTTGTTATCTCGGAAACGGGTTCGATTTTTATTTTATTTTCGATTACGTAGATTTTGTAAAAATTGTTCGTGGCAGGATCTTTGTAGGTGTATTCATAGTTTCTTACTTTTTCGGACTTGTCGAAGATTGCTTGTACACCAGCAGGAAAAGTTGAGGTTTCTTCAACGGTCTCTTCTATAGGTTCTTCAACGATGGGCTCTTCAATAATCGGTTCCTCGATCTCTACAGGTTCTTCAATGATAATCTCCTCAGTAGTTTCTTCTGAGATTTCTAAGACCGGATCTTCGATAATTACGGATTGGCATCCGATTAGGAGGAGTACCGATAGAATTACGAGAATGTTTTTCATGTCTTTTTTTTGATGGGTGAGTATTTAAATGTTTGGATGAGATGTATGTGCATAGCATCACCAGGTCGAAATTCATTGATACCTCAGAATTAAGTGCGTTGCGCGGGGTTGCCCCATCCGGGGACGCAGCACCTTCAGAAGTCAAGAGCAAGAATTTCGAAGGTGCTATGCACATACGATGAGATGGAAGGGGCTGAGAAACTATATAAAGGAGGAACTCTCCGTAGGTGATATGATTATCACTATTAGTGGGATTGCCGGAAGCGGAAAATCTTCAGTGGCGAAGAAGCTAGCTCAGAAATTAACGTATGCCCATTATTCTGTTGGTGATTTAATGCGAGCGATGGCGAAGGAGCGAGGTGTCAGTTTGTTGGAACTCGGAAAGTTAGCTGAGAAGGATAAAGCAATCGACCTTGAGCTTGACGAGCGGCAGAAGGCTCTCGGTAAAAAAGATGATTTTGTTATTGATTCTCGTCTCGGATTTCATTTTTTGAAACAGTCCTTTAAGGTGTTTTTGCAGGTCGAGTTAGAGGTTGCGGCGGATCGTATTTTGAAGGAAAAACGAGCGCACGAATCGTATGCTGATTTGGCGGATTCGGTTGCGAGTATTAAGAAACGAATAGCATCCGAGGATAAGCGGTATTCTTCTTATTACAAGATTGATTATCAAGATAAAACGCACTATGATTTGGTGGTGGATACTACTGATTTGACGGTGGCACAGGTTGTTGGGAAGATTGTAGATGCGGTAGAGAAGCGTTAATTTTAAATAGGTGTGCAGATGATTTTTTCTTATGAAATTGCATGTACTTGTGTTGCTCGTTGGCATTTTGGTGTTAGCAGGATGTCAGGATAGTCATCCGTGTAATGATGAGGTTGATCGTGGCAACAGAGACGATTGTTTTTTCGAAGCGGCACAGGAGGGATTGAATACTACTCTCTGTGGAAAGATTAAGAATGATGAATGGGAGCAGTCGTGTTTAGCAGATATTGCTGTGGCTAACAATGATTTGGCTGCATGTACTCTGATTAAGGGACCGGCTCAGGATTATTGTGTGGCTAAGGTTGCTATTGCTTCGGATGATTTCACGATATGTAATGATATCGAGCAGGTGTATTGGTCAGATATTTGTAATAAGGATATCGCGTTGCAGAGTAACGATAGTACGAGCTGTGTAAAGATTTCGACGATGGAGGCGCAGGACAGCTGTTACCGAACGGTGGCTCAATCGGTCAACGATGGGCGGTTGTGTGATTTTGTTACCGATGATTTCCAAGGCGATTATTGTAAGAGAACGATTGCCATTGCAACAGGCAATACTAGTTTATGTGAGGATACGGTAGATATTTTGGTTGGAGATGTGTGTTTGTTGAAAATTGCTATCGAAAAGCAGGATTTTGATATTTGTGGAGATATTTCTTATCTCACGGTACGACGTGATTGTGCAAGAAGAGTTAATGAATCTATTTTTAAGAGTTAATTTTTTAAGAATTAAGCACCTTCGAAATCCTGCTTCAGTTTCCGAGGGCTCTTTGGCCCGGATGGCGCTACCCCCACGACGAGCCTGGATTAAGTAATGAATTATTTCGACTTGATTTAGAATGAATTATTTCTGATTTAGAATGAATTATTTCTTTTTGTTCCAATTGTAGGAGCGTAGTTTTGCAGACTTGCCGTAGGCGCATGAAGCACAAGCGTCTTTTCTGAGGCTATAGGTTCTTTTTCCGCATCTTCTGCAGGCTATCATGTTCTTCTTGCCTGATTTTTTCCCGATAGATGCTGATCCTTTCATGAGAATTCACTTATTCCGGAGAGATAATGATGATGGTATCTCCTCTAATGAATACGACTCCTAATTTTCTTTTTACGTTGCCGCCTTCTAACTCTTCAGCGTTTTCTAGGACAACATTGATATGAATATCAAATGATTTTAAATTTCCGGTGAATTGTTTCCCATCTTTAAGGTCAACAATTACTCTCTTGTCACGTGCTTTGTTTAATGCGTCTAGTGGTCTTGAAACTTCCATATTCTTACACCCCCGGTGTTACTTTTAGAGGTGGCGGGTTCATTTATAAATGTTTCCATGGCTTTTAGGTATGGGGTTTTTGTGGGGGAAATGAGTGTAAATGCGTGTATAGGAAACCTTTATAAATCGATGATTACTCCTGGAGCGTATGGTTATTTTTCAAGGTAAACCTAAGAGAAGTGCTCGTGGTTCTCGTTATAAGAAATCACGTGGTAAGAGACAGTTTGAATTAGGTAGGGCTCCCGCTTTGACTACTATTGCTAAGAAGCGTGTTAAGAACATCAGAATGATGGGCAACCACACCAAGATTCGGTTGCTTTCTTTAGATACTGCAAATGTTGTTGATCCTAAAACGAAGAAATTTACCTCAACTCCCATTAAAAGTACTTCAGCTAACGCTGCTAGTCGTCATTTCGCTCGAAGAAGTATTTTGACCAAAGGTTCTATCATTGAAACTGATTTGGGAAAGGCGAAAATTACCTCACGTCCGGGTCAGGATGGCGTTATTAATGCTGTTTTAGTTTAGAAGTTCTTCAATCGAAATAATTATATATCCATAGGTTCTTGATAGAGTTATGTCTACAGTTGAGAAAGCTTATACGTTTATCCAAGATCTTTATGGGGAGTTGGGATCCTTGCGGACTCTCTTGCAAGCAATTCTTAAGCGTGAGGCAATCATAAAGGACCATGCGCTGACAGAGAGCGGTTTTGTTATTCATAAGTATCGTTTAAAGACGTTGGCTCTGAATAAGGAATCGCTTAAGTCGCTTAGAATTGCATTGGATCGTGTGGGCATATTGGAGCGGGATGTCCTGTATAAATTCAAAAAAGTTGCGGAGAATTTGAAAGCACTAGATCATGATTTCCGTATCTACCATGGCGGAACATTAAAAATGGGTCAAATTTTGAAACACCACTTGAGGGATTCCTTTGAGCTTTCACGTAGGGCTAAAGGTATTGTGATTTTGTTGGAGGCGTGTTTAGCTGAGGGGGTTAAGCTTTCTAAGCCTTATCTAGTGGGAAGGGCTCCTCGATTGTTAGGCAATCTCGAGCGAATGTCAAATAGGATATATACTTTGATAGAGATTTTGAGACAATTGAGTGTGGTGGTTATCCAATTCAAGAAGGAGCATTATCTCTCGTCAGCTCGTTCGTATGGACGTATCATGAATAGGTCGGAAGCAAAATTTCTTTTGAGTAAGAAAACGCTTTCGAGATCGACAGATAGATCTTCTGGAGCCCTGGTAGGAGTTTTTGATTCACCTCCTTCTCTTAGAAGAAAGCTCGTTGTAATGCCTGAGGATGAGAGAAAGAATTATTTTGGAGAAATTGGGGCTAGGGGAACAAGCATTGTTTTTTTTGAAACTACCTTGAAACCGAGTGTTGGACCGATTCCCCAGTCAAACGGACTTAAAGAATACAAATTTCCACGTGGAATTAGAATTTCGAATCTGGAAGCAGCTTAGCTGTCTTTTTGCGCGTATCCTATTAAGTGAATGCTTTTTTGTTTACCGCTATGGAAGCCTACGATACGATAGTTTCCATCGTTATGCCAGACTGCCTTGACTGATTTGAGTGGATCATTTGGTGGACTGCCCAGTTCAGATCGAATAGTGTCTTCATGCTTTCTTAATCCTTTTTGAGCTGCGCTTTCTAGCTGTTCTTCATTATCTCGAACATAGAATATTCCGTTTCTGCCACCAGAGCAGTAGTGACCAAAACCATATTTCATCATGACCTCGAGTGGTTTTTTGATCTGTCTCTCGTCTCTGGAAAATTCCTGCAATAATTCATCAGAAAAAGTTACACCTACGTCTTCATTAGTTCGACTGTCTCTTACATTCATCATTGGAACGGGGGCATCTCCTCGAACATATTGCCTTAGATGATTTATAAATAAATCGGATCCTACGGCCCCGTACTGTTCACGGGAGTGTACTCTCAAAGCACCTTGCTCGGTGAAGAGATTTTCGTATTCTGGTTGTGATTTTTTCTTTGCCATATTGTTCTTTGATTTGGGAGTTATGTTCATTTATAAACCTTCCCCTTTGTACTACTTAATAGTGATTAACTCTCCAATACTGATAATTTTTAAGTTGTGTTGTTGTGCGAATAGTTTTAAGTCTTGATCTCGTGCCATGGTGCCATCTTCGTTCATGATTTCTATGAAGACTGCTGCCTGTTGTAGATTAGCTTGTTTGCATAATTCTAGAGAGGCTTCGGTGTGGCCTTTTCTTTCTTGTAAGAGGTTAGTTGCTGCTTTAAGTGGGAAGACGTGGCCGGGTCGTGTGAGGTCTTCTGGTTTTGTTTCTGGGTTTATTAGTGCTTTAATGGTGGCTAGTCGGTCTTTTGTTGAAACACCTGTCGTGGTTGATTTAGCATCTACGCTCACGGTGAATTGAGTTTGGTGGGTGTCGGTGTTTTCTTGCACCATTAATGGAATGTTTAGTTGATTAAGTCTGGTTTCTGTTAATGGGATGCATAAAATGCCTCTGCCTTCTTTGAGCATGAAGTTAATCTGTTGTTCGGTAATTAGTTCTGCAGCACCTACTAGGTCACCTTCGTTTTCTCGGTCTTCGTGGTCGGTTACGATGATTAACTTTCCTTGTTTGAAGTCTTCTATTGCTGGATGCATGGTTCTGAGAATTGGTTGTTGTTTTAAAAAGGTTGCTGCGATGGGCGTCGGTATGTCTTGCAATACCGAGGCACGGCGGGATTATGAGCCACTATGTGTCTCATCCACCTCAGAGGGCGTCGGTATTGTTGTTTACAAATACCCTTCTACTAGAATATCTTTTCCGATCTTCTTGAAATCGATGTTTTTGAGTTTAAGGGCTTTGTCGACTTGGGTGATGCCGAGATCTCCTACGGCGGCTGGGCCTTGTCCAATCATTTTTGGGGAGATGAAAAAGAGCATCTTGTCTACAATGCCTGCTCGTATGGCTTCTGCGTTTAGGACAGCGCCGCCTTCGATCATGATGCTGGTGATGTCATGCTTTCCGAGTTCTTTCATTGCTTCTTTGAGATCAATCTTTCCACGATTGAGATTGGTATGGATGAATCTTACGCCCTTTAGCTGGAGTGCTTTTACTTTTTTCTTGTTCGCTGTTTTAGAGGTGATGATGATTAGTTTGCCAGGTTCTTTTTTGACTATTTTTGCTTTTTCGCTGATTTTTAGTTTTGAATCTATGACAATTTTGATTGGATTCTCGCCGCGAGTTAATCGAACGGTAAGCTCAGGATTGTCCTTCTTTACGGTGTTGCTGCCGACCATCACTGCATCGAGGTCTGATCTTAGTTCATGAACAATTTTTCTTGCTTCTTTTCCGGAGATGTACTTTGAGTCGCCGGATTTTGTTGCAATTTTTCCATCAAGGGACATTGCTGCTTTGACGATGACGAATGGTTTCTTGGTTTTCATCCACTTGAGGTAGACTTCGTTGAGTTTTGCGCATTCCTCGTCTAGAATTCCTATTCTTGATTTGATGCCGCGACCTTTGAGTTCTTCAAAGCCGTTGACCATGGGATTGGGATCTTTATTTCCGATGACTATTTCTCTGACTCCTGATTGGACGATTTGTTCGGTACAGGGAGGTGTTTTCCCCCAATGGGAGCATGGTTCGAGAGTGCAGTAGAGAATAGAATCTTTTGCCTTCTTTCCGGCTTCTTTTAGTGCGTTGACTTCTGCGTGATGGTCGCCTGCTTTCTTGTGATAGCCGCGTCCTACGATTCTGCCGCGTTTAATGATTAAGCATCCTACTAAGGGATTAGGGGAGACTTTACCGCGGCCTTTCTCAGCTAGCTTGATGGCCATTTCTAGGTATTTCTTGTGTGGAATCATCTTTTAACCACCCCTTGCTAATACAATCTTTGCATTATATATAAAAGTATAGGCGCTTTTTTCACAATCTTTATATAACGCCGGTTTTTCTTTTTTTAGTATGAGTAATGTTCTAGCTATCGTAGGTGCGCAGTGGGGCGATGAGGGAAAAGGCGCAATTGTTGATTTTCTTGCGGAAAAGGCTGATTTAGTGTGTCGTTATGCGGGCGGTAACAACGCAGGGCATACGGTTGTGGTGAAGGGCAAGGTCTTTAAGTTTCATTTGTTGCCTTCAGGTATCATTCATTCTTCTAAGGTTAACGTGTTAGGAAATGGCATGGTTATTGATCCTCAGGTGTTGTGTGAGGAGATTTCGACGTTGGAGAAACAGGGATTTGTCATTGATGAGAATAATTTAGCGATTAGTTCGCGTGCTCACGTGATTACACAGCAGCATATTGATGAGGATTTGAAGAAAGGGGGTAAGGTAGGTACTACCGGACGAGGGATTGGACCTTGTTATACTTCTAAGATTGCTCGCACCGGTACTCGGATGGGGGATTTTGTTTCTAGCGAGGGCAAATTTGCTGAAAAATTGAAGGCAATGGTTACAGATACCGCCCATTTAGTGAATGAATCGATTAATTCAGGTAAGAAAGTGTTGGTTGAGGGTGCTCAGGCAACATTACTTGATATTGATCACGGAACGTATCCGTATGTGACTTCCTCTAATCCTTCTGCTGGCGGAGCGTGTACGGGGTTAGGGATTGGGCCGACGAAAATTGATTCGGTTATTGGTATTGCAAAGGCGTACATTACTCGTGTAGGTAATGGTGCTTTCCCGACAGAACAAGGAACTCCTGAAGAAATGGAGAAAGAGGAAAAGTCAAATGAGATTACTGAGGAGGATCTTTCTCGTGCAAATTCGAATGAGGATTATTATGTAGGTAAGGTTTTGCGTAGACAGGGTAGGGAATATGGTACTACGACTGGCAGACCTCGAAGATGTGGATGGTTTGATGTTGTGGCTGCGAAATATGCGATTGAGATTAATGGGTTGCATGCTATGGTGATTACTAAGTTGGATTGTTTATCTGGTTTGAAGAAAATTAAGGTGTGTACTGCGTATGAGATTGATGGTCAGCCTGTGAAATGGTTCCCCCCCGATAATAATCAACTTTCACATGCTACTCCGGTGTATGAAACGTTAGCTGGGTGGGATGAAGATATTTCTGCTCTTACTTCTTTTGAGAAATTGCCTTCAGCTGCACAGGAATATGTTAAACGCCTTGAACAGTTGATGGGTGTTCCGATTACGATTTTATCGGTTGGTCCTGGAAGGGAGCAGAAAATAGTTCTTGATGATAAAGAGTTGTTTTAGTACTATTTTATAGTGGTGAAAATAGGAAGGTTTGAAAGTGGCTTTTGTTTCATGGTTTTTATGGGCACCAAGCGTTATCCCTCTGCATTCACATTTGCAGTAGTTCCGATTCCCTCTCCAGTGATTGATTTTTCTAGATCTCGTAATGTTTTTGTTGATTTACCTGAAGATGATTCGAATGACATTCCCGTTAGTTATGAAACTGTTATAGGGATAGATGCCATAAAGCCACCTCTTGCCTTGGCTAAACCTGAGATAAATTCCCCTTTACACGAAGAATATATTCTTCGAAATAAGGGAGAGGAAAATCAAAAGCTAGCTGAACGGGCATCTCAGAGAGCCCTAGAGGTGTTGATGGGCAAAAAAAGCTATATCATTGACGATCGATATTGGATGTTGGGAACTGGAACATCACCCATCAAGATCGGTTATAGATCAGGATTTAGTGGCAAGCGGAAAGAGGTCTATTCTAAGAAACCTGATGCCAACAGAATCGTTGGTTGGTTTTTTAATAATATCATAAGTGGATTTCCTCCTGTTAGATATGTTTTTAATGAGTCGATATTTTTGGAGCAGGCTGTTGAAGGAAACTCACTGTCTCAAATTGTAGAGCCTCTTTATCTTACTCAGAAATCATATTGTGAGGGCTTGGTTCGAGCCGCAGCACATGCGGATTTTCTTGGGTTAGACGCCGATATTAAGAATCCAAGAAACAGGATTGTTAATTCTGAAGATAAAACCCAGCTTTTTGATTTTAATTTGATTTTCGGTCCTAGGTCTCCTGGGAGTGAAAATTTTCTTCTTTCTCAATATCTTCCTAAATTTCCTTCAAGTGAGGGCATGTTGGAGGCCTACAAGGATGAGCAGAAGCAGATTGTTAAGAGAGTAAAAAAACAAGAGAAGAGCTTTTGGAAAATGGCGGGTATCGCCGGAGAGTTGGAAGATGGCTCATATCAATCTCTTGATCGGCGTATTAATTCATGGCACGAAAGCAGTAACTTGAAGGAATATTTTGAGCGAAAATTACGTGCATATGAGAGAAGTTAATTAGTGGTTATAATAGGATCTTCTAATACGAGAATGGTATGTTCGGATTGAGCTACTAGGCCTTGCTGTTTTTCTACTAGCGGCGGATGTTCTTTTAGGATGCCTAGTTTTCTCATTTCGTTGAGTGCGTATTGTACTTGGTTCGCGGAGAATTTTTTGGTTAGCCATCTGATGGTGAAAGGAAGGTTGTTGTAGGTTTCGATTTCTTTTATGATGTTTCTTACGAATCCTATTCTCGTTGATTTCTTTCCTACTAATTCGAAGACTGATGCATCGCCTTTCTGTTCTATCATGCCTACTCCTGTTGTTGCGAACGGTTCTATTGCGATTGCTTGATTTTCCTCTAGCGTTGCATTTTCTTTGGTATCGAAATTGGGGATTGTTGGTTTAGAATGGACATTAAATTCTCCTAGGCCGTGGCCGGAAAGGTTGCGTACGGGCTGGAATCCAGCGTCGGTTATTGTTGTTTCAATGGCTTTGCCGATGTTAGCTAGCTTGGCTCCTGGTTTAACTACTTCTAGAGCTGCGTTTAATGCCTCTCTTGAGGCTTTTACGAGGTCTTTGTGGTCATTGCTTAGATCTACAGTCAATGCGTTATCACCGATGAAACCGTTGACGTGAACGCCTACATCGAGGCATACTACTTGGTCGTCAAAAGTGGTTTCGTCGTCTTCTTCAGAACAGTAATGTGCGGCAACTTCGTTTAGTGAGATTTGTGCTGGAAATGCTGGGAGTGCTCCTAGTTCTTTTATTTTCTCTTCAACTTTATCGAGAACGTCAACTACTCTTGTGCCGCGTTTAATCAGGTCTTTTCCGTGGTTAAGTGCATCTCTTGCAATCTTGCCAGCTTGTTTGTAATTGTTAATGGTTTGTTCGTCCATAGGGTTAGGAGAAATGTTCGGTATTTAAATCTAGTTGTTGGGTTTCTTATCTCTTCACTTCGATTACGCCTCTTTTGACGGGCTCCTTTTTCTTCGGGTCTTCGCCTTTAGCGATCGCTTCGAGAACTGGAAGAGTGTGCTTGATATGAGTCATTCTTTTTTTGAGGCGTTCGGTACGGATGTCGAAGGTGTCTTTGGTGATTTTCTTGTCTACAAAGTAATCGTGCTGTGCTTTTCTTAATAGGAAGGTAATCGTTCTTTCTTCCATTTTCAACATTTTTGCTTTATGCTCTGCTCGCTTTTTTTGGTAGAGTTCCCAGGCCGGCTTTGCAGCAAATCCTGCTGCTATCGGCAAAATGAGGATGGTAATCCAGTAGCGCTGGATGAAATTCTTGCTTAATTCGGTGATGCCGCGCAGGCGATGGAATTCATTTCTCTCAACTTCAAGCGATTGTTCTGCTTGATTTAGAAGATCAAGTGCATCTGTAAACCTCTTTTTAATAGGGTTCTTATCAAAAGGTATCTTTATAAATCTTCTGTAGAAAACTGTGTTACTTTATTCGAACTGCTTCTAGATTTCTTGGGGCGCCGGTTTCGATGCGGTTTTGTTTGTGGATGGATGATGCTAGATCGAGACATCTCGAAGACTCTCCGTGATTTACTAGGACTCGTTTTGGTTTCGGTTCGATGCGTTTCATGAAATCCATTAACTCTTTACGACCGGCGTGTCCGGAAAAGCCTTCAATGGTATGGACGCCCATCTTAATGGGGCAGACTTCTGGTTTGCCGGAGGTTTGGAACATGATTTCTCGCTCTCCTCGCTGGATTCTTTTTCCTAGGGATCCTTCACCTTGATAGGAAACAAACATTAAACTGTTTTTTGGATTGTCAGATAGGTTTCTTAAGTATTCTACGGATGGACCGCCGACAAGCATACCTGATGTTGCAAGAATGATGCAGGAGCCGGTTTCTTCTATGACTACTTTTCGTTCTTTTACTGAGGCAACTTCACGGAATTTGTCGTTAAGGAAAGGATTTTCGTCTTTATGGAAGATTTGCTTGCGAATGGTATTGTTGAGGAATTCAGGGTATGCGGTATGGATTGCGGTGACGTCCCAAACCATACCGTCTACGAAAATAGGGACATCGGGAATTTTCTTGGTGCGCACCATATGATCGATGACGACCATGACTTCTTGTGCTCGTCCTACTCCTAGTACCGGAATGAGTACTTTTCCGTCTTGTTTGATGGTTTCTGTAATAACGTCTTGGATGTGTTTTTCTTGATCGGCTCTAGGGGGTAAGGCACAATCCTTTCCACCATAGGTAGACTCACACATGAATGTCTCGCAGCGCGGGAAGGTTGAGATGGCAGGTTCTAGTAATCGAGTAGGGGCACACTTCATGTCTGCACCGTAGACGAGGTTATGTAGGCCGTTGCCAATGTGCAAATGCACCATGGAGCTTCCGATGATGTGGCCGGAATTGTAAAGTGTGATACGGATGTCTGGGGTGATGTCTGTGACTTCGCCATATTCTAGAGTGATGGTGTGCTTGACCATTTCTCTAATGTCGTCGGC
The DNA here is from genome assembly GCA_964492935.1 of uncultured Methanosarcinales archaeon. GTDB lineage: Archaea > Nanobdellota > Nanobdellia > Woesearchaeales > JACPBV01 > JAQBWB01. The sequence goes on from CAZBLF010000003.1 coordinate 34,288, forward strand.
GTTGTAGATGGGGTCTCGTCCTTCGCCACGGGCAATTTTAACGTAATCGAGTGTTAACAGTGACATAACATCGCGCGTGGGTTCGGTACAATAGATAGGTCCGCGGTAACCGTATTTGAATAGGTACGGGACAAATCCGCAATGATCGAGATGGGCGTGGGAGATAATGACTGCATCGAGTTGCTTGATATCGAATTCGGGTGCTTCTAGAATCGGATACGGATCGCGATCATCGGCAACGTTGACTCCGACATCCATTAATACTCTGGATTCGGGTGTTTGTAATAAGATAGAAGAACGTCCGACTTGGCGTCCGCCGCCGAGATAGCTTAGGCGAATCCACTCGTGCTTTTTCTCTCGAATCCAGCCGTCATAGATACGGTGGCCTACCTTGTCAAGGAACTTTCTTCGATAATCTGAATTTTGATACAGAACACCGCGAATGTTCTCGATTAATTTTGATCTGATTGCGGGTTTACGTCTGATTAACGGTACCCAGGTTGTTTTTGCTCTAATTTCATGGAGAAAGAATCCTTGTTTGCCGATTGCTAGTCCTGGTTTTTCTGCTTCGATAACGACCATACTTCTTTCGGGATCGAAAATGATTTGGTCAATTGCGGCTTCGGAGGGAATAATTTTTCGAATTTCTTTTTCTGCTTCCTCTTGGGCCATGCACATAGAAGGATCGGGACGCAATTCTACACGCTTCTTTACGTTATTGACTGCGTTACGGATTGCTCCTTTATTATCTAGAAAAAAGTCCTTGTCCTTAGTATAGAGGACAATGTTTGCTCCTTCGAACGCAGCTTCGCTAACGCTTTTTGCTGGAAGGTCCTTTAAGATTTCTTTAATGATATCGGTCATTGTTTCACGTCAATGGTAGAATGTATTCTTCAATATGTTATATGGCAGAAATGGTGTCATTTGCTCCCCATTTCCTGGCGTAGTAACCCTGTACCTTTTTTTTATTTAGCATGGTTACTACACTTCGATTTTCATATCTATTAATTTGGTTAGTACTTTTTTGATTCCTTCATTGGTGATGGTGATGATGTCGATTCCGTTTCCAGATGCGATGTCTCGTTGTACGGCTGCATTAATTGCTTTACCGCCTAGCTTTACCGCTTCTTCAACCGTGATTTCGGGTTTGTAGAGTGTTTCTAAAACTCCGTATGCCATTACACTTCCGGATCCTGAACTGGTATATTCGTCGATCTTGGTTGTGGATCCATCTGCGCCTACATCATAGACGTGGACTCCCTCGCTGTCCATTCCCCCTGCAACGAAATGTGAAATTCCGGGGATGGTTGAGAATTTTCGAATGTTATTGTAGACCATGTTTGCTAACAGATTAACTGCTTCTTTTACACTTGAGCGGCGTCCTGAACGTAGGTCTTTGAGTTTGAGTTCTGATCTTAGTAATTTAATCATTAATTGTACATCGGATACGGTGCCTGCAACCGTTACGGCAACGTTGTCGGTTATCTGCACAATCTTTTCGTAGGTTTTGTAGGATACTAAGTAGCCAGAGGTTACTCTTTTATCTGCACATAACACAGCGCCATCTTTACAAACCATAGCTACCGTGGTTGTACCTGTTTTCATAACGTTCTTATCTTCTACCATTCTTAAGGAGAATTACTTATGTTGAGTTGATTGGTGTTCATATATAAATGTTGTGTATCTGTGTTAGTTTGAGGGGAAAAGTAGTTGTTTGATTGCTTTGGTACAGGAGGGTGATTTCATCCAGACACCACAATCATTGTGCTTGTCGGTTTTTCCTTCATGGAGCATGAACATCATTTCTTTGTCATCAATGAAGACTGCTCTAGTATTAGGATCTTGATTAATTACGGTCACTTTGGTTTTAAGTTTCTTCTGTAGTTTCTCGGCAGCTGGTGCGATGATGGTGATAGCAAGCTTGTTTTTGTTTTTCTTCAATGCTTTATTGAGGACATTAATTTTTCTAGCGAATCCTTCTTCAGTTGTTGCAATGAGAATGCTTTTCTCTGCTTTTTCGAAAAGGGTTCGCATGTATGCATTAAGATTGTCTCTTCCGGTAACTGCGGTTGAGATATCCTGGCTGTCATGTTTTTCGATTCCGGTTTTGTAAAGTAATTCTAGATCTCCAAAGATGTCGGTGGTTCGAATGTCTTCAAACATTTGAAGACTTAAGGAGGTATCTTCTTGGATTTCTTTTTGAACACGATCGATGATTTCTTCGGGTGGAATTGAAATGTATTTGATGGGTTTACCGATTTTCATGATGATGAAGCCTTTCTTTTCAAGACTTTCAAGAACGTCGTAGCATCTTGATCTCGGTACACCTGAAACATCTGCTAGTTCGCCTGCAGTTGCGACTCCTTTCTCAAGAAGAACGGTCCAAATTTTAACTTCGTAAATATTCAGGCTAAAATCTTCTTTTAATCGCAATAACATTTCTTGTTTGAGTGCCATACAAGGTGGAAGCACTTTTTGCTTTATAAAGGTTTCTGTTGTATTCACTTTGTAGTGATACTAATATGCCTTGTTTTATCTCGGTATGTGGATAGCGTCTTCGAAATTCTTGCTTCTGACCTTGAAGGTGCTGCGTCCCCGTAGGGGGCAACCCCCCACGACGCACTTGCTTCTGCGGTATCAAGGAATTTCGACTTTAGGACGCTACGCACATACCTATTATGCAAAGCCTTAAATAATATTCTTCCTGGAATCAGTCTATGATTATTATTGGATGCAGTAAGGGCGTGCATGTTGCTGCGAACATTGCTAAGTTTGCTAAGAAGAAGTATTCTGAATTGCAGGTAAACAAGTTTCCTGATGGCGAAACTGATTTACGTTTTAAGTGCGACGTTCGAAAGAAGGTTGTTGTGTTGGTACAGAGTTTTTATGGCGATATTAATGATGCGTTGATGGAGGTTTTTTTGGCTGCGCATACGGCGAAGGATTTGGGAGCTAAACGTGTTGTGTTGATGGCGCCGTACTTTCCGTATTTTAGACAGGATACGCGCTTTCATCCAGGTGAATGTGTGAGTTTGCCGATACTGGGAAAGTTTGTGGATGCTTGTTTATCGGAAATATATGTGATGGATCCGCACCTGCATCGTGAAAAGAATTTGAAGCACGTGTTTCGGATTCGTGGACATAAATTGACTGCTAATGGGTTGGTTCGAGATTATATTAAGAAGCATATCAAGAACCCGATTATTATTGGGCCGGACTGGGAGAGTTATAAGTGGGCTCGCGCAACGGCGGAGATGATTGGGTGTGAATCTGCTATTTTGAAGAAGACTCGCTATAGTAGCAGGCATGTTGAGGTTGCTTTGGATCATGATGTGGATTTAAGTAAACACAATGTGGTGATTGTGGATGACATTATTAGTACAGGTCATACGTTGTTGGAAACGATTAAATTGTTGCGCAAGGATTTAGGTGCTAAAAAGATTACGTGCATTGGCATTCATGGTGTTTTTGCTGAGCATGCACTTTCGAAATTGAAAAAGGCGAAGGTTTCGGTTGTTACTACCAATACGATTCCGAATGCTGCTGCGATGATTGATGTTGCGAGGGAGTTTGCTGAGAGGATTAGATGAGGCGTTTAGGTTTTTTGATTACTGGAATATTTCTTTTTTCCTTGCTCACCGTAATAGTATGGGGAGATGATGATTTTTCTCTTGATTTCCCTACCTCACTCACCTGCCATAATGGAAAGATTGCTACACCGGTTTCTGGTCTTGGAGGTGGGGCGTTTGGTTGGGAGTGTGAACAACCTAAATGTATGTCGGTACAGGAGATTTACAACATCTTAGCCAGATTTTTTCGAGGTGGTTTAACTGGTTCTTCAGCAAGAAGAGGGTGTTATCTTATAGGCGATTCAAATTTTTTAGAGGCTGGTAGAGAATATGCTGGAAATTTGTGGGGAAATCTAGCTAACAACATTGATTTCTCAGTTGAACGTGTTGGCGATGAACGATTCCTCATTATTGGATTCCGTCCTATTAACTATTTTAGGAATCTCAGGGGTTTGCATGACCCTCCGGGAGACCCTAACCAGAATAATTCTTGGTTTTTGGAGATAGAACATTTTCAAGATATTCCTTCGAACTTTTCATTAGCTAGAAATGGTTCCTTTTATGATGAGGCCATAGATCACTACCTTCAGCTTTGTTTAGATAACGTGCACGCTACCTATAATGGTACTAACCCTACTCTTACTTTTATGACTAGTGGGGAGCCAGATACTGAAGAATTCGAAATGTATTTTAGTTGCGAGGCTTTAGAGAATATTGGTTTGGGGAAGAATGATCCTGTTACTGCAGATCACCTTCTTATTGCAGGAACTGCTTTTCTTTTGGGAGAAACTGATTCAAGTCTTTTTTTCTCTCTTCTCGATGAAGTTACTGTATCAAATAGGTTGTTGGATGATGGTTCTTTGCTTGATTCGTTGAGTTTTGACTCTGTATCTGGTGACGGAGTTATTGCGTTGCCTGGAAAGGTAGGCGATGCTGCTTTTTTTGATGGGGTTGGCAGTTTAACTATTCCTCATGATTTTATCTATCACTTTCCGCAGCAGGAGGTTACGTTTATGGCGTGGGTTAAGGTTGACGAAGGATTTACGGGGCCTGCACAGATTGTTGGAAAGCGAGGGTTTGATCAGAGCAAGGGATATGTACGTATTATTCTTACAGATGAGGGCAAATTTGCGTTTGAGGTGAAGAATCTGCAGTATCCTACTACTTATTCTTACAATGATGGTGAGTGGTATCACTTGGCGTATGTGTTGAATGGTCATGATAGCAGGGCGAGAATTTATTTGAATGGAGAGGGATTCACTATTCCTATGCACTGGCCGTTTGATGTGGAAAATGATGCAGATATTATGATTGGTAATTCTTTGATTGAACCTGGATTCCAGGGGGGTATTGATGAGGTTAAGATCTTTCATCGGATGTTGACGGATGAAGAGGTGCTGGGAGTGTACAATGCTGAGAATAGTAAAAGTTAACTGTTTTACGTATTGTTAGCCTTTTACAATCTAGAGGGCGAATCTACACCTCTTATTCATGTCGCCCTCCAGAAATAGAGAATCTTTTTATATCGGTGATTGGTACTTAGGTTATGATTGAACTTATCTTGGTTGCATTGGCTGCGTTCTTGATTGTTGCACTCTTTGTTACGGCGGTTAAAAAAACGTTTAAGATTGCTATTTTTATTGTGTTGTTTTTTGCTGTGTTTTCTTTTATTGGTGCAAAGTTTCTGCCGGAATCTGACTTCTTAGATAGGGGAAAAGGTTATATAGTAGGAAAGGCAGGAGAGGTAGTAGATGATGCTAAGGAAAGCGTCGCTGAAAAAGTGCAGGAAGAGATTGATGACGCGAAGGAAGCGTTGAAAGATCAGATTAACGATACGCTGGCTGAAGTTCGAGAGGCTGCCGATATCAAGATGGAATTTGAGTAAGTTAGTGCAAAAAAAGAGGCAGCGGAAATCAGAGAGCTTCGAAATTTGTTTCGAACCCCTCAAACAGAGTTTGAGATTTCCTGGTCTCCTTGTTGCATATCAATAGGAAAAAAGTTTAGTGCAAAAAAGAGGTGAATCATGGGAGTGCTTGATAAGTTAGCTTTCTGGAAAAAGAAGGATGACTTTAATTTTGATCAGGGTGCAGATCCGTTTGGAGGAAGTCCTGGTGCAGATCCTTTAGGTGGAGATTCGTTAGCTGGAGGACAGGATCCATTAGCAGGTGGAAAAGATCCATTAGCTGGAGGACAGGATCCTTTCGCGAGTCCCGATTCTTTGGGAGGCGCTCCTGATGCAGTAGCAGGCAGTCAAGATCCATTAGCAAATCCGTTGCCGGGAGGAGATCCGTTGGCAAAAGCTGCCGATCCGTTTGCTGGTTCAGGAAATCCGGCCGATCCGTTTGCAAGGGATGCGAGTCCGCCTGGAGCGCCTTCATCGATGCAGCAACCGTTTACGGCGGCTCCACAACAGGAGACTCATCATGCCGAACTCTATGGAAAGGATTTAGAGGTGGTTTCGGCAAAATTAGATTCGATTAGATATACGCTGGAGAGTATCAATCAGCGATTACAAAGTTTAGAGCGAATAGCACATGGCGAACACCCTATTAACAAGGATTGGTAAATTTTGTCAGTCGGGCAGACATTTCTTTCTTATTGCGTTAATTGTTCTTTTTGTTGATCGTCTTACTAAGGTGTTGGTTGAGCGATTCATGTTTGTTTCGCAGACTATTCCTTTGATTCCGGGTGCAGTACATCTAACCTCGATTCAAAATACGGGAGCAGGGTTTGGATTGTTGCGCGGGCAGCAGAGCCTGTTGATTTTGATTAGTTTAGTGGTAGTAGGAGTTATCTTGTATCACTTGCCGGTTATCATGAAGGAGCGGAAAACGGTTCTTCCGTATGCGTTGTTGTGGGGCGGGGCTTTAGGAAACTTGATTGATCGGGTGTATTTTGGATATGTTGTTGATTTCTTGGATTTTCGGGTTTGGCCGGTGTTTAATATCGCGGACAGTGCTATTACAATCGGGGCAGTTTGGTTAATAATTCTCTATTGGAATGAGAAGTAATGGAAGACATAAGTAATGCATATGATTGTTATGCCTTCCAAACAGTAGTTGCTGATATTTTTTATGTAAAACTAATGTAAGCAACTAAAGTAGCGAAACGTTTTAATAGGGAGTAATTAAGAAGAGACTATGATTGGAAAAGAACGTCATCGGTACGAAGGAATACTGCACAAACCGCGCCTGGATTATATGTTGATGGTTACTTTTGTAGTGTTGATGCTATGGTTTATTGTTATTGCTACGTTGTTATTAGAATAATTACTTTAAACAAGAATGAGGTTTGTAGTCTTTCTTTGCTTCTTCTTCTGAGCCGAACCAGACCTGGCGTTCTTCTTTGATTTTCTTTGCCCAGATGCAGGTGGGTTTATGGAATGTTGTTCCGGAGGAACTTGCTACATACTTGCCAGGGTCGAAGGTGGTTGATACTTCGGCAACTTCTTCATTAGTGGTTTCTTCTTTCATTGGTGGGGCTACTTTTAGCTTTGCCATCCCTATGAAGAATCCTAGGGCTGCGAAAAACGCGGTGATGAGCATGGTTTTGTTTACCATCCCTGTTTTTCGGTGGATGAGCATCAAGCTGAAGAGTGCTCCAAAGTAGACTGCGCCTAGAAATCCCCAACCTGCATTTTTGTCGTTGTAGACTGGGATAAGTGCAATTAGTCCCACCACGATTAGTGCACACAGGAAGAGTAGACCGAGAATGAATTTTATTCCGGTGAGTTGGAAGATGGTGAGCGTGGTACCGAGAAGGACAATTAATAGAATGATCTCCATAAGAAAAAAGCTGATTTTGAGTTTTCCGATAGGTTTTATGAGTTGGCGAAATATATAAGTATTTCTATGCTCGAGTAGTGATATTCTAGTTATAGCCAAAGGTTTATAATCAGTTTGGGATTGTCGAGTGTATGGCGACGGCAATTGGCGGACAGGCAGTTATCGAGGGAGTGATGATACGTGGCAAAAAGGTTGCTTATACTGCAGTACGTAAAGGTAAGCAGATTGTGTATCGTAAAGATCTTGTTAAAAAGCGTCCGAAATGGTTTACCTGGTTCTTTATTCGCGGCATTGTTAATTTAGTTGATATGTTGGTATTAGGTATTAAAACGTTGAATTGGAGTGCTGCTCAATCGGAGGATGAGGAAGATCAGCTTTCGGAAGGCGCGGTTATCGGAACGTTATTCATCTCTTTTGCATTTTCCATTGGTTTATTTTTGTTGTTGCCGTATGCGTTGACGTATCTTCTTGGATTGCGCGAGCAGAGTGCTCCGGTGTTGTTTAATATTGTTGATGGGATTATCAAGATTGGTATCTTTGTGTTGTATGTGTATTTGATATCGCGGATGGAGGATATTAAGACTTTATTTCGTTATCATGGGGCTGAGCATAAGGCGATTCACTGTTATGAGGCTAAGAAGGTGTTAGTAGCGAAGGAGGCTCAGCAGTTTTCTCGATTGCATCCTCGGTGCGGTACCAGTTTTATGTTATTCGTGATGGTGGTTGCTATCTTTTTGTTTTCCTTTATTCCTTCTTTAGTTCAATCATTGTTTCCAGGCATTATCTTCTTGCACTGGTTCTGGCAGCGTTTAGTGTTGTTTGGATTTAGGATTTTGTTGTTGCCGGTTGTTGCAGGGTTTTCGTATGAGTTATTGAGATATAGTGCGTATCATCAGGATAATGTTCTTTTTAGAATGTTGGCTCGACCTGGGATGTGGATTCAGAAGATTACAACTGCGGAACCTACTTTGAAACAGTTAACGGTTTCTCTTGCTGCAGTTAAGAAAGTGCTTGATGCTGAAAAGATTCGCTATAGTGTTTGATTTATCGTGTATTTTAAGAAGAGATTTCTAGATTTGTCTTTTTTATGGCTGATGTAGCGAGTAACATCTGGAAATTGAAATTGTACCGGTTTTTCGCTAGTTTGATGATTATCGGCGGATTTTGGGTTCCGTATTACACTCAGGTGGGTAACGTTACTCTTTTCCAGGTTATGTTGCTGGAGTCTATTTTTGTTATTGCACTTTTCCTCTTTGAAATCCCTACGGGTGCGATCGCGGACAGGTACGGGAGGAAGTTATCTTTGATCTTATCGAGTTTTTTCGTCTGTATGGCTGTATTTTTGTATTCCCTGTATCCCATGTTCTGGGTTTTTTTCTTGGGGAGTATGATCTGGGGTCTTGCGATTGCATTGTACTCCGGAGCTGCCGAGGCATTGTTGTATGATACATTGAAGCAGCTGAAGAGAGAGTCTACTTTCAAGATGATGTTCGGAAGATTTTCGAGCTATGAGCATGTTGCTTATTTGGTGGCTGGTCCGATTGGAGGGTATCTTGCTAGTAGTTATGGATTACGCGTTCCGATGTGGGCGACGGTTGTGCCAGTAGTTATTGCATTTGGAATTTGTTTTAGTTTGACTGAGCCGCGCGTGCATAAAAAGGTGGAGCGCTCCTATTTTTCTACGATGTTAGATGGCATCAAGTATTTTCGGAAGCACAAGGTCCTACAGGTTCTTGCATTTGATAGAATTTCTATTAATTTATTTACCTGGATTGTTTTTTGGATGTATCAGCCGTTGCTTACTGAAAGGGGAGTTTCTTTGTTTTACTTCGGAATTTTTTATTCAGCAATCTTTGGAGTTCCCATTTTATTTTACAGGAACCTTGAACGACTTGAACGACTTTTTGGTTCTAAGAAGAAATTTCTTTTCTTCAGTGCGTTGATTTCCTCACTTTCGTTGATACTTTTAGGTACTTTTGATTCTCTTGTTTTGATGAGTATTCTCTTGATTATGTATTTCAGCCTCAATGGTTCGCGGTTCCTCTTACTTATCAATTATATGAATAAATATATCCCTTCCAAGATTAGGGCTACCGTCATGTCTACCATGTCGATGATTGAGTCATTCTTGTATGCATTCGTGTTTTTGTTAACTGGCGTATTGATTGAGTGGAATTTATTGATGACGTTTGTCTTATTTGGATCCTTCACCTTAATCGCTACCTTTTTCTCCGGGGTTAAGGAAGAGCACTTACTTGATTGAGAAGGTTTAAATAGTATTTTTTTCTAATTGTGTTATGGCAGATAGAAGTAATGTGTACGCTCTGATTGGAGTTATCGTTATTATTGGGGTGTTGACGTTTGTGTTTACTCGCGATCTTAGCACGTCGGGACAGGCGGTTGCTTCTGATGTGGAGGTTACTGTTGGAAACTTTAATTCGGTTTTTTTGAAGACGAGTCTTGGTGAAAGTTTGCCCGCGACTACTGCAATAAAGATGACGGTGTATTTGCGGGATGAGCAGGATAAAAAAGAATTCTTTATTGAACAGGGCGGCGTGAGTGAGTATTCGGGTGAGGAATATGAACTTGGCTTGGAGATTTGGAGAGGGACGTTTTCTTCGCTGTATAGATCGAATGATTTGTGCGCGTTTAAAGAAAATATTTTTCGGATAGAGCAGAAGGGTGCGTTTAAATTGATTAAATATGTGGCTGTTCGGAATTTGTGTGGTTAGTTTTTTATAGGGAGTTCACTTTTTGGAGTTATGGATATCTACGAGCCGCGAGAGGATTCTTTTTTACTTCAGAAGTTTGTTAAGAAATTGGCTAAGGGTACCGTATTAGATATGGGCACTGGTTCTGGGATTCAGGCAGCTACTGCGGCTGCATCTAAGAAAGTGGTGAAGGTGTATGGGTTGGATATTAATGAGGATGCGATTGTGCATTGTGTTCGGACGCACAGAAGTAAGAAGCTGAAGTTTGTGCAGAGTGATTTATTCTCTGTTTTTAGAAGATACAAGGTCTATGATCGGATTCAATTTGATATGATTACATTTAATGCTCCTTATTTGCCTACCGATAGCTCGTATCCGGACGTTGCGTTGGATGGTGGTAAATTAGGACATGAATTGGTCTGCAAGTTTTTAAAGGGTGTTGGAGCGTATCTGAAGCCGCGCGGAACGATTTTGTTATTGTTTTCTTCTCTTACTGGTCGCGAGAGGGTGGATGCGTGTTTATTCAAGTACGGTTGGCGATTTAAGGAGATTGGTACTGAGCATGTTGGTTTTGAGGATCTGATTGTGTATTCGATAACGAGTACAGGGGAACGTCATGGTTCGGCTTAGTGATGTTAAACACTTGGAGCAATTTGATCACGGTAAGCGTGGGTTGTTGTTTGTTGGTTCGTATGGTAAGCGAAAAGTAGTTGTTAAGAAGGAACGTGCAGATAGTCCGGCTGCAGGGAGTATTGCGAATGAGATTCGTTTCTTGAAGGTGTTGAATAGTAAAAGGGTTGGGCCGCAGGTGTTATTTTCTTCTCAGAAATATTTTGGGTATTATTATGTTCCTGGAAAATTCTTTCCTGATTTTCTGGAGAGGTGCAAGAGTAAGTCTAAGATTTTGTTGGTGATTGGTCGTGTGTTTCGTCAGTGTTATGTCATGGATAGTCTTGGAATTAAGAAAGAGGAGATGCATCATCCCCACAAGCATATTTTGGTTGATCGTTATCGCGTTGTGATGTTGGACTTTGAACGGTGTAGATATACGGACGATCCTTCGAACGTTACGCAGTTTTCCTCGTACTTGCTTTCTTCTTTTATTAGTGAGTTGTTGAAGGAGAAGAAGATTAGGTTTTCTCGTAATGTAGTGATTGATGCTGCTAAAGCGTATAAGAGGGATTTTAGTAGAAAGGGTTTTGAGCAATTGGTTGGATGTTTTAGGTGATTATTTCCCCATCTCAATTCTGTGGGCTAGATATCCTGCGAAATCTAATTTGGAAATGAAGGGATCCTTTGTTTCCGATTCATGAACTTTTTCTACCCATTTTTCTTGACCCTGGAGCCATTCATTTATTGTTGAGTTATTGAGAGCATCAATATGTCTTTGAACGTTATACTCTACTTTGCGATATTCTACTTTATTGGCATCGTGTAATATCACATAACATGCGCGTGAATCTCCGCCTTCTCGTGGTTGTCCTACAGAACCCACATTGATCATATATTTATGTTCGGGCTTTAGGTCTTCTGTTGAGGGGCTGAGACAGTGTGTGGGAATACCTTCCTCCTCTTCCCAAAACAAGGGTTTGTGGCTGTGACCTACGAAAGCGAGACGCTCAATATCATCGAAGTTTTTCTTTAATGTATCGTCGTCAGTATCTTTATCAATATATACCATCATACTATCTATGGGTGAGGCATGGACGTAAAGAATCTCTCCCTCTTCCAGCGCATCTGGCAATTTATTAAGATATTGTAGTGTTCGTTCTCCCTCTTCAGACTGATTAATCTCCTGTTTTGTCCATTCAGCAACTACTGCGGCTACCTCGTTAAATCCGAATGGAAAATTAATGACGGCACAATCGTGATTTCCCATTACTGCTTTAGGAGCATGTTCTGCAAGCATCTGAGTAACTTCCAGCCAGTTTGGACCGTAGCCGACTGCGTCTCCTAAGAAAATTATTTCATCTGCTCCTTGTGTAGCAATATCTTCAAGAGCAGCTTCTAGGGCAGGAAGATTTGCATGTACATCAGATATAATTGCTCGTTTCATGTTGGGATGATCTCGCTTATAAGTAAAGCAGCTATTCTTCGGTTTTCCTGCTTTACTTAATAATCAACGACAATTGAATTACCGTCGATATATCCCCTTTTTTTGATGAAAATTCTACTTCTTGCGCTTCTTGGTTTTTTTGATGTCTTTTTCAAGATTTAATTGTTCAAGAAGTTCTTTGTAACGGTTTCTGATGGTGACTTCGGTTACGCCTGCAACGTCTGCTACTTCTCTTTGCGTGCGTTTTTCGCCATGCATTAAGGCTGCAACATAGAGAGCTGCTGCTGCGATTCCGGTTGGGCCTCGACCTGATGTTAATTCAGCTTTCTGAGCCTTTTCTAGGATCTCAACTGAGTTTGATTGGGTTTCGGCCGATAGTTTGAGTGCGGATGCGAATCTTGCGATGTAATCTGCAGGATTGCTGGGTAGGATTTTGATTCCTAGTTCCCTAGTTACGAATCTGTAGGTTCTTCCGATCTCTTTCTTTTCGATTCCTGAAGCTTCTGATAATTCATCTAAGGTGCGAGGAACGTCGTGTCTTCGGCAGGCTGCATATAAGGCGCCTGCAACAACGGATTCCATGGATCGTCCACGTACTAGTCCTCTTTGTACAGCTAATGTGTAAATACGAGCAGCTTCCTCTTCAACGGATCTTGGAAGTTTTAGGTAGGATGAAACTCTCTTTAATTCTGCTAGTGCTAATTTAAGATTTCTTTCGATAGCGGTTGAGATTCTGTACTGCCATTTTCTTAATCTGAAGAATTTGTTACGGTCTTTTCCACCTAATTTGAAAAGATCTCCTTTTTGTCCTACTTCGGTACCTAAACCTTGGTCGAACTGAGTATAGGTCATAGGTGCTCCGGTTCGTCTTCGTGATTCTCCGGTATCTGAATCGAATTCTCTCCATTCTTGGGAGAAGTCAACCATTTTATCTTCTAGAACAAAACCACACTCGTTACAGATAATTTCTCCACGGTTTTTATTAAAAGTAAGGTTAGTAGCGGTACACTCAGGACACTTTTTGATTGCGTTTCGTCTTGACATTTTTCACCTGGTTACAGTCGTAAAACTCAAAAACATTTAAAAAGGGTAACTTTGGACCATATATAAACCTTTCGGTTAGGGCAAAGTTTTTTAAATGTTTGGTGTGGAAATCGGAACAAATACTCTGCATTCTTTCGACGGAGATTGAATATACTCTACTTAATGCATTTACAAGGTTTGAATCCTTTGTTCAATGCAGAATTTTTGGTTTTGAACGTAAGTTTGGATTTTGGCTTGATATTCTGAGCAAAAGGACAGTTTTTGAGGTGGAATTTGGTTGCTGATTTGGATGCTAGGAATGTTTTTTCGTTGGTTTTCTTTGCGACTGGAGCATTTACGGTAGCGGTTTTGGGAGTGTTTAGTTTCTCCACGAGCATTGCGTTTTGTTCCTGAAGTACGGAAATGGTTGCGACAAGGGTAGATTGCTGATGTTGCAGGGCATAGATTTCTTCCTGCATCTTCATGATGTCGGCTCTAGCTCTTTGGAACGAGAGCATGGTGTTGTGTTCTTGCTGATTCATAGTGTAGAAGAAGCAATCTTTTTTTATAAAGGTGAGTTATTTTTGAGAAAGAAAAAACGCCACCGCCCGGATTTGCAGCGGGAATTAAGAGCTTCGAAACAAGTTTCGAACCCCTCAAACAAAGTTTGAGATTTCCTGGCCATACAAACCTGCGGTTTGTAGGAACCAGGATATCCTTGCGGAAAGTAAAAGAAAAAACGCCACCGCCCGGATTTGCAGCGGGAATTAAGAGCTTCGAAACAAGTTTCGAACCCCTCAAACAAAGTTTGAGATTTCCTGGCCATACAAACCTGCGGTTTGTAGGAACCAGGATATCCTTGCGGAAAGTAAAAGAAAAAACGCCACCGCCCGGATTTGAACCAGGATATCCTTGCGGAAAGTGGCTGCCTAGATGCCATACATTTCATTAGAAATTTGGCAATTCAAGGCCACCGCAATACCGGATTATGCGACAGTGGCAATAATAGTTTTGGAAAGAGAATGCTTATTTAAAGGTAACTAGTGTTGACACTAGGACCGAGAGTATTAGTCTGGTATTCTCTTACAGAAGGCGCGTTACTACAAAATATCCTACGACAAGAACAATTACTACTCCAATGAGCATTTTCATCATTCCGCCTTTCTTTGGTGCTTCGCCTACTGGTGCTGCAGCCGCCGGATCTTGTGGGGCCATTTGAGGTTGTTCTGCCATGTCGATTTTCGGGAGAAGGAAGTATATAATACTTTTGTTATCGGTTTATCGGATGGTGATGCCATGCTGTGCTTTTGCGATTTCTTTTGCGAATTTCAGACGATGCTTGCTCTCAGCGTAGATAGTGTAGATGATGTCGTTTCTTTTGACTTTGTCGTTCTTATGATGGTAGAGATAGACGCCTGCTGCGATGTCACGGGGTGCTCCTGCGATACGTGCTATTTTTGAGATGGCATCGTTGCTAATGGAGGCAATCTTTCCTGATTTCGTTGCTCGCTGGTCGAATGAGAATTGTGCTAGTTTGATCTTTTCGGGATCGGTGATGCGAGTGCCTTGCGCTTTGATGATTTCGATCATTTTTTTGTGGGCTTTTCCGGAAGTTAAGAGTTCGCGTGCCATTTTTTGTCCGTTTTTCGTTACCTTGGCCATTTCCAGCATCTTTCCTGCTAACTTGATGGATTTTCTTTTGAGATCGTTGGGTGCTTTTTCGTGGTTGGTCAGTACATAGAGCACGTCCTTCGCTTCTAATGCCGGACCAATGCCATGACCTATCGGTTGGGTTCCATCGGTGAGCATGACATGGGTTTTCATTCCTAAGGTGCGTGTTATTTCCATGAAATCTTTCTTGAGGATGTTTGCTTTTCTCGCGGTAGGGATTTTGGAGCCGGGGCCAAAGGGAATGTCGATAAGTAAGTGTGTGGCGGAGACGGATGCTTTTTTTGCGATGACTGATGCGAGAAGTTGGGATTTTGCGTCAATGGAGAGTGGTTTTTCTACGTGGATAATCTTGTCGTCTGCAGGTGCAAGATTTAAGGCACCTCCCCAGATGATGACTCCTTTTGTCTTTTTGATGGTTTTGGTTACTTTCTTTAGATTGATACAGACATTTGCGAGGACTTCCATGGTATCGGCGGTTCCAGCGGGAGAGGTGATGGATCTGCTGGAGGTTTTAGGTATAGTTAATCCGGCTGCAGCGATGATGGGGACGACGATCATGGTTGTTCGATTGCCGGCGACGCCACCGACACAGTGCTTATCCATGACAGGATAGGCATTGGGCTTGAGGATGTCTCCATGTGCAGTCATTTCTTGTGTTAACCAAATGGTTTCCTGACGATCTAGTGAGCGTGAATAGGCTGCAGCGACGAAAAATGCTAGTTCGGTGGTGTCGAGTTTGTTATGTACGATATCCCAGACGATCTGGTGGATTTCTTCTCGGGTAAGGCGATGCCCTTCGAGTTTTTTC
This sequence comes from uncultured Methanosarcinales archaeon, assembly GCA_964492935.1. Taxonomy (GTDB): domain Archaea; phylum Nanobdellota; class Nanobdellia; order Woesearchaeales; family JACPBV01; genus JAQBWB01. Next base: position 49,911 of record CAZBLF010000003.1, read on the forward strand.
TTGATGAATTCAATTGACAAGGGTTTGCGTGCAGGTGTTATGGTCACTTTTACTCGCGGATCGAATTTCATTGCTTTGAAGACTTCTTCAAATAATCCGATCGTGTTTTTAGGGATAAGCTTGCTGGAGGTGATGTTGAGGAGAACGGTTTCCAGTTTTCTTCCTTGTCTGATTTTGATTCGGTCGCTTGAGTGTAAGTCGAATTGAAGGGCATCCTTTTCGTTGAGCATGGCGACGAGGGGTCCCCCCGTTTCCATATTGAGTTTTTTAATTTTTAGTTTCATTTTTTAGTGAGTTTGCCCTCGGCATATAATTCGCTGAGGATGACGAAGGTGGTAAGGATGAGGGGTCCGATGATTAATCCAATGAAGCCGAACATGAGTAATCCTCCTAGAACGCCCATCAGGATGATCCAGGGATGGACCTTGGCGTGGTTTCCGATGATTTTGGGACGGAGGATGTTGTCGATGCTGCTGACTATGAATATCCCATACAGGAGAAGTCCAATGGCAGCTGCGATGGTGCCTGCTTCATTGTTGATGACTCCATCCATGAGTTTGATGAGTGCTGCAGGGACCCAGACGAGTGGTGTTCCGATGATCGGAAAGAGTGCGAGAAATCCCATGACGATTCCCCAAGATAGCGGTGAGGGAATCCCAAACATGATGAATCCTAGCGCTCCGAGCGCTCCTTGGATGATCGCTACGATAATATAGCCGTAGACGACTGCGAACGTCGTTTTGGTTATTTTTTTGTAGAGTTTGTCTTTGACACCCTTTTTTAGAGGGATTAGTTTTTGTCCTAATTGTGTCACGAGGTGGCCTTCTTTTAAGGCGTAATACATGGTGAAGAGCATGAAGAAGATGCTTAATAGGAACTTAGGTATGGAGAGGACTATATTGGAAATATTGTCAAGGATGTAGCTGGTGAACTTTTCGATGGAGGATTGAATTTGATATTGGATCTGAGGGTCTTGCATGAAATTGTTTAATGGCTGTACCAGTTTACACGCCGTATTGGTGATGTCGCAATCGCCTAATATGGCTTCGGTTGCAGCCACTTTTTGTTTGGACATGAGATATCCGACGTAGGCTTCTTTGGTGAGTGTGTTGAGGATGAAGATTGTAGGTACTAATAAAATTATTACTAGGAGCAGGCAGGTAATTAATGCAGCAGGCGTTTTTCGTTTTATCTTGTTGCGCAGCCATTTATAGATGGGATAGCAGACATAGGCAAGAATGACTCCTCCGAGAATAGCTCCGACAAACGGACGGATGATGAGGAAGGCGATGACGGTAAGTACTAATGCTATCGCTAAAAATGCATACTTTTCAAATTCATCTTGGCGTACTGCTGCCATAGCTCTTTTTTGACTTGAGGATATATAAATTGTTTGGTTTCCACGGAGAAGAAATTTCTCCTGGACTTCAGTCCTAAAATAGGTCTGAAGTTTAGAGAAAGGTTTAAATAACGATTTCAGGTCTCAAAGGATACGCGAGGGTAGCAAAGCGGTCAAATGCGTGGGACTTAAGCGGAGAGGAGGCCTTGGGATTCTGAGGATTTTCTCCGAAGACATCCCATGGCTTAGTGCCTTCGGGGGTTCGATTCCCTTCCCTCGCATCTTTTATTTCTTAAGATGCTTATTAATTGAACCCCTCTCTGGCCCGTTTGAATTCTTAGCGTATTTCGGGTCTTCTTCGTCCCTAATATAGAAGTTCTCTGGATCGAAATCTTTGAAAAAAATGTAATACTCCCATTGGTCTAGAAACAAAACTTCTGCGTATTTTACTATGAATCCTAATTGCATTGCTTGAGAGTATACTCGAAGGGCATTGGCAGTCATTTGTGGTTTTTTTAAATTTCCTTTGTAGGAGGGATCATACCAGTTTCTTGCTTTAACTTCGTAGAGTTCCAATTGTCGCACTTGATTATTTTTTATTACAAATGAAAAAAGATCAACTGTGTACCAGTTTTCTTTCAGAAACTCTTTCATTTTATCAGGAACGGTGAAATTTCGTATTTCATCAAGAAATGTTGGTGAGATTTCTCTTGGCCTATGTCCAAAATTAATCTTGTGTTTCACTATGACTTCGGCGACGTCTCCCTTGAGCGTGCTCCCTTGTTTTTTAAAATTGTATATTCTTTTTGGGTCGAGCCAAGAAGGGTATCTTTTCTCTTTAAACATTGATTTCTTAACGGTTTGTGGCTATATAATTCTTTCCTACTTCTACCTCGAAATCTTTATAAACACTTTGCGAATTCGATGATGTATGCCTCCGTAGCATAGTAGCTATTGCGTTAGATGAAAGCGATTGTTTTTATCCGCAAAACCTTGGTACTATGCTGAGTATAACTTCAGCCTGGCAAACAGGTAAAGGTCACGAGTGCAACTCTCGTCGGAGGCTTTTAGTATGGGCCTGTGGTCTAGCGGCTATGACGCCACCTCGACATGGTGGATATCATGGGTTCAATTCCCTTCAGGCCCATTTCAGGACTGAAGGCCAGGAGGAGTTTCTTCTCCGCGTCTTCAGGCCCATTTATTCTTCTTGAAGTTTGTAGGTACGGAAGAAGTCTTTTAGGAGTGCATAGAGTTCGTTTACGCGATGTTCTACTAAATCATCATCTCTCCGATCATAGTGTTTTAAGAGGAAATAATCGATGAAGGTTCTCATTGCGTAATACCAGGGGTTGTTTTCCCAGGAGGTGTGGTGTTCGGATTCTAGGAAGCCGTCAAAGATAACTAACAAATTTCCGAAGTCTACCGTTCTGCTGGTTTTTCCTTTTTTTACTTTCGCTTTCTTTAAGTCTTGGATGAGGATTCTGATTTTGACGATTGCTTTTGATTTATCGTGGAGGTTGTCATAGATTTCTAAGGCATATTCGATATCTTTGCCATGTTCGTGGACATGTTCGCGCTTCATTTTGATTTCGCGATACTTTCCTGTTTTTACTATCCAGCTTTCGATGATTTCATAGAGTTCTTTAAGATTGAATGGACCGTTATAGGAGAGTTTCTTTCCCGATACGATCATCTTTTTTTCGGTCATTGTGAAGGCGTAGTACTTTCGATTCTTTCTGTACTGGCGATGTTGAGATATTTAGTAAGATGATTGTAGAGGTCGTGCGTGTACGTCGCACATAATCTGTCGAAGCGTTCGGTATAGGCGTGATAGAAGTATTTCTCATACATTTTTCTGATGAAGAGTAATATGGGGTGGTCGTCCCACTTGTTTTCTGAGTCGTGCATTAATTGTCCATCGAGAAAGATTCTGATTTTGCCTTTGAGTCTTTTTACTTTTTTCTTTCCTTCAGTAACGGTTACCGTTTGGAGATGCGATCCTGATATTCTGACTTTGAAATAGAAAATGGTGTAGTCGGTAAATCTTTTTGAATAATTTTGTAGATATTCGAGATGTTTTCCCGTTTCGGTTTCGTCTTCGCGGTTGGTGAGTTCGTTTTGCTCGCAGTCCCGATCGAGCGCCCACTGGGACAGGACTCTAAACAGTCCTTTCAGATCAACGATGCCGTCGTAGTCGATCTTCAAATGATCTACAATGAATCTTGTGTCTGCCATTAAAATTTCCTGTGCATGCCTGAAAAGTGTTGGAATTCAAATTCATCGGATTCCATCTGTAATCGGTTTTTGATCATTGCATGCAATTCATACATTTCGTATTTGAGTTTTGTTTCATAGCCTTGAACGATATTGTCTTTGATGACGTATTTGAAGAGGAATTTTTTGAGTTCTTCGTATAATGATGAGCCAGAGAATCTTTTTTCCCAATCGGATTCGATGCCTGCTTTTAATTGGATCCAGATACGGCCTTTGGTGAATGTTTTTTTCTTGTTGTCTTTGTCTACGACGTCAACGTCATGCGCGTCATAGGTGTGGATATAGATTTCATAGGAGAATTTAAGGAAATCGGTCTCTTCTTTTTCTGCTTCCCAGGTATACTGGCGTTCTGCACCGAAGGGACTGGGCCTTTTATGTTTGTAAATGCGTTCGTGTAATCGGTATTTTCTCTGTCTAAAGAAGTCTGCCATCGCCTCATAGAGGTCCTGCATGTCCCAGACGCCCTTCTTTCGAATGTAGATAGGGCCTTCTCCATATTCTCCTTGCACAGACTCTGGCATAGGTGTAAAATCGGGATGAAGGTATATAAACGTTGTGTTCTAGTCGAATCCCGATGGACCTATTGTTTGAAGAATATGCTTTATTTTATTGATAGTTCCTTGTTGACTTTTTTTGTCCGACATTTTTACAAATCGAATTAACAGATCGACTAGTTCATTCACATTGAGACATTTGAGCTTGAATCCGTCTGTTATGAAGTAGAAACGAAAGCTTTTGTATTTGAGCTCTTTTATTACGATTCCGCCTACTGTTCCAAGCTCTTTACCTTTCCTTGGATGGTCTTGCAGAGATTTCATGAGATCCAGGATGTTATGGGATTCGCCCTTGAATCGTTTTTGAATTTCTGAGAAAAGGGAGCGTGCTATCTCGATTTTGGCCATTTTTTATCGAGTTCTGCCTGCGCTTCTTCAAGTGTTATTGTGTTCTCGTCTGAGAGCAAGAATTCTCTTAATTGTTGTTTGTGGGCGATGTCGTAGAGCTTTTTTATAATCTCTTCGTAGGTTTCTCCTTTCACTCCAAAAGATCTCAGTTTTTCCTTTGTTGGGTGCGTTAGTTGTATTGTTGTAGGCATTCTATGGTTGCTATAGCGGCTATAGTATATAAATGTTTTGGTATATTTATATGGGAGTTGATAGAAATAATCTTAGAAATTAACGAGGACTTCTACATCTTTACCGAAGATTTCTTTGAGGCTTTCAAAGACTCGTTCTTTGATGAAGACTTTTGGTGGAATGTTTGCTTGTGCGAGGTGTTTCTCGAACTCTTCGATAGTTGTTCGTTTGGTTTTGGTGATGCCACCATCTTCGTCTAGCGTTGCTTTGGAGATTTCTTTATCTTCTTTATCGATATCGTGAATGATGAAGGCGGTGTCGCCTAGTAAAAGAACTTCACCGTAGCGTTCTCCGTGTTTTACTCGGATTTTTGCTCTGTCTAGCTCACGTCCTCGTTTTCTCTGCATGTATTCAACTAGGAATTTGATGAAGCTGCCGGCTTCTTTCTTTAAGACGGATGCTTCTTGTTTTGTTAGTTTCTTCTCATCGTAGTCTTTCTTTGCTTTGAGTAGATCGTTGAGTGTTCTTAGATATTTAGCAGGGATCTTTCCTTGTGCGATTAATTCGTCTTCGAACAGTTTGACGATTTCTACGTCTGCTGCTCGTTCGATGCCTTCTAACTTAAGTACATCTCGGATGATGGTTACGACGTTGTCCCAGATGGCGATGACGTCTTTGCCTTCTTTGATTTTTTCGATTTGGGTGAAGAGTCTGTTTACTCGTTTGAGGTATTTTTGTGCTAGGTCTAGTAATTCATCTACTTCCTTACCGGTTAATCCTTTTTTAGTACCGTGTTCGATATCTTTTCGGATATTGATGACGCGTTCTAGGGTGTGGATGTATTTATCCTCTAGGAGCTTTTCTTTCTTTACGAAAATGTCTTTCATTAATTCAGCTGTTTCGCGTGGTGATGGGGGTGGTACGCCGTGCAGCATTAATGCAGCTTGCGATGGAGTGAGAACTGCATAGTAGATGTCTTCCATTCCGATGTTTTTCAATTCGTTCTGGACACGTTTGATCATCTGCTCGCCAGAGGCCATGAACATGTCGATGGCTTCGGTGGAGGGTTTAATCTTTCCCATTTTTAGCAGTTGTTTCCAGGGCATGAAGATGCCTCGGTCGTAGAACGGTACGCCATCTCTCAAGAGTGTGAAGATAATGGGGTTTGCTTCTTTCAATGAATCCCAGAAGTCGGTTAAGATATAGACCTGGATGTTTAATTTGTTCTTGACTCCAGTCATCTCTCCGGCTTCGATACCCATGCCGATGATGATTGCTCTGAGTTTGTCCTTTAATTCTGCTCTCGTCATTCGTTTGACGTCGGTATCATCGATAACTATCCAGACGTCGATGTCTGAAGATTTAGTTGCACGGCCTTGGATTAGGGATCCTGCTAAAACGTAACTTACAATGTATTTCTCGAACTTCTTGATAACCATGTTCTTGTGCAGTTCTGCAATCTTTACTGCTTGGAGCATCCCTTTATCGAAGACGGGTGCGGACATGGCTACTAATTGTAGAATTTCATATTTTTGGTCATAGCAGTTTTGCCATAATTCAGATAGAATGATGATTTCTGGGAAGAGGTTCTTGTCGATGTCTTGTGCTTGCTTGTCGATGATGGTGAAGAGCTTCTTTTTTAGCTCTTGTTTGGCCATCTTCTTAGAATCGGAATCGTCTACTAGGACTAGAACATTGATTTTGTTAGGATCTACTTTTTCGCCTTCTTTTGGTTTTGGAGGGGGCATTAAGGCAATACCCATGACATAGTCATCGAATTTTGCTAGGACTTGCTTTTGAAACTTTTCTAGTTTCTTTTTGATATCCTTTAATTTTTGTTCTTGTTCTTTAGAAAGTTTAGGTGGCTGTTGTGGCATGTTGGGTGCCTGGCCTCGTGGAATTGTTGATAGTTCAGTTGATTCAGGTTTCTTAGAAGGCTTTGCTTTTTTGGACTTTGCCATTGTTAGTGAGTTTAGAAGTTAGTTTATAAATGTTGCTTTTTGTTACTTGGGTAGATAACAGGTTGTAATCTTGAGTTGATAGTTACACTCAATGGCCAAAATCGAAAGGTTTATAATCAGATAAGTGATTAGTAATAGTACTATTAATGTGACTAACCATACCATGAAAGAAAGATCTACTACTGCAGCGGACAGAAGGAGGGAGCTCATAGATGAGGCTTCAGCCCATGTAACAGATGTAGCTGGGAAATCAGAGGAGTATGGCGATAAGTTGGATGTGGTTCTTGGAAAGTATTCTGGGCATGAAGTTGGGGATGTAGATAAATTATTGGATGAGCTTTACGGTAAGACTGATGAGGTGGGTGGAAAGCTCTCTGAACTTCTTGAGGAAAGGGTTCTTGAGGTAGGAAAAAAGCCTGAACAGCTAATAGGTCAGTATGGAATTTCTAGAAGTCAATTGGATACTTTTCTTCGTGAAAGAGTTGTTAAGGGCAAAATTACGTCTCAAGCTGTACAGGAAGCTCGACAGGCATTACAAAGTCAATATCTTTCGGAAGCATTACGACCTACTGAGTATACGGTCACCGGCGCAGAGGCTGGAGATAAGGTCGAATTAGCAGGAGGTATTGGCGAGATGGTTGACCCCGCTTCTAAGGGGAAGGCAGTGCCTCAAATCCAGAATTTCACTAATGGGGTACCTGAGCGAGTAGATCAACATTTTAGGCAGACTTTACCACAGCTAGCTAATACGTATACTGCACGTCAGCGTGGAATTTATGGTGGTTTAGAATCTGATGCCGCTGTAAAGGAACCTGCACATTACCGTAAGGCGAAAGCTAAACATAACTAGGGGGATTGTTCATGAAAAAATTTAGAGGAGTGCTGGATAAGGTTAGTTCTATCTTAGATAGTAAGGTATTGAAGCCTGCTGATAAGAAGTCTAAGGCTTTCGACATGCTCAACGCCCACTACGGGAAAAGTTATATGATTTTTCGTCAGCTTGAAGATTTGCAAACTCTACAAAAGAATTATCATCATGAGGTCTATATTGTATTAAGAGATGTTCTTGGCGATAAGCACCCCGTTACGAATGCTCAAATTAAGAGAAAACTTAAGCGCTTGAAGACGCTTCATCTGGAGAACATGCTTACCATTAAGGATGTCATGAAGCGAGAGAAATATCTCTGATTTTTTGTTTTTACATTCTCTATTTACCCTTACTTAGTCTTTTTCCGATAGCTTTTTATATAGTTACTACTGTCTAGTGGTTTATGGTAAGGATTGGAGCTTATTTTCATAACTCAGACGGTAGTACGATCATGCCGAAGGCCTATGGTCACGGCGAATTTGAGAAAGATAAGGCTGCAGGTGGTTTTGAGCAGTATGGCGAGATGCATCTGCGCGACCAGGGCAAGAAGGATATGGATGATTGGACGTCTCGTCATGGTATTCATGATGTTGTTGCTCAACGGAAATCTGTTGGTATAAAAATTCCTGTTAAGGGTGTTTATGAGATTGCTGGTGCGCCGAAGGACGGTATTAGGGTAGCGAAAGGCGATCTTGATGTCAATATGCGAGATGTAGGGAAATATCTTTCTAAAATGCATCAATTACAGGAGGATGTTGTTTCGTATCTGCGTTCGGATGCTGGAGATGCTATGCGAGAGCATTTTGCTGAAAAAGGTATGTCGATTGAGGATATTGGTAATTTGGCAATTGGGTATATCGGTGAAAGTGCGTTTGCTGCTATTGGTCGAGGTAGGGATGGGAAGATTACTCTGTATGCTAATCCTAACTTCTTCAAGGATGCTGAAAGGCAAGCCAAGTATCTGGGATTAAGCGCTAAGGAGCAAAAGGAACTGGTGATTGCTGAAGAATTAGGTCATAATTTTAGGAAGTCATATGATCGGTTGTCCATGATTTTTGGTTTGTTAGGGGTGATTCCGGAAGAGGTTGCTACGAAAAAAGATGTTACTACTATCTATCATCGGTTGGCTGCTGAGGCTAGGGATCCTGTTGAAAAGGCCAAATATACTCGCATGGCACGGATGAGTCATATCGATATGTTGCTTGCTCCTGTTACGTATGCTCGCGCTGCTGCTCGAAAAAGTGCTAAAAAGTCATCTGAACTTGAGGCATTGGTTGCTGAGGCGGTTGCTGAAGCAGCTGAAGAGGGCATTACTTCTGAGGAAGGAGTTGCTTCGTATGTTGCTGGTAAGGTTGCAGAGTATGTTGATGATGCTGACTTAGAGGATGCCGTTGATTCTGATGAAGATGGTTCGGAAGCTTCAGATGAAGATTCTGGCGATTCTGATGGCGATTCTGGCGGAGAATAGTTCTTTTTAGGTTTGATTTGTGTTCGCGCTGAGGCACGGCCGTATCATGAGCAAGCTCAATTTGAAGCGAGCGAGAGTAGCTGTGAGACTTCGTCAAATCGCCGCTTCTCGCAACAGCGGCCTCAATGGGCGTCAGCGCTGCTTAGGATTCTATAGCGGTTAGCCAGAGGACTTTGGTATATGCTGTGATGGCTAGGGTTGTGAAGATTGCTATTAGAGGAATTGCGAGATAGCCGTCGATGGTGGTCATGAAGAGGTACATTGGCAGGGCTACTAAGAGGATGTTGATGAGGAAGAAGAGTAGGAGAAGGTGGCCTTTGTTGATGATTAGGGAAAGGATTTTCTTAGGTATTTGTTTTATGGGATGATGTGTTGTTGCGAATGCTGTATAGCTGAGGAAGGAGATGACTGCGATTACGGTTAATGCTACTCCCGTGGGTAAATACTGTTGTTCATTGATGCCGGTTAGGGCTGTTTTTAGGTAGCTTGTGATAAGTTGTTGTATTGCTATTGAGGTTATTAGACCGATGATTACTATGTTGACATAGGTTTTGGTGTTTATCTTTCTGATCATGGATTGCGCTAATAACCATGCTACTCCGTTGATGAGGATGAAGGCTATTGCTATTGCTATTCCTCCTCGCTCGAAATAGGTGAGCATGTTTTGGAAGCTTCTGTAGATTTTGGCTGCGTCTTGTTGTTGGAGTTGCGGTTGTTCTTGGTTTTGTATTGCTAATTGGTCATAGATTTCCATTCCTTGCTTGCCTTCCTCTATTGCTGGGATGATGGTGAAGAATGCTGCTATGGAGATGGTGAAAAGGAAGAGTAGTTGTACCACTACGATGGTTGCGAATCTTGATTTGTTGTTCTTTATTTTTTGGAAGCTGTTTTTGAAGGGTTCTTTGATCATGGAGGATTTGTAGATAGTAACTTTATAAGGTTTTGGGGCAAACTTGGACTATGCCAAGACACGGCGCACTTATGAGCTTTCTTCGAAATCTCACTTTGAAGCGAGCGAGAGGAGCTGCGAGACTTCGTCAATTCGCCGCTTCTCGCAACAGCAGCCTCATCGGGCGTTGGCATGGTCTCTCGGAGCAAAAGTTTATTAAAGCCTGTTTTCAATTATAGAGTATGCAGAAGCGAGGTGACTTTTCATCCAATTGGTTGTTTTATTTTGTGGCGGTAGTGGTGTTGATTTTGATGTTTTATTTTGGGATGTCTTCGCTCTCCGATATTAAAAATACGGGTTGTCAGGCGGAGACTACGTTGTTGGTACAGCGTTTGCAGGCGGATGCTGAGGAGATTTCGTACGAGCAGGGTTCGGTGGTGGACAAAGAGTATTCGATTAGTTGTGGCGTGGATAAGGTGTATTTTGTTGATCAGAATATTGATGTGTTGAATCCTCAGCAGTTGCAGATAATTGAGCCATTTCCGGTTATTGTTGAAGAGATTAGTTCTGGAACAGGCAAGAATGTGTTCTTTTATTCTGATTCTTCGGTTGAGGATAGTGCTGAGGTGACGAACTTGGACTTGGGCTTTCCGTTTTATCGATGTTTGAAGGTGCGTTCTGGAAAGATTAAGGTTCGTTTTACTGGTAATGGGGCTGCGGTGAATGTGACGCCTTTGGATGAGAGTTATTCTTGTGATCCGGTGATTAAAGCGATTCCCGAGGTTCTGGATGAGGATATTTTGTCTGAGGCTCTTGGAGTGGGCAATGATCTCTTTATTGATGAGGCTTTAAAATTGAAGGGAGAGGGTGTTATTGATTCGGATGACGAGGTAAGTGAAAGTATTCTCGATGAGCGGACGGTAGGGGAGACGATTGTTACGCAGACTCAAGATTTGACGATTACTAGGGTCATTGAGGAGGTTCCTGGAGAGTCTAAGACGGTTGTTAATCTTTTGGTGGAGCGTAGGGAGACGAATAAGAAGAAATTTATCTATATTGAGCGGATTCCTAAGCGATGTCTTGAGGATGGCTCCTTGGACGATGGGGTATTGTCGGATATTCAGAGTGAGGGCGCTAAAAAAGTAAAGGTGAGGAGTGATCCGTTGATTGTATGGGTGTTCCTCCCGGATAAGGATCCTACGATGGGATATACGTTAAATACTCGGTTGGATGATTCTTGTAAGGAAGATATTGGTGGCTCGTCATTTCGGTTTAGGGGGAGTTCTTAGTAAGGTTTTTATAGAAAAATGCATTATTTGTTACTATGCAGTTACCTTCGAAGTTGAGTGAGTGGTTAGGTCTTGCTGATGAACGTATTGAATTTCCTTTAGATACTAGTGTTGATGATGTTGTTTCTAATGAAGAATCTTCTTTTGTTGGTAAGGCTGCTACGTTTGGTGGTTTAGTATTGGCTCTTGCAGGTGCTCCTAATATGAATGTGGTGCAGGCCGAGGATGCTGATGAAGAGGACAAGTCCGAACTTACTTTTGATGTGCGTCGCCACGGCATGTTAATTAATCGAGAAAATGGGGTTGTGATTGGTGGTAGGGGTCGCGGGAAGGGAGTACATTTCGATAAAGGCGATTATGGATTTATTCATCTCAAGGGAGGTAGGACGGGAATTACCTACAAACTAGGCGAGAATGTTGTTACTGATAACTTAGGCGATAAGGAGAAGGTTACTTCTGGCGATCCTCAGGTGTTTTATGACGCTTTTAAGAAACATTTAGCAAATCATGATTATCAACGAGGTGAAAAGGTTCTAGGCATTTTGCTTAAGGAGAATAGAGACGGTGCTTTGAAGTTTATTGATGGTTTGTATAAGGAGCATCCTGATGAGAAATCGGTTGTTCTTGCCAAAGGCATATCGATGTATTTGGGTGGGGAAGCAAAGGGTGCCGAGGACATATTATATTCAAAATATGCATCTGATCGTGATCCTCAGTGGGCTATCGGATTGGTTAGATCTTATGAAGTGAATATGTCTTCAGAAAAGGACCCCAAGGAATTGTCCTCACTACATAAATGGGCGAGTAGGCGTTCCAAGTCCGCTCAATTGAGACTCAAGCGTTTTGGTCTGCATAATACTACGGCTGATTCTACTTATGTTGACAATTTATGTGAAAGAAATAAATAGCACATTCTCCCGTCTGATTTTAGCTAAGCGCCTTTTCTACTGAATCCAGCGGCGTAATTCCTTCACTCACAAGGAAAGTAATAAGTTCGTCCTCTATGATTTCACTTGGAGCAGTATAATCAAACTCATATCTATAGATTCCGTTATCGAAAACTCTTGGCTCACTAAGAGTAACCTCAATGGCGTTATCCTTTCGACTACCTCCTTTTATGGGTTCCTCAATAGTCAACACAATATCATTTGGTTTTTCAGTAGTAACCTGCAGTATCAGGGGGTGTTTCACACTACCCTTTAAAACTTTGAGTTCCGATTTACTTTCTGCTAAAAGGAGAATAAATTTTGATTTTTCTTCAGAACTACTGGCCGATTTTGCAGTTCCCTTTTTACTTGCCTCTTTCTCACACTTCCTCGTTATTCCATCTTCATTGCAGGACCAGCCTACTCTATTGTTATCGTATGTATCTTTTGGATTTTTTCCGTCTCCGCCACAATCGAATTCATCGGGTGCAGTACCAGCATTACATACACATTCTCCTTTGCTTGCACTATCTGTGGGACATCCAGGGAATGCTCGACACTGGCTCTGATAGCAATTGAAGAAATATCCTTTAGGAGTATTTGTTGGGCAATTGAGTTTACTTCCTCCGCAAACGCATTGATTTGTAACTTTGACTGTGTTCTTGCCTACGGGGACGTCCGTATTAGTTACATCATCTAGGTAGGTAATCGGATTTTTGCAATTTCTTTGATCCTTAGGTCTTTCTCCGGGGTCGATGTTGATGGGTATTTGGATTTGTTGGAGTAATCCATTCGAAACGATGATGTTTCCATCATGGGCTACATCAGTTACTAGGTTGCAATTTCCAGAGGATCGGTCAGGATGTCTGAGGTCCAGGTGAACGAACAGATCAGGGATATTATCATTCGTGAATTTGGATTTTGCTGCTTCGACCATGGAAATTCAGAACGAGACTTCTCCATCTTTATCCAACTTTGCAGTGACAGAAGTAATTT
>CAZBLF010000004.1:0-60289 GCA_964492935.1 uncultured Methanosarcinales archaeon
TAATCACCGCATGGATGAAAACAGAGAACTCACTCTTAACACATCTCAACGCTCCGTTCGGAGTAAATGTAATGATCGTAGCAAGAAAACGTTAACAAGAGAGAATGAATCCAGATATACTTCTTGAAAATGAATTGTTACTTCTTGATACAATTGAACCTTCTTCAGAACAAGAGGAAAGAATACTGGATAATGTAAGGCGTCTTTTGATGTATGGACACCGAAACAGAAATTATTCGAACTGCTGTGGCACCTACCTCTACGTAGTGGGTCAAGAAGATTCACTCTTGGGAATAGGTCCACCTCAATTTACTTATTGGTATAATATAGAAAAAGCAAAAGCACCCTCACTCGGCTCTGCAGTCCTCCTATTCGATAAAGCTGAAGATGAGGAAGGTTCACTCAACCATGTAACATGCTTTCTCAAGCAAGAAGATGAGGAAGTACACGTATTTAATCAAAGAGGATCGGGAGGATCATTCGGAATTGATCGCGTTTCCAAACTCAAGCCAGGATTTGGTACACACCACGACTATTTCAATGTCTCATTACCAGATTAACAATTCGCAAAAATTCCTTTCAAATACTCATCAGGTAAATACTCAGTAGAAACTTCAGCTAAATCACATAAACCACCCTCATGATCAGCACCCTGTTCCAGCAACACCCAATTGCCCTCTACAGCAACAACCCCATACCGTTCAGAAGAAACCAAGAAAGAATACTGTTCTCGAGAGATCAGATTCGCACTTCTTTTCGCATCCTCCACCGCCTCGCCCAAGTCTAAGACAATATACTCAGGAAATCCCGTAAATTCAGGTCTATTAACTACATCCTTCAGCCGATACGCATGCTCTCGCCCACTCAAATGAGGAATAACCCAATTAGCTGCCGCAACCGAAGCATCTTCCGGCACCAGCGAAATAATACTCATCCCATTCTCAACATACGGCGAGGAAGGATTAAAATCCGAGACATCATATAACAACGCAAACGGACCATAAAAGGAAAACGACAGCACGCTAGTAGCCAAAGCAAAGAACGCAAGCGCAGGAACAATATTCTTCCTCACAACATACTTGAGTTTCAGTTTCGGCAACCATTTGTTCAACACAACAATCCCAAATAATGCAGAAAGAATAACAAACACAATCGAGCTGACCTGGTGATGATACACAATATCAGCTAATGAACTTCCCTGCCGAGCAACCAAGATGCCAAATTCAGTAGTTCCCAACAAAAGGATGGGCAACCCAAACAACGACAACACTCCAAATCCATATTCCATGAACAACAACCCTAACAATCCAATCGTGTCCACAGAAAACAGGTGCTTAATCGTATCTAAGGGAGTATCGTTGTAATAATTAAAGACATCAAAGCTAATTCCTCTAGGGAATCGCTCAATAAAGTAAGGAATCACAACCTCCAAGTTAACGTACAACCATACTGCACCTATTACAGCCAACACCGCACCAAACACCCTCTTTTTATCTTTCAAAAACAAGTAAATACCAAACGGAACCAACAGCAAAGCAAGATTTTCCTTACATAAGCCTGCCAACACCAAGAACAACACCATCAATCCATAGCGCTTCTCCACCAAGAAATACACAGCATACATCAAGAACGGAACCGCTAACGTTAAGGGATGAAAATCAAATAAAGCAGGGTACCATAAAGCAGGAACAAAAAAGTAACCAACAAACAAAGCAAAAGCCGCAATCTCATGTTTCAAATACTTGCGCCCAAGTAAAAACAAAGGAATCGAACCAATAGCAATGGCCAAAGACTGAATCACAATCAGCGTCAGAGGACTAGAAAACAGCCAATACACTGGAGTCAACAAAAACAAGATAGGCTGTACATGATCTGCAAGTATAGAGAAACTTAAAATCGAGCTAAAGACAGAACCCTGCGCATATCCGTGCATCACCTGGTTGTATAATCCCAAATCAAAGGCCGTAGAGTAAAAGGAGTGATGTTTCAAGCTAGCAAGCAACGTAACCACAACAAAGAACAATGCAGCAGCACAATAAACAAACTTCATCGGAATCTTCTTGCTTTTAATCTCAACATCCAACAGCAATAAAGCAAGCAACACATACAAACTCAGAGCAACCATCAATAGCAATAAAGACGGTAACGACGAGAAAGAAGCAAAATTGCTAGGAATAGCAACAAAAGAAGTCACAGGAAATAAACCAAGTACAAAAAACGAGAGAAACGCAATACTTTGCTTCTTCCGAACAACATCAAGTGCAATCTTCGATCTTTTTACAACAAAAGAGCAAATCCCATGCCAAACTCCGAGGAATAAAGCAACAAACAAACAAACAACCAACAAACTCAAACCAACATTGTTCATGGCATTTCCAATACCCACAACCAAGTTCAAACTAAATAATCCAGTAAGAATTCCAGCTACAATAACCACAAGTCCAGAGAGCATAGATGATTGTTTCATACCCATAAGAAAGCAATTCTATTTTTAAGACTTTTTGTTGAGAAGTTCAATAACCGCATCCGCAAATCCAGAAACATCGTTAACATCAACAAGCTTACCTTTCTTCAAGACCTCAGGATGACTGCCTACAGAAAAAGCAACCGTAGGCTTACCACACTGAAAAGCCTCAACAATAGGGATGTCAAATCCCTCCCACAAACTACAAGTAGTATAAACGGAGCAAGCAGCATAATACTCGGGCAATTCCGCATCCGGAACAAATCCAGCAAACGTAACGCCTGACACCTGCATCGACTTCAATTGTTTAGAATACCCAGAGAATGTATGTTTCCCCACAATCACCAACTGAGCATCAGGAAACGATTTCTTAACCCGCTCAAAAGCCTGTAACAACAAATGAACACCCTTGTGCGGACTAATTCTGCCGACATACAACAGCGTAGGGCCCGTGAGCGAGTGCTTCTTCCTAATCCGAGCACCAGAAACCGAACCGTTAAATCGTTTTGCATCAACAGGAATGTATTCAACCGTACTCGCAACTCCCGTTTCTTTCTTTAACACACCAGCTAAGAATTTCGAAATAGAAACCGCTGCGTCACACGATCTAACGAAATGATTATTGAACGCATTAAACAACTTCAGATACTGCTTTTCAAAAAAGGAATACGAATCAACAATTCCAACACCCGCATTATGGTACACATACTCAATCTTCGCGTTTTTTTTCTTTGCACCAGCACCAAATACTGTCATTGGATACAAATGCGCAATGACACGATCAAAACCAGCCAATTCCTTTGCAACTCGACCAACCTTGAATACATCCATAAACAGCAACAACCGATACATCCGTTGAAAAAAACCATTTTTAGGCATTCCCAGTCCATGAACAGTTATTCCGGCAGGCTTCAAACTACCTTCCAACGTGTACACATGCACTTCATGCCCCTTTTTCTTGAGCTCAAGTGCCTGCCCCTCAACCAGCCTATCAATACCCGAAAACTCATGAAAAGTAGGTGTTAGTATGGCAATCTTCATGTCCTTCATCAATGGAGAAACGTTTAAAAAGCTTTCTCAACCTTCATACGAGATGAAAGCACTTATCACTGGAGCAGGCGGTTTTGTCGGCGGCTACCTCAAAAAGCATCTCGAAGAAAACGACATTGAGGTCGCAGGTCTAGATAAGCATCCCAATGACAACACCACCCATACCGCAGACATCCTAGATAAAGACAAGATGACCGAAATCATCAAAGAGGTCTCACCCGATTTAATATTCCATCTCGCAGCCCAATCCTCAGTAAAGCAATCTTGGCAAGAGCCAGAAGTAACCAAGGAAGTCAACGTACAAGGAACAAAAAATCTTCTCGATGCCGTACAAGAGAATAATCTCAATCCAAAAATACTCCTAATCAGTTCAGCCGACGTCTACGGCATACCCGAAAAATTACCCATGAACGAAGACCTCCCTTTACAACCCGTTTCTCCCTATGGCAAGTCCAGAATCGAGCAAGAAAAGCTAGCACTCTCCTACGACCTCAACATCATCATCTCACGCAGCTTCACCCATACCGGTCCAGGACAAAAACCTATTTTCGTTTGCAGCGACTTCGTAAAACAGGTAGCAGAAATCGAGAAAGGTACCAAAAAGGAACTAGTAACCGGAGATCTCTCCATAACAAGAGACATTATTGATGTAAGAGACATGGTAAACGCCTATCTCATCGCCATCCAAAAAGCAGAACCTAAACAAATCTACAATCTCTGCGGAAATAAAGGCTACAAACTCCAAGACATCGTAGATATCCTAAAAACCCTAACCAAAACCGAAATCAACGTCAAGCAAGATCCCGACAAAATCCGAAAAAAAGACATTCCAGAAATGGTCGGCGACAACACCAAGTTCACCACCGCAACCAACTGGAAACCCAAAATAGAAATGCAACAAACATTGAAAGACATGTTAGACTTCTGGCGAAAAGAATTGTAAACAATCACCATCCATTCTAGGAGACTACAAAACGTAAGGTTTATAGACAGATTTGCACTCTCGAGCAACATGAAGAAATTCACAAAAGAGGAAATCGAGGGTACCAGAGATTACTTCAAAAAAAAAGGATTTGAAGAAGTAGAGGTTACTTTGGGCGAAAGAAATTTCAGCTATTTCGTTCTTCCCCAGTCACTAGCACCCGATCTACCAGATTTTGCAAACAGATGTAGTGGCGAACCTTCAGATGGATATGTGCTAGGTGTTTCAGATAGTATAGATGAACGCTTCAGGCAGTATGTAGCAGCCCACGAATTTATCGAGTTCACAGAAATAGGAATGGATGTAGAACACAGATGTGCAGGAGCACTTGAAGAGGAGTTACAACTAGTACCTCCCGAAATTAAGGATGAGTATGTTGAAATGAGAACTAAATTTTTTAGGAATTTGATTGAGTATTGTTCAAAGCAACCGGATAGTTACACTCCAGCAGACATATCTGAATTTAAGCAATCGCTGAATTCACTAGAACAAGCAGCTAACTAGCGTAAACTATTTCTTTCTAAACAAGAACCAACAACCTATCAACACACCAAGTACGGGCACAACATACACCTGAACCGTAAATGGAACACCAACCAATCCTAAATTGTAGCCAATAGCACCATAAAACGCAGTTCCCAAGATAAAACTCATAATCGACCTTTCAATAAGAGACAACGAAGGCAAGGCATACAATAAAAAGTAACCAGGAATGAAAAACAACCAAAACAATCCAAGAGTAAGCTTCAATACCGTAAAGACCGAAGTTGAATGAAACACAATCTTCAAAACAATAAACACTACCAAGAACAAGGCCGACATTACTTTACCCTCATCAACCAATTTAGACATTGAGACACTCCACCCCAGGCTGCGTATTATGAACGAGAGAAACTAAAGGATTGGAATAAATCTCATTGGTCCAATTATTCGAAAGCAAAACCTCTCGAACCAAGCTATTATACTGACCAAAAGCCGGCTGCGAAGTCTGTTTTGTAATATAGACATACTCCATATCACAAAGATCCTTCCGTGCATCTGCCAACGGAACACGCGCAGAGCGAATATAAGAATCAACGCACTCAAAAGACTCGTTCCTAGGCTTTAAATTCTGATCAAAGTAACAAAAGTCAAACACACCTCGATCATGAATCCTATCAATATATCCATCCGTAAATCCAAATGAAAAGTTACGCTGTAATGTACCGGTCTGAATCAATTTAATGTAACTATTCGTTCCCACCTTAAACGCAAGATGTTCCGAATTGTACAAAGGCGCATTATGTATCAATGTATCAGAATACAAATAATGCACCCACGCATCCGAAGGCAAATTAGCAGCTATCCACTGCAACCCATCCCAGTCATACTCATTCATAATTCCCTGATTCTTTCCGATATCGGCACCAAGCGAGCGAGAAAACAACAAAATAAACACAATACTAACAACAAACGGAATCAACGTCCTATACTTCTTACTCACAAACTGCAACACAAAATAGAGTGCCAAACCAATAAAGAAGGCAGCATAAATAATCCAGAACAACCGCTGAGCATACGCTCTCTTTCCTAAACCAAGATAAATCAAAAAACCAAGCAAGAATGAATACAAGAACGAATAGCCCGTCAACTGCAACTTTTTCTTATGCATCAAAAAGAATACGCCGACACCCACTAAAGCAACAACTCCCATCCACCCCATCTGCGGAACATCAAAGGCAGGATATCCACCACGCGCAACATCAAAGTCAAATGCCCCCCGATATCCTTCAGTCTGCAAAAAGGTAGCAGAAAAAATAAGAAGAGAATAAAAGGTCAACGCACCAATAACCAAAACAAATACTCCCGTCTTCTTCAAAATCGCAGGAGAAATCTTCCTCTCACGATAAAATCGATACAAGAGAAACAAACCAAAAAATCCACCAGCATACACAAACTCAGGCTGATGAGATAGAGCAATTGCAGAAAACAAGAAAGCCATAATCCAAGGACCGTGCTTAGAATCAAAAATCGTCAAAGACCATAAAGAGGCTATCATGTACGTTATCCCGGGAACCAACAACCAGTATCCCCAATAAATCAACGGCAGCAACCTTTTCTGCAACATAAACAGGGCAAAAGGCAATGCAAGTAATGCAACCGCAACCGATCCCTTCCGCCACAACAAATACGCAGCCAACACCGCAAACAGGTAAATGAACACCGTAAGCATAAACAACGTATCGTGCGTCTCCATCCCAGTCAAAACACTAAAACTAGCCGCAAGCTCATACGGCAGCGGCGGGTGACTATCCAATACTCCTTCGTAACCACCAATCGAATACGGAGCAGCATACTTCAATCGTCCATCTTCCTTAGCATATTCAGTCATCGCATGATGAAAGAACGCATCCGAAGCAGAATAAGCGGTAGGAAACTCATGCTCAACAACGCCACCCCACGGCTTTCCAACAGCCAACATCAAGAAAACCAAGCTAAACACAACTACAGCAATCGCCTCATATGGTATCTTAAATTTTGTAATTACAACCCCTCAACACGATATAACACAAATCTACTTTTAAATCTTTTGAAGATACTGCTGACGCCCAATGAGGCGTGTGAGCTTGCTCACAAGTACGCCGTGCCTCAGCAGTATCCTGATACTACTGAAGCCACTTATCCAACACATTTATAAAAGAAATTTTACTTTCAAGGACCATGGAAACCATCCTAGTTACAGGCGCTGCAGGCTTTATTGGAAGCAATCTAACAGAGGAATTGCTTAAGAACAATAAAGTAATTGGCATCGATGACTTTAACGATTATTACGATCCAAAGAGAAAGGAAAAGAACCTAGAGCAAGCAAAAACCCATGATAACTTCACCATTATCCAGGTAGATATTCGAGATAAAACAAGTCTACAAGACATCTTCTCACAACACAAGATTGACAAAATCGTACATCTAGCTGCAAGAGCAGGAGTAAGACCCTCAATAGCAAATCCAGATCTCTACCAGGAAGTAAATGTCCAAGGAACAAGAAATCTGCTAGAATGCGCAACAGAATTCAAAGTAAAAACCTTCATCTTCGGTTCAAGTTCATCCGTATACGGCACCAATGAAAAAACACCCTTCAACGAAGAAGACGAATTAAACAACATCATCAGCCCGTATGCACAAACCAAGAAAGACGGAGAAGAATTGTGCAAAGAATTTCATAATCAACACAACCTAAACATCACCTGTTTAAGATTTTTCACCGTGTATGGTCCAAGAGGCCGTCCAGATATGGCGCCCTACATCTTCACAACCAAAATCCTCACCAACCAACCGATTGATAAGTATGGTGACGGTTCTTCACAAAGAGATTACACTTACGTAGCAGACATCGTACAAGGTATCGTAGCAGCACTAGAAAAGAATCTAGAATTTGAGATCATTAACCTAGCGAGAGGAAAAACCATAACATTAAACCAGTTCATAGAAACCATAGAAAACGTAACAGAAAAGAAAGCAATCATCAACCAGATGGATAAACAAGAAGGAGACGTACCCATCACCTTCGGCGACATCACAAAAGCGAAATCATTATTAAACTATCAACCTTCCACCGACCTACAAGAAGGAATAAAAAACTTCATGGAGTGGTACCAAAATGAGTAATGAAGGAATATCGATAGTAATCCCTGTCTACAACGAACAGCTCGCCCTAAAGGAAACCATAGAGGCAGTGCATGAATCTATCAAAAACATCAGCGATCAAACCGAAATCATCGTAGTAAACGATGGAAGCAGCGATAACACCAGAGATACGCTTAAGGATATTCAAAATATCAAAGTCATCAACAACGCCTACAACCTCGGTTATGGAGCTTCATTAAAGAAAGGAATCAAACTAGCAAAGTACAACTGGATTCTCATCACCGATGCCGATGGAACCTATCCCATTAAAGATATTCCTCGATTAATCAAAGAACGAGACAACTACGACATGGTTGTAGGAGCTCGCATCTCAAAGAACGTCCACGTTCCCGCAATGAGAAAGCCCGCAAAGTGGATTCTAACGAAATTAGCAGAATTCCTAACCTCAAAAAAGATCCCAGACCTTAATTCAGGACTAAGAATCTTCAAAAAAGACATCGCAAAGGAATTCTGGCACCTCTTTCCGTCAAGATTCTCCTTTACCACGACAATAACACTAGCCTGTCTAACAAACGACTATCTAGTAAAGTTCATCCCCATCGACTACTACAAACGAAAGGGAAAATCAACCGTCAGACCGATCAACGACTTCATGCACTTCAACAAAGTCATCTTCAAGATTGTATTATATTTCAATCCGCTCAGATTTTTCCTCTGGCCAGGCTCAATTCTAGCAATCGCAGGATTCATCTACGGCCTCTACCAGGTACTCATTACAACTCCCGGCAATCTAGGCCAATTTCCATTCATTCTCTTCCTAGCAGGCATCCAAATCATCATGCTTGGATTGCTAGCAGAAATCATGGTAAAGAGCCGTAAGTAAATGAAATCATTCTCCATAAAAGATGTAGAGAAACATTACGATGATACGTTAGACTACGATGAGATCAACGATAAAACACCGTCTCATAACCTAAGATTCATCGACGGCTTAAAGATGTCCAATCTAAAATCGGGAGCAAAAATTCTAAACCTCTTCTGCAGATCAGGAAAAGCAGAAGAATACTACAACAAAAAGCGAAAAAACCTCAAGTTCGATTCCATGGACGTCTCTGATAGATTAATCAAGGAAGCAAAAAAGAGATTCAAGAAAAATAAAGTAAAATCAACCATCAAAAAGTTCACAACACATACCCTACCCTACAAATCCAACAATTTCAACAACATCATCAGCTATGAAACCCTTGAGCACGTACCAAAACCAGGAAAATTAATCAGTGAATTCGCAAGAGTACTCAAAAAAGGAGGAGAATTAATCCTATCAACACCCAACACCTCGTGGGACTGGATTCATGAGCTGGTTGCCAAACTAAAGATTCACCATCCTGAAGGACCTCACAGAATGGTACCAAGAAAAGAGATCATCAGACACCTTAACCGAGCAGGCTTCCAAATCAGAAAGGAAAAAACAGTCATCCTTGTCCCCGTAGGACCAAAAATACTAAGAAAGCTAGGCAGTATAATTGAAACCATGGGCGGAGAACCATTAAGAACACACATCTGCCTCAGAAGATACTTCGTAGCAACAAAAAAATGAAAGTAGTAATACTATGTGGCGGAAAGGGAACCAGACTGAGGGAGTTTACAGAATCCATTCCTAAACCCTTAGTAGAATTAGGAGACAAACCCATTCTCTGGCACATCATGAAGATCTATGCAAACTACAGCCATAAAGACTTCATCCTCTGTCTCGGCTATAAAGCGAAAGAAATCGAGGACTATTTCGCAAAAGAGGAAAACAAGGAACCCGATTGGAACATCACCTTCATCGATACCGGAGAAGACACCTCAAAAGGAGAAAGAATCAAGAAAGTGCAACCGCACATCGATGAAGAAAACTTCTTTGTAGCGTATGGAGACGACGTTGCCGATGTAGATCTCAACAAACTAGAAGAACTCCACCAAAAAGAGAATAAAATTGTAACACTAACCGCAATCAACCCAGAATCCCAGTTCGGAATCCTACAACTAGAGAACAACCAAGTCCAAGAGTTCATCGAAAAGCCACTTCTAGACCACTGGATCAATGGAGGATTCTTCATCTTCAACAAAAAGATCTTCGACCATATCAAACCCGGATATGATTTAGAGAAAGAAACCTTCCACGAACTAGCAAAGCAACACGAAATCACCGCCTACAAGCACAAAGGCTTCTGGAAGTGCATGAACACCTTCAAAGACACGCAAGAACTCAACGAACTCTGGAACAACAAAAAAGCACCCTGGAAAGTCTGGGAGTAAATAGAAAAGTTTATATATAGATTGGTATCTATTGGTATCATGAACACCCAAATTAATCTAAGGATGCCTCAAAAGCTGCTAACTTCTGTTAAATCGTATTCAGATGAGCACGGATATGGTTCAGTACAGGACTTCATCAAGGAAACAGTAAGAGAAAAATTATTTGATGAGCCAGAAATAAGCAAAGATGAGCTGAAACTGGTAAAAAAACTTGTGGCAGTAAGCGAAAAGAAAAAGCTCTATGGTACTGAGGAAGAATTATTCAAAAAGTTAGGGAGAACCTAACTGTGGAATACGAAATAATACCCTCAACATTCTTTCTTGAACAGATCAACGATCTCAGCGATGACGCAAAGAAATTAATCGGTGAAAAGCTTGAACTAGCAAAAATAAATCCGTATAGATTTAAGCGCATCGAAGGCTACAAATTATTTCTGTTCAGAATAAGGTTCGAAGACGAGAGAAAAGAAAAAAGAGTAGTGTATCTAGTAGATAAGCCGAGAGTAAAAGTACTCTGCATTTTAGATAGAAGTGGAGAATACAAGCAACTAAGAAAATTTCTGAAAAGGCAAGAAATCCTCTAAGTTGACACTATTATCGTCTACAGTCATATTTATAAAGAAAGCTTTATTCTATAGACGTTAAGATGACAGACTTTTGGAAGGGAAAAAACGTTCTCGTAACCGGAGCAGACGGATTTATTGGTAGCTGGGTAGCTCAAGGATTAATAGAACAGGGCGCAAACGTATTCACAATAGTAAGAGACCTAAAAAAAGTCTGCAGTCTAGATCTTCTAAATATCAAAGAAAAACTCACCATCATCCAGGGAGACATCATCGACTATGCTCTAGTAGAACGCACAATCAACGAAAAAGAAATCGATACCGTTTATCATCTTGCAGCCCAGGCTTTAGTACAGGTAGCAAATGCAAGCCCCATCTCAACCTTCAAATCCAATATCGAAGGCACCTGGAATATCCTAGAGGCATGCCGTCTACACAAGGTAGAGCGAGTCATCGTAGCATCCAGCGACAAAGCCTATGGCGTACAGAAAGAATTGCCCTATAACGAAGACTCACCTTTACATGGACTCTACCCGTATGACGCATCAAAAGCATGTGCAGATATTCTAACAAGATCCTACGCAACCTCCTTCAAATTAAACACCGTTGTAACCAGAAACGCCAACACCTACGGACCAGCCGATCTAAATTTCTCCAGAATCATCCCCGATGCAATCGTAACGCTACTAGAAGACAAAGAATTCATCATCAGAAGCGATGGAACCCCAGAACGAGACTACATCTACATCAAAGATGTCGTTGAAGCATATCTCAAAATCGGAGAAAACATGGAAAACAAGCACGGACAAGCCTTCAACTTCGGTTCCGGCATCCCCACATCGGTAAAAGAACTTTTCGCAACCATCGCGAAAGTGATGGGTAAAGATACAGAACCAAAAATCGAAGGAAAAGCAAATAACGAAATCGACAGACAATTCCTTGATATTAAAAGAGTTACAGAAACATTCGATTGGAAACCAAAATATTCTCTAGAAGAAGGCCTAAAAGAAACCGTAGAATGGTATCAAAACAACAAGGACAAACTACAAAGATGAAAGACGTTCTGATCTGTCTACCCACTCGAAACGAAGCAGCCAATATTCAATACATGATTGACAAGCTCTCGCTGCTAAAGTACCCCATTATCGTTGCCGACGCAAATTCTCGTGACGACACCGTAGAAATCGCATTAAAAAATAAAGTAGAAGTCTATCAACGCGATGGACCCGGCAAAGCATATGGTGTAAGAAAAGCATTACAAGTAGCCAGAATAAAGAAAGCAAAAATTCTAGTCTTCATCGACTGCGATCGAACCTATCCAACCGAAGCAATCCCTAAAATGGTAGAGCTCATGCAACACAATGACACCGTCATCTGCTACCGAAGCCAGAAACACATCAAACCTCTCCACAGAATCGGTAACAATATCCATACCATAGCAATCAATCTCTTATTCGGAAGCAATGTAAAAGACATCAATTCCGGACTACGAGCAATTCGTGTAGATAAATACCGAAAACTAAGATCAAAAGGCTTCGATATAGAGGCAGAACTCACCATCAAAGCCATCAAACAACATCTCCGCATCAAACAGTTCCCCATCCGCTATGAAGAACGCACGGGAGACTCCAAAATCCGCCTCAGCGACGGCATCACCATCATGCTAAGAATTCTGAAAGAACGTTTAAGATTCTAAAGACAATGCTGACGCCCGATGAGGCGTGTGAGCTTGCTCACGAGTACGCCGAGTTGTGCTGCGGAGCAGCATTCGCTGCTCAACCTCAGCATTGTCATTCAGCAAAACTTAAGAACTCGTAAGCAATTGTAGGACCTATGCTCTTCAACTCACTCCATTTCTTAATATTCTTTCCAATAGTCCTCTTAATCTACTTCACCATCGCCCACAAGTATCGATGGATTCTCCTGTTGTTAAGCAGCTACTACTTCTACATGTCCTGGAAGCCAGAATACATCATTCTGATCATGATTTCCACGTTAATAGATTACATAGCCGGAATACAAATACATAAATCCGTAACAAAAGCAAGAAAAAAGCGATTCCTTATTCTAAGTCTGTTTACGAATCTCGGATTACTCTTCGCCTTCAAATATTTCAACTTCTTCAGCGAATCAACCCGAGCATTATTACAACACTTCGCCATCCCTCTAGACCCGATGACGTTAAAAGTCTTATTACCGGTAGGCATCAGCTTCTACACCTTCCAAACATTAAGCTACACCATCGATATATACAGAGGAAAACTCAAACCCCAAAGACATCTAGGCATTTTTGCAGTCTACGTTGCATTTTTCCCGCAACTAGTTGCAGGACCTATTGAACGTGCAAAGAATCTCCTACCCCAATTCCTAGAAAAACATAATTTCGACTATAAACGAGCAACCGACGGATTAAAGCTCATGCTCTGGGGCTTCTTCAAGAAAATCGTCATTGCAGATCGTCTAGCAGTACTAGTAAACACCGTCTACAACGACCCCACCGGCTTCACCGGCATCCCATTAATCCTAGCAACCGTCTTCTTCGCCTTCCAAATCTACTGCGACTTCTCCGGATATTCCGATATCGCCATCGGTTCTGCACAAATGATGGGATTCAAGCTCATGGACAACTTCAAACGCCCGTATTTCTCCCGATCCGTCTCCGAATTCTGGAAACGCTGGCACATCTCACTCTCCACCTGGTTTAGAGACTACATTTACATCCCCTTAGGCGGAAATAAAGTCTCCAAACCCAGATGGCACCTCAATATCGCAATAGTTTTCTTATTGTCAGGATTATGGCACGGCGCTAGCTGGACCTTTGTAGTCTGGGGAGCAATCCATGGAGCATTGTTGATCTTCGAACGCCTAGCAAAACCCATCAAAGACAAACTATTCACCAGTACACGCATCATAAAACTCCCAAAACTAACCCATCTCCTAGAAATCGCCTTCACCTTCTCCGTCGTTACCATAGCCTGGATCTTTTTCAGAGCAAATTCCATTACAGATGCATGGTACATCCTAACACACCTCTTCACCAACCTCTCCCTAGCACAACTCAACGTCCAAATGGGAGCAAAATGGATTTCATTAATTGTAGCCGTAGGAGTAATAGCCTTCATGGAGCTTGTACATGTAATACAAGAGCACAAAAGCATCCGACAATTCATGTCCAACAAACCTCTCCTCTTAAGATGGGCCGTCTATCTAGCAATCATCCTAGCAATCATCATCTTCGGTGTCTTCAACCAAACCCCATTCATCTATTTCCAATTTTAACATGAAAGAACACAAACGAAAATTCGTAAAGCGAGGCACCCTCTTCCTACTCATAACTATCATCACAACCCTACTCATCAACCAAGCCTACATTTCATCCATTCTACCCCAAAAGCAAGTCTTCAGAAAAGAAGCAGCCTGGCAAGTTGACAAAGAACAGCTAGACAACACATTACAATACGCCTTCTTCGGCGACTCCCACACCCTCTACGCAACCAATCCAAATTTCATCAACAACTCCTACAATTTCGCCTCAACAGCAGAGGGCTACATCGAAACCTATTACAAAGTGAGAAAAATTGTAGAAATCGATAATATCCAACTACAAACCATCATCCTAGAAGTCGACCCTCACACCTTTTCCACTCTCCCCAGAGCAAATGAAGGATTATTCAGAAATCTACGCTACTACACCTCATTCATCCCCCTAAAAGACATCGCCAAACACAAAGAACAAAGCGTAATCTCCCTAGCAATAGAAAACACCCTACCCATAATCGGAAAAGGTGATGAAATACTCTCGCAAGTAGTTTCAAGTGATATCGATAAAGGCTGGATCAAAAGCAAAAAAACATTCGAAGACAAAGACAAAGAAAAGATAGCACATACACAATACAAAAGACATTTCACCGAAAAACCACAATTAATCCACCAAAAAACCTTCACCTATTTCCAAGAACTTCTCAAATTCGCACAAACAAACGACATCAACGTAATCCTCATCACCTATCCACTAAGCCAAGAATATCTCGACCAACTTCAAGAAAACAACATCGACCTCGACGCATTCTACGCAACCCTCCCCTCAACCTATCCCCTATTAGAATACCAAAACCTATTTGTTAATAATCCAGAATACTTTGGAGATGCAGATCATCTCAACGAATTCGGTGCAGAGAAATTCTCTAAACAGCTACAAACAGACCTAACGCTTTCTTAGATACCAAATTCCATAGCCCAGTACCAAAAGCAACATCAAAACAGAAATCCAAGCACCCGTTCTAAACGAGCTAGAGGAATAACGTAACGTAATAGCATCACCAGAAGCAATCAAAACACTTCCCACCCCATTAGCTCGATACAAGTCTGCACCCCACTCATCATACTGCGAAAACTGTTCGGCCAACACCACAATTCCAGAATAATCAGAACTATCAACCGTATAACCGTTAGGAGAATAATCAATCAATCCAAAAGGCTCAGCCACATCTTCCTCTAACGCTCCAAGAACCTCGATAACTCTTTCCCCTCCAAGGGAGGTCT
The DNA here is from genome assembly GCA_964492935.1 of uncultured Methanosarcinales archaeon. Classification (GTDB taxonomy): domain Archaea; phylum Nanobdellota; class Nanobdellia; order Woesearchaeales; family JACPBV01; genus JAQBWB01. Next base: position 15,527 of record CAZBLF010000004.1, read on the forward strand.
CACCCCGTAAGACATTCGGTAGCAACACCCCGCCACGTTCAACAAAGGATCGTAATGAAACCACATCCAATTCCGAAAGAGGACTGCTAGTCAATAAAACAATCTCTGCATGCTCAATCAATAAATTTGCAGCCGGATGTTCACCACCCATCACAATAACCATAGACTGAGGATCAAAACTCTCTTGCACCATCAACGAGTACATCAGCTGTCGAGCATCATTCTCAGCACCATACACCACCATCGGATGCGCTACAGAATATGCTCGCGGCAACCATTCAGTTAATTCATACAAGTAAGGTCCATACTCAGGATCTCCAGGAAACACAAACTCACAAGCCTCGCACACCTCAAACGTATCAACTAACTGCAACCGAGAATCGTTAACCACAATGCTAGAGTAAAAGAAACGAGTATTCAACATCTGGTAAAATTTCACAGGATCATATTGTCCAGCCCCTAGCAAGTATTCATTTACGTAAGAGGGAACCCAAACATTAACCGCCCCCCATACCACCTGCTGCTTGAACGGAATACTCCACACCGGAGCCGGCGCCCCAATCCAATCAGTCTCGGCATTATGTACCCTAAATACACCTTCCTGTTCCGATAAATACGAATACAAAGCATTCTCCTCCAACATACTCTCGTAGGTATATGGTTCCTGGGTATCGTAATCTGCGCGAGCAGTAAAATAACCGACGTTCAACAACAATACAAACACCAACACCGCAAAACCAATCAAAGCAACCTTTTTCTGCCTAAACCAAGAGAATTTCGAACCTAACTTCGCAAACAACGACTGAGCACCATACGCAGCAAGTATTCCAGCCGGAAACCCAACCAAATACAGGATCCGAGCAATATGGTGCTGCCGATCAAACCCAGGAAAGAATTTCCAGAGTAAATAAAATAATTTGCCACCGCTCGCAGCAACAAACAACAACACAAGTAACACCCATCCCAACAAAACAGGTTTCTTTTTCCAAGCAAGCAATGAACAAAAGACCAAGAACAAAGCAACCCAACCAATAGCAACCTGATCCGCACTTCCCAAGTACACCGGACCAATCGCTCCCAACACTAAGAACGGATGCACCAAATAATCGGATGCCTTTTCTAACACAAGGTAAGAATCACGTGCACCCTCCAACGTTCTACCCGAACTCAAACTAGAATGTTCGCTAAAATCCAGCACCGGCAAGATCTTTACAGCGCCTAATCCAACGCAAACCGCTACAGCAACCGCACCAATCGTAACCAACTTCTTTACCGTACCTACATTCAGATGCGACAGCAAATACACCAACAAATACAATCCAAATAAGAACGCGGTGTAAAAGAAGATAGGTGGATAACCCTGATTAAACTGCAGAACAAAAGCAACCCCAATCAACATACTCCAAAATACACGCTCTCGCAACACACGTGATGCAAGCGAATACGCCAAAAACAAGAACACTCCAGGAATGTAATAGTACGCCAGCAACATCTCATCGCCTAACGTCAATGTATTCTGTAACGGAAACGCACTAAACAAGAACACCAAACTTCCAATAACCGCAAACTTATCCTGCACCCGTATCTTGCGTAGAAAGTAAAACATCGAAACGCCAGCCACCATCATCAACAGCATTTTCTCAAGATTAAAGGCAGCCGCTACCGAAACAAAAGAGGAAAACAACGTAAATGGACGAAACACCATATTCTGAGCCTGTCCAAAGAACGGCGTACCTCCAAAATAATACGGCATCCAGTGCGGAAAGAATCCCTCACGAACAGATTCCTGAATAAAGCTGCCCATCGTTAAATAAAAGCCACGTTCACCGTGATGATTGATATGATTCAATCGAAAAAAGCCAGTATATCCAAGATAAAATAACATCAACACAACAAGAACCATCAACCATCTATTTTTCTTAATGAAAGCAATCATTTACGTATCAACCCAATCAGCTGAAAGGTAATAAACTTGAGCAAGAAGAGCGTACCAATCACCACAGGACTAGCAATCCACCCCGCAATAGAAAACACATCAACCAGCAACGAAATAAATGCAATCGTCAACAACGGAAAGGCAATATTGGCAGCAGCATACTTCCAAAACTGAGCGTGAATCAGCTTAATAGCAAGATAATGAAAATACCGACCAAAGAACGCAAACACCATCACAAAACTTGAACTCAAAAAACCAGATAAACCAACAACATCAATCAGATACGAGGTAAAAAACACCGTGAAGACTGCCCATACAATCCCCACACCCAGAAATTTGCCAAAATCAAGCATTAGTTTTTTTCTTTCCATACCGTCTCCATAATCGAGATCCAAAATAACCAAGAACAACAAAGATACTGATCAACGTAATCCAAACACCCACTACATACGAGCGAGGAGCATACGTAAAGCGCAAACTATCAACACTTCCATCTAGATACAAGGCAGTGTTCATCCTATTCGCAATCAACAAGTCATGACTTTTACCAGCATCATCCTTAGCCATCCATCCCTCAAACTGAGAAAACTTCTCGCTGTACACCAAGAATCCTTTTTCACCATCCACCTCAACCGTCCGATGGTCAAAGTCCGACATCGTAACTTTCTCATCGTCAATAACTCTCGCAGGACCTTCAAAAGAATCAAACGTAGTAATTAACTGCGCATCCGTCAACTGCTGCTCACCCTTCGTGATATCCGGCAACAGTTTACCGCCAGTACGCACATATTCCTCTAAGGAAAGCTGTGAACCTCCATCCAACGAACCATCCGTCAACACCACAGCAGAAAATTTAGCCAATTCCCTAACAGAATAGTCACTAATCTTGCCCTTACCTTGTACCAACGTCATTCTGCTTGGATCATACGCCTGATGCAACAACAACCCATACGTAATCTGCACAACCGCGTCCTCATTACCCACAACCAAGATCGCATCATCCACTACATAAGCACGGGGTAAGAATAAATCATTCTCATACAGGTACGGTCCCCATCCCTTGTCTAAATGTTCGTCAGGCGACGGGAAACAAATAGTGCAGTTATCAAATTGCTTAACAAACCTAAATCCAGAAAGGTTCAACGGTTCACGAGCAGTCAAATACTTAACATTCAGTATCCCCCACATCTTGGCAGGATCTCTAAACGCAACACCCAAATATTCATTCATATATTTAGGATTCCAAATCGTATCATATTTGTAAATATGTTCCAATTTCAAAGGAACATTGTAAAAGTCAGTTCCCCAGTCAATACCTCGTGTCTCCCACGTCTGCATCCTAAAGTGTCCAGGCTGAGCACTAATAAATTGCAACGCATCATTAGCAGCGATAGCATCATCCACATCATACCATTCGCCCTTTTCAACACCCGAATACGGACTCACGTTAAACACAGCTAAGTTAAGGAATAACAAACCCAAAAGAGAAAAGAAAAACACATTCTTCTTACTAAATTTCTTTGACAACTGCTGCGCTCCAAATCCAGCTAAAATACTAAAGCAAAACGCAAACATGAAGATACTTCTGTCAATATATCTCAAACTCTTGAAAAACGGAACAACGTTCCACAACAACCGATACAACCCAAACGTGTTCGTAGTAACTAAAATCGCAAAGACCGCAGCAAGCGTAAAGAACAGCACCTGCTTGTTCCTCCATCTCTTCCAAATAGCAAATGCACCCAGTAAGAATGCAACAATCCCTACATGATCGCTAATCCCTTTCCGCTGAATATCGGGAAAGCCCTCATACACCGGCTCGATTAACCTTCGAGGAATATCTGAATACTGAATCTGCCTTCCCGAAGACTGTTCCCACGATGTGCCACCTCGACTAGTATCTCCAATAAAACTCCCCTGTGGAACAATTCTCTGTGCACTTAATCCAAAGAACAACACCAAAATAACAAATGCCGCAAAACCTGTTTTAATTAACCGAGCCTTTGAAAACTTTGAACACAAATGAAAGACAATAAACAACCCAAAGTAAATACCAAACCACATCGTAACCTTATTGTCAGCGTTCATCCTAAACAATAAAGAAAACACAATACCCGACAACACACTATACTTCAACCAATCCTTTTCTCTAACCGCCTTCATCCCCAACATAAAGCCTAATGGCATCAATGCGTAGCCGGATAACGTAGAAGCCCAGCCCCAGCTCAACAATTTCATCATATGTCCGTTCAAAATATACACTAAAGCCGCAACAAACGCATATCGTTTATCTAAACCCAAATACTGAGCAAAGAAATACATCGTAATGCCAGAAATCAAGAACAACACCAAATAATTCAATTTTAATGCCATAACCGTGCTCGGCACCAATAACAGTAATGGCAGATACAAACTATCCAACCCCTCAGAAGGCTTCATCAATAAAGGATTGCCACTGAACCCATACGGATCCCATAACGGCCAGAAATCACCAAATTCAGTATAAGAAACCTTCAACCGCTCAATCTGAGGATAATATCCCGTCAACATATCTCTTCCCGGCAACGTCCCATCCAAGAACTGCGACAAGAATATGGGGGTAAAAACAAGAAAGAACAACAAGTACGGTAAATGCGGCTTCACCTTCGCAAACACACCCTTTCCCATACCCTAAATAACAGTATAACCAATAAAAACCTTTGGATTTAAGATAAATCAAGAAGATGATTGTTTGGCCGGTTTCCACTGAGTCTTCCTAATGTTTCTTGGAGTTCTGACAGTCGTATTTGTTAACATAAGGCGATAAAACAACTCCACCACCTTTCTTGCGGATTCCCTTCTCGTCAATTACTAACTAATTGCTATAGCAGAGTATGTGCATAGCATCACCAGGTCGAAATTCATTGATACCTCAGAATTAAGTGCGTTGCGCGGGGTTGCCCCATCCGGGGACGCAGCACCTTCAGAAGTCAAGAGCAAGAATTTCGAAGGTGCTATGCACATACATAGCAGAGAAAGTTTTATATATCTCCTAACATCGGCAGGGTACATGGGCGTGAAAACTTTAACCGAACGAGAGCAAGGATTGATTCTCAAGATGATTGAAACAACTATTATTTAGAATGGAAACCAATCAGAGGCAATTTTAAGATTAAAAAATGGTGATGCTGAAGGTTGCGCAGACCAATTATCCGCTTGTACAAAATTTCATAATCGACTTATTGAAATTATGAAGGAACTAAGGAAAACTTTTGCCAAATTGGATAGCGAGGAATTCCAATAACTATTTCTGCTTTCTTAAATAAAGATTGTAATATTGACATCCAACATATAACTGTTACAAGCACTAAAAAATCACACCATTATTTACCATCAAATTCTCAAGCACCCCAACAACGAGAAACGAGGGGGTCCTTTATTTACCCAAGTTTCAGATATCTTTTTATAGCCACCATCACAATAAAAACCTATGAAAAAACAGGTAAAAATAGTAGTTGCAGTGGCAATCACCATCGGCCTACTCTTCATTCTAGCACAATCAATTACCTTACAAGCATTGAAAGAAGCCTTCCAATCCTTCTCACCAACCATCCTAGCAATAGCATTCATCGCATACCTCATCGCTAACTATTTTCGCGCAGCAAGATTCCAGGGAATGCTTGAAAAGCACATATCAACAAAAAACCTCTTCGGAATCGTCTGCCTACACAACCTATTCGCACAACTCCTACCTGCAAGAACTGGTGAAGTCAGTTTCCTAGTAATGATAAAGAAAAAAGGAATTGCAATAGAAAACAACATCGCAACACTAGGAATGGCAAGAATTCTAGACGCATTTGTTGTAGCTGCAATCCTAGTAGTAGGAATCCTAGCCCTACCCACCAAAGAAAACACTCTCCTAACGACATCAGTAGCTTTGTTAATACTGTTAGCACTAGGATTACTAACACTCTACGCTCGCCCCACCTGGATAACAAAGATCATAGAACTCATCCTACCCAACAAACCAGCATGGCTACAAACGATTAAAACTAAAATCATAGGAACCATACACGCACTTTCCAAAATCCTCCACAACAAAGGAAAAATAAAACTCACCATCAACACCCTAGGCATCTGGCTTTTCATGTATATTTCAACCATAGCACTGCTAAAAGCAGTCATCCCAGAAATCACCTTACTCGGCACCTTACTAGTAGCATCCCTACCCGTAATCGTATCAGCTCTACCCATCCACGGAGTTGCAGGCTACGGATCAACCGAAGTAGCCTACTTATTACCTTTAGTCTTACTAGGAATCTCATCAGAAACAGCCATTGCAGCAGGATTCGCTATTCATACCATAGAATTAATCTTTATGCTAGTAGCTGCACCGTTAGGTCCGCTCTTCAACCGTTAACGCCTTCTTCCACTTACCAACATACTGTTCCCAACTAAACACGCGAGCATAATACTCTTTAGCACCGCTCCCAAGCGCCTCACGTTTACGAGCATCCAAAGCTAACTTCTCAACACCAGCAACTAAAGCATCAACATCATTCGAAACAATAAGAGCATTAGTAGAATTCAAATGACACTTATGGGATTCAGTAGAAACCGCTAAAATTGCCTTACCAGCACGCAAGAACACCGTAACTTTAGACGGAAAACCATTATCCAAATATCGTAAAGAAAGTGCAATATCTCCCAAAGCAACCACGGAAGGCATCTCACTAAATTCAGGGCTATACGTAATAACATTAGCATACAAAGAAGGATCAAACAGTTTACGAATATCTCCATCACTTCCCGCAATCAAAAACTTAATGCGAGAAAAGATCTCATGCTTACTTTCCGAAACAGCTTCTATCAAAGAAACCAACATCTCACTTCCCTGATAATGAGCTAAATTACCCATCCACAGTACAATAATATCGTTATTTTCAATACCGAGCTTCTTTCGAAGCGCAGCAACAGCAGCCATATCCGGCTTCTCGTTCCTATTAGCAGGCACCACCGGCATATCGAAACTAGCCACCGGATATCGCTCTTTCAAATAGGAAACTTCACGTGTAGTAATCGGAACCAACACATCAGCTCCTCGAAAAACAATCTTCTCATAACCACGAAGCAGAAAGCTCAACACCCCGCCAGGAGCACCACTCTCATGCGGCAGACAGTGCATCCGATACACATGCCTTTTCTTAAACAGTTTACGTAGTATCAAACCCGGAAACGCACCATCCTCCAAACTAACAATCTGAGAATATTTTTCACGCCTCATCAAAGAATAAGCCTTAGCAAACAGCAAAGGCATCAATACCAATTTACGAAGACTGAATCCTGGAGGCAGAGAAGAAAACGGATGCTTTACTCGATGAACGCTACAATGCTCTATAGTAGTAGCAGTCCCAATCGAAGTAGTAACCAAATCAACAGAATAACCACAAGAAACTATAGCACGAACAATATTCATGATAGCCAGTGGCGTACCCCGATTAATAACATAAGGTTGCGGACATAACAGAATAACTTTTTCTCTCATCTTAAGCAAATTCCTTCCGGTACCAAGCAACCGTCTCAGAAATTCCATCTGGTAATGAAGTAGGAGGTTCCCACTCCAGAATCTTCTTCATCTTCTCAGCAATCAAAATCTTTTTCATAGCGCCATCCGGTTTATCCGTAGCATACGTAAACGAACCTGCCCATCCAGCCTTTTCTTTAATCATTTCAGCCAATTCACTAATCGAAACACCTTTAGTAACCCCAATGTTCATCACATCGTTAGCAGAAAACGAATCAAAACGTGAAATCGATTTAACAATAGAATCGGCACCATCCTCAACATACAACCACTCCCGAATCGGTTTACCCGAACCCCAAATCTCGATGGTATCATCACCGTTCTTCTGAGCCTCCATGATCTTCTTCAGTAAAGCACCTAAAGCATGACTCCGAATAGGTTCAAAATGATCGTTAGGACCATACATGTTAGGAAAGATCAAATGAACCGGTCTAAAATCAGCATCCTGTTTACAATAAGACAAACAAGCACCCCATAACAATCTACGAGGCATAGCATAACTCAAAATAGATTCATGTACTGCACCATCCCAAAGCAAAGACTCCTCGTATTCTCCCAATTTGCCAGGATACACACAGTTAGGCACAACATTCAGCACCTTCTTAATACCAGCCGCATGACACGCCTTAATCAAATTCAATCCAATATGAACGTTATCCTCGAAAATCTCAACCGGATGCAATGCATTGTACCCAATACCTCCAACATGAGCAGCACAATGTACAACCAATTCCGGCTTCTCCGCATCCAAGAACGTCTTAAACGCATCAAAATCACGAATATCAATACCCTCGCTCCGACTACAAGAAACAACCTCGTGTCCAGCCTCCTTCAATTTAGGAAGAAGTGCTTTCCCCAAAAATCCAGTGCCACCTGTTACAACGACCTTCATGCATAAAACTCCTTGATAGCCTTACAAATGGCATCAATCTGTTCATCAGTAACCTTAATGGATGACGGCAACCACAATCCGCGCGAAGCAAAGTCTTCAGTAACCGGAAACGAACCCGAAACAGAATAAGCTTCCTGCGAATGAATAGGTGGATAAATGGGACGACTACCAAATCCCTTCTCCTTAAGAAAAGCAATCAACTCATCACGTCGAGAAACATAAACATCCATGAACCAAGGTGCAGTATTCTCTAAATCAGTAGCAATAAACGAAACCGAATCAACACCTGCTAACCCAGACTGATATCGCTTAAACATCTCCTTCTTACGAGCAACTCTATCAGCCAGTTTCTTCATCTGCTCAACCCCAATCACAGCCTGCATATCAGTAAATTTGAAATTGTACCCAATCGAATCGTGGAAATCATTTCCGCCACCCGATCTGCCAAAGTCCTTCAACTTCCGCATCTTCTCATAAAGTCCATCATCATCCGTAATCAAAGCACCGCCCTGACCCGTGGTAATAATCTTAGGAGCGCTAAACGAGAAACTACCAATCTGACCATACCGACCAATATGTTTGCCCTTAAAGAAACTTCCAAGCGACTGAGCCGCATCCTCAATAAAAAACAAACCATGCTTCGAACAAAATTCCTTTACTTCAAGTAAATCATTAGTCCGACCATTAAAAGAAACATGAATCAGCGCCTTAGTTTTATCAGAAACCATTTTTTCAGCAGCATCTAAATCCATACAAAGAGTATCAGCTGAAACATCAACAAACCGAGGCACACCTCCAATCATTATAGCCGAATTAGGAGTAGCAATCATCGTCATGTCAGGAACCAAAACTTCATCCCCAGACGTAACACCAGCAGCAAGTAAAGCAAGTGACAAACTAATCGTACCATTATTCGTAACCACACAATGCTTAGCCCCTGTAAAATCACAAATCATCTTCTCAAATTCCTCGGTCTTCTTAAATTCAGTCAACCAAGCACCAGAAGACAGATATGAATTCATAGCAGAAACTTCAGCAGCATCAATAACCGGCTCCATCTGCGGAATGAAATCACTCATCAGAAATCACCTCCTTATCCTTTTCAATTCCGGGGTAGGGACCATTCTTAACCTCAAAAACCTCGGTACCATCCTCTAAAATATGATATGAATGACCGCCAAGCATCACTAAAATTGCCTGACCCTCTTTAACCACATACGTACCAATAACCGATTCATCCTCAGCATACAAAGTAACCTCTAATGAACCCTTCTTCACATACACAAATTCCTGTGTAATGGTAGAGACACGCTCACAAACCTTGTGCGAATGAGGCGCGGTAACATGACCGGCATCATACTTCCAAGATCCCACCTGAACAAACTTCTCGTCCTCAGTATAAAACGACAAACCAGAACCTAAATTATTACCATCTATAATACGCGCATACTCCTTGCCCGAATGTTCAATCTTCTGCATATTCTCGACCATCGTTTTAGTATCTCCTGTAAGTATATAATGTTTTATCCTTGTAATAATTCTTAACACAAATATCCGCAATAATACCCGATACAATCAAGTTCAATCCAATCAACACTAAAAAGATCGCAATCGTAGGTAAAAAAGTATTAGATAAATCAACATCCTGCATAATCTTCAAGTAAATGGAAATCATACCAGCTACAAATCCCATAAAACCTACAGAAAGACCAAGAAAACCAAACACGTGAATGGGCCTATTAGAGTATTTCTGCCAGAACCACACCAAAATCAGATCCATAAAGCCCTTAAACAAACGAGACATCGAATATTTAGTCTTACCATGCTTCCGAGCACGATGATTGACCTTAATCTCTCCAACTCTATAGCCCTTCCAAGTAAGAAGAGCAGTAATGTAACGATGCATCTCTCCAAATAAACGAATATCCTTAACACTTTCAGCACGATACACTTTCAACGAACATCCAGAGTCATGAATTCTCTCACCCGTCAACCATCTCCTAAGAGGATTAGCAATCGAAGAAAAGAATCTTTTGGAAAAGGAATCATGCCTATCTTTTCTCCATCCACTAATAGCATCATACTTATCAGTTAAAGCATCTAACATTCTAGGAATATCTTTAGGATCATTCTGCAAGTCACTATCCATAACAACAATAACATCACCTGAAGCTTCTTTAAAGCCAGCCTCCCATGCCGAGCTCTGACCAAAGTTTCGTCTAAACCGCAACGCTACAACAGAGCTATCTTTCTTCTTCACCTGCATAATCTGCTTGAACGTATCATCCGAAGAACCATCATCAATAAAGATAATCTCATACGTATGCTTCATCGAATCTAATACTGATTTCAACTCAGAATACAGAGGAATCACATTACCTGATTCATTGTACGTTGGCAAAATAATGCTTAATTTCATGGTTGTAGAGGGTTAAAATTCGCTATATAAAGCTTCGCCTAACCCCGGGACCTCCTAATTATTGAAGTAGTAGAATAACCATCAAGTAAAGTAACCACATGAATTTTACCACCATTTTTGATAACCGTAGCAGCCTCAACACAATCCTCACCATAATCACTTCCATTAACATGAACGTCCGGTTTCAACACCGAAAGTAACGCATCAGGAGTATCCTCTGAAAATAAAGTAACATGATCTACACAACCTAAACCTGCCAATACTCTAGCACGATCAACATCCGCATTCACCGGCCTACTTGAACCCTTATTCCTCTTAACAGAGGCATCAACATTAACACCTACAATCAACACATCACCCTGCCGTTTAGCTTCCTCCAAGAAAGCAACATGACCTGCATGTAATAGATCAAACGTACCATTCGTAGTAACAATCGTTTTACCAGATGATTTAAGACCTGCAACTAATGCAACTAATGCATCTCTCGATGTAACCTTACTCTCAGTATGCATGCTCAATCTCCTCCTTCAAATGATCGTGACTACAAGATGAAGTTCCAATCTTACCAACAACAATCCCAGCAGCGTGATTAGCAAGCAACGCAGCATCCTCCATCGTCGCTCCAGCACTAATCGCAAGAGCCATCGTAGCAACAACCGTATCTCCCGCTCCAGAAACATCATACACCTCTTTAGCCTTCGTCGGAATCTCAGATTTCACGCCATCGGCCTGGAACAATCCCATTCCCCGCTCTCCCATCGTAATAAGCACATCAGAGCCCAACGTACTAACCAAATGCTCACCAATAGCATCCATCTCACTCTTTCCAGCGGCCATCTCCTCGGCCTCCTTCATATTTGGAGTAATCAACCGAGCACCCGCATACCATGCAGCGTGTTTAGGTTTAGGATCAACAATAATAGGAGCATCCGTCAACTCCTTAATAGACTTCAAAACATTTTCAGTAATAACCCCTTTAGCATAATCAGAAACAATAATAGCATCAATATCCTTCAACAAAGGACTAATCTTATCCAATAACAATTTCTCAACATCAGCCGTAAGATAGGTATCCATCTCATGATCAAAACGAATCAGCTGCTGATTCTGAGCCATAATCCGCGTTTTCTTAGTAGTAGGTTTAGAAGCATCCTGAACAATACAATGGGTATCGATCCGACGCTTCAACATCCCATTAGTTAACGAAACACCTGCACCATCATTACCAACAACACCGGCAACAAAAACCTGACCACCTAAACTAGCAACATTACTAGCAACGTTAGCCGCACCTCCAGGAATGAAAGCCTCCTTCTCAACGCGAACAACCTGCACCGGTGCCTCAGGACTAACCCGCGTAACTCCACCGAAAATATAGGCATCGAGCATAACATCCCCTATCACAAGGATCTTTTTCTGCTTGAATCCCTCCAACAACTTCAATAACTTAGGCTTCATGAGCATCTAACCATGCGAAATAATCCGCAATCGCCTCCTTGAGTTTCCATTGAGCAGTATATCCGAGCTCTGAACTAGCCAAATCAACCGAGGCATGCGTATGAACCTGATATACCGAAGTATACGGATTAGCAATCCATCTCTCCGGCTTAGAACTACCCAAAACCGACTGCACCATGCGTAACACATCAACAAACGGAGTCGCAATTCCAGTCCCAACATTATAAATTCCAGATGCACTAGCATCTAATGCCTTAACGGTAGCTGAAACAACATCCTTAACATAAATATGATCTCGCTTCTGTTCTCCTTCCTTAAAAATACCAGGATCCTCTCCAGCAAGAATTTGTTTTCTCCACTGATAAATCATGCTGCTACTAGCACCCTTCCCAGCTTCACGCATCCCAAACACGTTAAAGTACCGCAAACCAACAACAATCAACGCATCACCCTGTTCTTTAGCAAGAGCATCCATTTCAGCTTTCGACCGAGAGTAAGCATTCAAAGGTTCAACAGATTGACTTTCTTTCATAGGAACATCCCCGTTCCCATACACTCCAGCCGAGCTAATATACACAAGTTTAGCTTTCTTATCAAGCGCAAGCTTCAAAACATTCCTAAATCCAGAAACATTCTGACGCACCATCTCCTTATCATCAGTAAAAGTAGTATCCGTAATCGAAGCCTCATGAATAATGGCATCGAAATCTTCTTCCAAAGTAAACGGCTGCGAAACATCAATATCCAAAATACCGCCATCAAAACCAACTAGATTTTCCTCATGACCAGAACTCAAATTATCTAGTACCGTAACATCATGCTCATCCTTCAATGCATGCACAATATTAGAGCCAACAAAACCAGCTCCACCCGTAATAAGAACCTTCATTTTGAACTACCTCCCAAATAATGGATATTCAAATTGAAGGCTACGAACGATAGTGAGTATGTTTTCATTCAGCATCCTCCGGAATGTCTAAGGTAGAAAGATCAACAGCACCACTATCCACACTCCGATACGAGTCAGAATCTTCGTGATGCGTACTAAATTCAAAAATTTCACTGTCTTCTAAACCCGTAAAGCGATGCTTTGTATTGGGAGTAATCAATAACGACTGCCCTGGAACCATAATCTGCGTTTCATCGCCCAGTTCCATCAATACTTTACCTTTAGTAACATAAAAAGTCTCATCTTTATTCTTGTGCTGATGCACACTACATCTAAATCCTTTCTTCAATTCCAGAATCTTGCCACAATACTCTTTGTTGACAACCCAAATCTCCTTACCCCATACTTTTTCAACTTCTTTGTGTTTCGTAACGACATCCATGCTATCACCTTCTGGTATGAACTATTCATACCATACACTCAATGCACTATATAAAGCTTACGCTTTAAACCAGCTTTCCTCACTAGAAAGAGGATACAAAAGTACTTATACTAGTATACCATTGCATACTTTAGTGAAAAAGACCAAGATAGCAATCTCCATAAACCCAAACCTACTCACTCAGATAGATGCCAAAGTAGATGGCTCAATTATCCGATCACGTTCCCAAGCAATGGAATATTACCTCCAAAAAGGTCTCAAAGAATCTTCTATCACCACAGCCGTCTTACTAATCCGCGGCTCTCACCACAACATCTCACTAAAAACCCTCAATAACACCACATTACTCCAACAACAAATCCAATTCTTCGCAAGTAACGGAATAAAAAAAGTCCTCATCGTAACCCAACACTCAAATCTAACGAATAAACTGCTTTTAGAAACAGAAAAAGCAAAAATCGAAACCATCATTATAGAAAAAGAAGCAAAAGGCAACGCCCAAGCCCTAGCTGCAATCAAAGAACAGCTTCCAGACGCATTTCTAGTAATGTCCGGCGACACCTACAACAAGTTCGACCTCACCAAAATGATAAAGAAGCATCTAGAAGCCGACAAACTAGCATCTATGGGATTAATGACCAGATCAAAAACCGCAACCTACGGAAACGCCATCCTTGACGGCGACTTAATCATCGATTTCCAAGAAAAACCAAAAACAAGCGCATCAAATATCGTCAATGCCGGAATCTACATCTTCAAAAAAGAAGTCTTCGAACTCTTCGAGTCATCAAGTTCATTAGAAAAAGACATCTTTCCAAAAATAGCAAGAATAAAACAATTATTAGGCTTCTTTACCCATGGAGAGTATGAACATCTAGAATGAATGTAATCACTCAAACCTTATTACCGACCTTTCTCATCATAGCAGTAGGGTATTTCATAGGAAAGAAAAAGAAAGTAAACCTAGAACCGTTCACCGATCTCATCATCTACATCACAGGACCAGCCCTCATCCTATTCTCCATAGCAAAATCAACTCTAGACCTAAACAACGCAGCGAAAATATCACTTTCATCGTTATTAGTAATCCTAGGAATGGGAACCATCACATTCATCCTACTCAAACTAACAAAATCAAAGAAACGCGGCCTCTATCTACCGATAACCGTAGGCAACACAGGATTTCTAGGATTTCCTATAGCACTCTTCGCCTTCGGTAACGAAGGACTAGCCAGAGCAATAGTATACGACATCACCAACGCAATATTAATATTTACCGTCGGTATTTACCTCATCAGCAAGCATTCAGACATCAAGGAAGCGTTCAAACTACCCCTCATCTATGCAGCAGTTCTTGGAATAATACTCAACATTAACAAAATCCCCATCCCAAAAACCCTAGCAACCCCTCTTGAGATGATCGGACTCACCACAATACCTTTAGCACTCATGATTCTCGGCTACAACCTAACAAAAATAAAGATAACCTCCTTCAAAACCACCGTAGGCGCCTCACTCCTAAGAATCCTAGGCGGATTCACCTTTGCATTCATCATCACCTCACTTCTAGGGCTAGAAGGCATCGATCGAGGAATAGTACTCATCCTAGCCGCACAACCCTCAGCCATGATGTCGATGATTCTCTGCCAGAAATACCACCAAGACGCAGAACTAGCAGCATCCATAGTCTTCGTCAGCACCCTCATCAGCATCATCTCCATTCCCATCATTCTTTCAATAGCCTAACACAAACTTATTTAAACGAAATTCGAATTCTAAACACATGCAAACAACAGATAAGATCTGGATGGACGGAAAGCTAGTACCTTGGCAAGACGCCAAAATCCACGCAGTTTCTCACGCCCTTCATTATGGCAGCAGCGTCTTCGAAGGAATCAGATGCTACAAAACAGAACAGGGCACAGCAATTTTCAAACTTAAAGAACACGTCGAAAGATTATTTCTGTCAGCAGAAACTCTGCAAATGAAGGTACCGTTCTCCAAAGAGGAAATAGAACAAGCAATTAGAGAAACGGTAAAAGTAAATAAGCTAGAGGCAGGCTACATCCGCCCTTTAATTTTCTACGGCTACGGCAAGATGGGTCTAGATCCTGTAGGAGCACCCGTAAATGTACTGATTGCAGTCTGGCCCTGGGGAGCCTACCTAGGAAATGAAGCAGTTAAACTAAAGACCGCAGAAACAATAAGACTCCATCCAAAATCATTCAAACCCGAAGCAAAAGTAGGCGGATTCTATGTCAACTCCATCTACGCCCACCAGGAAGCAAAAAAAGCAGGCTTTGACGAAGCACTCATGCTGGACTACGAGGGCCACGTAGCGGAAGGACCAGGCGAGAACATCTTCATGATGAAAGACAACAAGCTAATAACTGCAAAAACCGGATCCATCCTCCCAGGAATCACGAGAAGCACCATCCTACAAATAGCTAAAGACAACAATATCGAAACCGAGGAGCGCATCATAACTCCAGAAGAGCTCAAAGCTGCTGATGAAGTCTTTGTAGTAGGAACCGCAGCCGAAGTAACCCCCGTCAAGCAAATAGATGATACTATTCTCAACACCCACGAAAAAGCAGAGTTCTTCCGCACCACCTATCTCAACATCGTACAAGGAAAAGACGATACATACAAAGACTGGCTCACCTTCTGAAATCTAACAAGAATTCTGAAGATACTATCTACCTGCATTCTAATCAATATCTTTAAGTACCCCGTTCCCTAATAACACCCTATGAACAAAGCACTTCTAGTTATGAACATAGTAGCAGCGTTTGTAACCATTAACATTCTCATCGCCGAACCAAGTGTAACCGGCCACGCCGTAGCCGAAGATGACCTCTTCACCGTAAGCAAACCAGTCAAATTAGCAGTGGTAGTCATCATCTTAACATTAATCGCAGACGTAGTAGTCTATGCAGCCGAACTTAAGAAAGCAGAACTTAAGAAATTAGGATCCTCAATAAAAAGTAAAGTAGAAAAAAGCGTAAAGCTAGATATCAAGAGCCAAAAATCAAAAAAACAAGGAAAAATGCTCCGTCTACACACAACCAAGCCCCAGCCACGCAAGAAGACTGCCCCAAAGAAACCATCAAAAGCTAAAAAGAAAAAACCAAAAAAGAAAGTGGGAAGGCGCACCAAAAAATGAGCACAAACCTATACAGCTGGCTAACCTCAAAAGTTTCTCCACTCCGCTACCCGCAGAGCATCAACACAATAATTTAAGGCTGCTTCATTCCTGATCTCACCTGGTTCACTAAAGCATTAATCCCTATGGACAGAGTTTCAACGTCACAGTTGAGACCAACCGCATAAGCAATGCCGCTTCTCCGGCTTCGACTCCTCTAAAGCGCGTTCAAGGTAACAGAAGAGCGCTACACTCCCAGCCTAGCCTTCCCAACAACCAAAAACCAAACTTCTTTTTTAAAGCTTTAGAATTGCAGTAACTGCTAACGGCATAAAGTCAAAACTCCCTCATATCGAGAGAAAGCTCGTCACAGGGGTTGTTGCTGTTGCGAGAAGCTCACTTCTTGCTCGCTTCAAGGACGGGACGTAGAGCCATCAGTCCGAAGAGTAAGAGTTTTGAAGCCGTAAGCAGTTACGAATTACAGCACTACTTCTTTCTCTTCCCCAAATGCCGATGAACACGCATTCGAGTATAGTGATGCTTCGCATGCACATGCACATGCAACACATGACGCAAAGTCAAGCGCAGATAATGCCAAGGCCTCTTCCACAGTGCCTTAGGAGCACCCTCCATGAAGTGTCCAACATACAAGCGATGCATCCGATCATGAGCTTTCCGAGCAGCTTTAACATTACCTTTCTTCAGATGACCTCTAACCGTCTTCCGCAGCATCTTCATCTTGAACAACGGATGATCAAATCGCATTACCCGTTTACGATGCCTCTTAACCCGCTTCCACAAGTACCGCTTGATAAAGAAGTTATGCTTCCCCGATTCAATCGTGGCATAATGTCTATTCAATTCCCGATACAACGCATGAGCCTCTTCAACACGCCTTTTCCGCGTGTAGTGCTTCAAAGACTTGTGCACCTTCAAGAATCGAGCAAACTTCTTGTTGGTATGCACGAAACCAAAGAATGCCAATTTGTTCAGCAAGAATGCACCGATAATCATCAACAAGATCCTGAGTACTTGTTTGGGAGTAATCGATTTAAACGAGAATCCATCGAAACAATCGATTGGACAATTCAATTCATCCTCTCCCTGTCCACACACACCGTTTCCACACTTACATCCCGTAGCGTCAAAGGTAGCATCATCCGAAATCCGCTGTCCCACCAAAATAAATCTATCCTTGCTCGAACAATCACCAATGTGAAGATCATAATACAACGTATTTCCTACAGCAGTCTCCACACCAGAAGCGATAATTTCACGAGCAATAATCTTCTCAATTAATTTTCGTGAGACCTCCTCATCAATCAAACCGGTGTGAGTCACATTAATATCCCAATAATTGGTACATCTATTATTGATATACTCGTCTCCAATCCGCTGCGCACTCTTAATAGTGACCAACCCATCATGAGATTGGTTTGTCGCCTCAATATCGAGCAAATTACCAAATTGCTGAGTATTCGTTCCCGCAATAACGAAATAATCAACTCCAGGCAATCGCGGACTAACAAGCCCCTCTTTCAGCACATCAATCAGCTGGTTATTGACGTTAAACAGGTTGTTATACTTACTGACTCTATTCACCAAGAACTTATACACTTTCAGATAATCTTCGAGGAAGGCAGCCCCCTCATTCGGAACACCCGCCAAAATAACTTTCTTCACCTTCGGGATAAAGGTATACTTCTGCGTAACATTATTCGCGACAAACGCATCATGCAACGTTTTCTGCGCCACAATCCCCCCTAGACTGTGTGCAGCAATGTACAAGTTATCAAATTCATCAACATTCAACTCAATACTATCCATCAGGTCCTGGGTAATATCTGCTATCGGGCGCGTACTACTATATCCATACGTCCACGCCTGGAATGGCTGCTCCGTCAACTCAATATCTGCAATGATATCCTCAAACGTATCCGGACTGCTCGTAAATCCGTGAACCAGCAACACAGCATCTCTAGTCGTCCCGTTATACACCTTCTCGAACGAACTATTCAGACAGAACTCACAGATCGACCCCATAATAGCAAACAATCCTACGCTTTCATTGTCCAGATACTGTTCAATATCCTCAATTTCAGCCGTGACCGTTAGTGCATCCTGATCTATTACCCCGCCCAACGGATTCCATTCATCGTTAGCACGAGCAAAGATCTGCAATCCCTCAACATCAATATTCTTAGTTTGCTCCTCCAAATACGACAAAGTCAACGTACTCGTGCTCGTATCCTCGATCCGTAGATGCGAAGGACTACCAATAATTTTCAGGAACTCATTCTTTGCCTCCTCAACAGTTTCATTTCGAGCAACAAATTCAACCCCGTCAACCGTAACATTGCCCTCGCTCAGATTCACATCTACGGTTTCCTCTTCCAATTCCGAACGCTTAAACTTACCCGTCTCCGAGTCAAAGCACTCTAACCGAGAGGTCAAATTAATCAGCGAAGGAACACACACATCGCCCGTACATCTGAGCATCGTCAAGTTCACAAACTGTTCCGGAATACTGACCGTGAAATCAATCTCATGCCCAGCACACTGAATGCGGAACGGATCCAATACCACCTGATAACCAAGAGGAACATCAGTCTCTTCAACAATAGATTGGAGGATACTAATATCGCTCCCTTTGCCTCCCGAAACACGCCTACACGGCAAGGTTGCAGCACTCAATTCAAGGCCGTATCGAGATCCCGGCGACGCCAACGAAATCGATGCAGCCGCAGCAGCCGCAGCAGCCGCAGGTGCTGCAGCCGCAGCAGGAGCGGGAGCAGCACTATATGCTATAGGACAACTTCCACAATCCGTTCCACAACCACTACACGTCTCAGCACCATTACAGGAACCATCTCCACACCAATCACAATCAGCCTTACAACTCGTCGCCTCACTCGCACCACAGTATCCATCTCCACAGTACAAGGAAGCACCCACGTCAACATAAATCTCCTCCGATAAGTTATATTCAGAATCATTGAACGTTACCGTCATAAAGACAGCATCAGTATAATCTAAAGCAGGAGTAAAGGTAGCAATCGAGGTAGTCTGATTAATCACCACACTCACCGTGCTCGAACTATTGCCTGTAATATTGAACGACAGCACATCACCATCCGGATCCGCGTAATACTGTGTCAAGGTAATAGATTTAGCAGTATTCTCCCCTACACTAAGCGTTAGCAAACTGTTATTTACAAAAGGAGGACTATTCAAGATCGTCAACGTCTCACTAAATGCTGGCGTCCCATTATCAAACGTATCGTCAGCCGTCGCCGAAACATTAACCAGATCTCCCTTCGAGAAATTCTCCGCATTAAACGTACCACTAATAGCAAAGCTACTCTGTGTCAACGAATCAAACGTCTCATTAAACACCGGAATACTATTCACATACCAGGTAAAGGTAATACTTCCGCCATCTCCATCATCATCCGAGTAATTCGCCTGTACCCAAAGATCATCTACCGACCTCACATTCGAGTCATTCAACGTCACATTATCCGCAAACGGAGGACTATTCACCACTGTAATATTGACACTTGAAATCTCTGGAGAAACTCCTTCCTGACTATCTGTGGCAAAAGCACCAACACGCAGCACATCACCTCGGGAGTAGAGTGAACCGGTAAAGTTAGCTATAGCAGTACCGCCAGTCAAAATACGAGTTGCCGTTTCAAAGTAGGCTGCCTCATTAACATAGAGAATAAAGTTAACATTCGATATATCTCCATCCGGATCCGTAGTAGTTACGTTAGCACCAACAACATCCTTCGCCTTCACCTGCGTGTTATTCAATAAGGGAGTGCCTACAGAGGGATATCCATTCGTAATGGTAGTATCATCACTCCAGTACGTATCCGAGAGTGCACCATCCGTATCATTCGCAACAATAGTCACATTAATCTCAGCATTCCGAGTGTAATTGCCAATAGTAAGGTTAGACATCACCCGCGTCCCATTTGTAAGGTTGTAAAAGCTCTGATTAAAGATTGCAGTAGCATTCAGATACCAGGTAAACGTCAAACTTCCATTATCCCCATCATTATCAAAGAACGTCGCATTGAGGGAGACATTCTCAGAGGAGTTAAATGTATTCATAGGATAATCCGCAAACGAGAATGAAATATTATTTACCAGAGGAGGACCATTCGCAACCGTCAACGTCAGACTAGTAATCGTAGTATTGTCCTCAGTATCATTAGCCACCACCGTCACATTAATCTTATCATTCTTCTTGAACCCTCCAGTAGTAAGAGTAGAGAATATATTCGCACCATTTCCATCTAAGGAAAGGAATTGCTCCGACCTCACGACAACATTATTGATCTTCCAATAGAGGGTAGCCGTACCCGTATCACCGGCATCATAATCGGAAAAGTTCGCCTCCACATACAAATGATCATTCGAATTAGGAGCACTATTGTTAATTCCAGGTACACTCACATTAGAAGGCGTATTCACCACAGTAGCATTACTACCCTCGATAGCCGTAGAAATACCACTAGCCACATCAGTAGCATACGCAAACGAAACTATGGTACTAGCCTTCATATAGGTACCGTACGTAAAGTTAACCACCACCACACTCCCCGACACCACGTTAAAGACCGTCCTATTCTCTACAAGAGCACCAGCACTGAGAAGATACATAGTAACGTTCCCCACGTCCCCATCAATATCTGTATACGTCGTGTTCGCAGTCACATTCGAACGAGAGATAGTCGATGAAGTATTGAGGAATGGCGCAGTCACAACCGGAGGACCATTCGCAACCGTCAAACTCTGACTATTCGAAACATCTGTATTTGTAGAACTATCATTAGCATACACCGAGAAGTTAATGACCTGTCCTTTCGTCAAATTGGTACGCGACAAGTTCGATCGAGCAATAGTATCGCTCAAGACACGATGGATAGTCTCATTATAGATAGGAACATTGTTCAGATACCAGGTGAAATGCACACTTCCATTATCTCCATTAGCATCCGTAAATGTTGCATTCCCATACAAGTCATCATGCGTTGTAATAGTAATGGTATTATTCAAAGTAACATTAGCAAGCGTAGGAGCAATATTGCTTCCGGAAACAACACAAGAACCGCTGGAGCAGGTACCATACGTAGGATCAAAGTCCCCATTATTCAAGGTAGCGTCACACGGATCGCCCTCACTACAACCACCAGAACACCCATCCGCAGTGATAGCCCCTGTCGAATTACACAAATGCCCCGAAGTCTTACAACTAGATCCATCACACTGTCCATCCTGGATGAAACCACTTCCATTCACACTACTATCACACGAAATCCCTCCAAGACCGCTACAATCACTCACCAAGTTAGCAATGGTAATATCACTCACCGCACACGCCTCCAACTTACAACTCATATATAATGAGCTAGCCACCGTACAAACCGAATTCTCACAGATACCCGTACCGTTAGGCTGGTAACCATGCGCAGTAGAGTCTGCACAAACCATCCCTTCATTTCCATCGCCACACGTACCATTTTCATTGCCTGAGTGGAAATTAACCGCGGTACCTCCAGTCAAATTAGTATTATATTCTCCTGATACAGCATTCTCGCTACATTGCGCCGCAGTAGCCGAATCCCGAGCACAAACACCTTTTACCGTATTAGGACCTCCAATATCATAAAAATCACAACTCGCCCCGATATGATCAATACATTCAGTGTTATTGTGACATCTATCCGCAGTACTAATCTGGTTATCTGCACTCAGATCAATACAGGTATTAGTCGAATTCGGATCGCCACTCATCGAGGTATTTTCATAACATCCCTCTCCCCAATTTCCTCCGATACTCAACCTACAAGCAATCCCACTAGCACTATTCTGCGCCATCGACGTAATATTGCCAAACATAATATTCTGGTAATGCCGGCCAGCAGTAATCACATCAACCGTATGCCGCGCAGTAGCGTTACACGAATAATCTAGGAACGAGTACCCTGCAACCGCATACACCCTATCTACCGAATCAGCCAACGTCACTAAACTACCATTCTCCAACAACAAGTAACTATTTGCAGACGAGAAATTATTGATCCGATCGAACAACACATCCTCCCCACATCTCAACGTCTTCAATTTCAAATCATCAGAAGTATAAGGATTGTCATCCGTCATCTCCCGATACCGCGTACCATTAACCGTAAAGATCGTCAAGTTCGCATTACCACTAGTTTCAAACTTAACCGTCCACTCCCCACCTAATGCAGGATAGCTCTGTACATTGAGTATCGTCAAACTAATCTCATACGTCTGATTCGACAGGTGTGGCACAACCCATTCAATCTCATCCACCAATCCATTCGCATTTCTATCAACCGCAACAAAGCTAACCTCCTCTCTCCCACCATCAGTAATCCACTCCAATTTGATATTCCCTTCCTCTATTTCCTCTGGCAAGCTAGAGTAAGCCAAAATGTTCTCATAATGCACATCCGAACTAATCACGACCTCCTTCGTAGTGTTCGTCAACATCCTCTCTTTTGCAGTCGGAGCCTCAGTGTAATATTCAATAGCAACCACCTGAGCAACCTCACCAATAATAATTTCAGCCACATCAGATTCATCCGAGTTGTCAGCTACCACAAATCCAGTAATTGCAACCTCTTTCAACCACGC
Source organism: uncultured Methanosarcinales archaeon (assembly GCA_964492935.1). Classification (GTDB taxonomy): domain Archaea; phylum Nanobdellota; class Nanobdellia; order Woesearchaeales; family JACPBV01; genus JAQBWB01. Next base: position 38,946 of record CAZBLF010000004.1, read on the forward strand.
GAAGAACCTAGGCAACAACCCATCACCCACCGTACTTGCAACAACAAACCCAGTCAACTCATTCCGCTCATTCCTCAACGCAAGCAACTCACGATTAATGTCTCCAACCGACCCAATCGCAGTCGGATCATCCCTAATAATCTCCAATTTCTCACCAGCCAATCGATCCTCTATCTTTTCAATATGATCAATCCGCTTCTCAGCCCGGAACACGCTCAAATTCTTGACACGACCCTCATCCCTAACAACTGCATCCAAGCTCGCATTATCCTCAAGATCAACCACCGAAATATTCAAAATGTTCGAACTAATGTTGACGCTCAAGTTAAGCGCCAAGTCCGATGCATTCACGACAGTCACCCAACGCACTGGCTCATTCAATCTAACTCGAGGGACATCCGTAACAACCTCTACCAAAACCTCATCCATACTTGCAGGTTTTTCAACCACATCAATCCACACAACAGGGGAAGTAGCAGAATAATGACCATCAGTCGCCGTAAAGAACAATGCACCTTTGCCAATCTCATCAGCAACCACCGTAACCAATCCATCATCAACACGAGCATCCACAACCCCATCTACATCTACAGAATAATTCAAAGCATCTCCATCCGCATCCGTAAAGTAATCTGACAACACAATGTACTGAGTATCGCCAACAAACCACGTCTTGTTCGAGAAGTTCTGTACCAGTACCGGAGCGTTCCGACTAATGGTGAATTCCTGCAGCACCGAATACTGTACCGAGTCCAAATCTAAAGTACCAGCATCCACCTCAACCCTAAAGTTAATCTCGCTAGCATTAACCGAGAGCAAGCAACTCTCAATACATCTATCCGTAAAGGAAATTCTACGTTCAATAAATTCAGCCGTGCTTTCCACAACAGCAGAATACCGAATATCGCTTGTAACTTCCTCAAGATCCAGAGCATAATGCACCAATCGCGCACCAATCGTATTAACATCATCCAACACATATCTATCCGCAGTCAGATAGAACGGAGCATCCCATGTTCCCCTTCCCTCAAGACCAATAAAGCCACAACAATCAACCGCTCCCTGACAGGCAACCGCCTTACTATTAACACTCCACACACTACATAATCTTTCCTCATCCACCACACTTGTAGTAGCAACAGAGTACTCCAAGAATTCATCCGTATGCGCCACTAGACTATCGGGCACAAGCAAACTAACATCCAGCGAAGCATTCTCCACCACCACAGAATCATTCCCCTCTACCGAGACATTATCCTCGGCAACAACCAAGCCAGTAATTAACGCTAAACCAGCTTGCGCACTATCATAGACCAGATACGAGCTATTGCCTAGGTCTGCATACACTCGTGCAATACCCTCCTGACTCAAGCTTCCACTCAAACTCAAACTACTCAAGCTTCCCGAATGCAGCAACTCAAACGCATAACTAGCATTACCACTAAACCGCTCTCCAATTGCCTCCTCAAATCCAACCTGCTCACTTATGGTTACAAAACCAACAAACGGAGTCACAAAAGCAAACAGACTCAAAGCAATCATCACTAATAAGATGGGAACAATCCGAGCAACCTCCTGTTTTTGCTCTCTCTTCAATCTACTCGCAAACAACTGCTTCCACTCCAATCGAGAACGATCATACACCTGCTCCCGCATCAACGTGCGATAGGTATGCGGAGTTATCTCCCGGTTCCGATACTCGCGCTCAATACTAGTAATATCCTTACCGATCGCCTTCCGCATATCAGCCAAGCTACACGAATCTACATTCTTCATCCGATAGCTATCTGACATGCCTCACCTTTTTCTTCGCCTTACTATATGCCGTCCACACCGTCTTGTAATCTCGGTGCAGCACCTTTGCCATCTCCGCAAACGTCAGTCCCTGTTCATCACGTAAGTACAGACACACCGCCTCCTGCATCCCCAATTCCTTCCTAAACACAGAAACAGGAACGCTCTTCTCATTGCTACCAACTAATTCAGAAAGTAATTCGGGATGCTCAATCAACTGCTCCTTAAGCTTCCCCAGTAAGACATCAATCGCCGCTATCTGACGATCACGCACCTTATCTGCCATCCTTCACCTTGGCATACTTCACACTGCCATCCTTCACCTTGGCATACTTCACACTGCCATCCTTCACCCTGGCATTCTTATTCGCCGTCCACACCGTCTTGTAATCACGCTTAACAATCGTAGAAATTTCACCAAACGATTTACCTTTCTTAACTAAAGAGCGACACACCGCCTCCTGCATCCCCAATTCCTTCCTAAACACAGAAACAGGAATATCCGACTCTAACGACGCAGTCTCGTCAATAAGCATCTTTCGTAACCTAGAACAAAGTACCTCAATAGCCTCTTTTTTCGGTTTACCCGAATCCACACTTCCTAATTAATAAGATTTGTTTATAAATATTCCTAATAATTAAGCATAAATAGGCAGAAATAAGCAAAATACACATAAGGACTTCTTATCTAATAAGAACAGCTAAATCAAAGAAAAGAGAAAAAGCACTAAAAATTAAGCAAAACGACTAATCTTCAAGAGCACAAATAACCCATACAGAGCAATCAATAAAACTCCCTTCCACATCTCCCCTTTTCCGATCTTACCCTTGTGCCAGATCAACCCTAAGGCAAGTAACGTAACAAAGAACAGGTAAGGAATATCAAAATTCAGCAAATCCGGATGCACCAATAAACCAGTGCCAGAAGCCATCGCACCTATTCCAAGAGCAAGCATCGGATTCGTAATATTACTGCCAACAATCGTCCCCAACGAAATTCCATGCGCCTTTTGTAAAGCAGCACGCACCGAGGTACTCAATTCAGGCAATCCAGTCCCAACACCCACAATCAACACACCAATAAAACTCTGGGCAACGCCCCAATACCAAGCGAGCTGAATCGCACTCTCTACAACAAGCTCCGTAGACACAAACAAAACACCAAATCCAAGCAAACAAAGCCCACCATGAGTGAGATAAGGACGTATACTTCCATTATGTCCATTTGCAGCCTCAATCTCTTTTTTAGTCTCTCTAACCAAGCTACTATCCCGTGTAAGCAATCCCAAATACACAAGATACAATAAAACCATCACCAAGCCCTCCCAAAACTCAAAGAGGTTACCCGTACGACTAAACACATACAATAATGCAAGAGCAAAAATCACCATCGGACCATCTCGCGTAAATAAAGATTTATTCGCATACAAAACACCCAATAATGCAGTCAACCCAAGAATAAACGTAATCTGCGTAATATCACTCCCCACATTCGTGCCAATCGCAATACCACTCGCCTCAATCCCAGCACGCACCTTCAATCCAGATGATAAATTAGTCATAATCTCCGGAATCGACGTCCCAATCGAAATAATAGTCAATCCCACAAGCGTATCCGACATATGCAACAAACGCGCAATATGTTTAGCTCCGTCCACCAAATAACCGGATCCCAAATACAATCCAACAATCCCGGCCAACATAAAAAAGAGTAATCCTACCACCATCTAGATATCATCAATCCTCGGGTCAAAGCCTTTTTTCCATTCACGTGCACCATACGTATCCGGATCATCAATAAATCCAATACTCTGCAGATGTTCTAATAAGGGAGCATCTCCCTTCACCGAGCGCAACGCATACTCCGCCAATAACACAATACCGGGATGATTCTCCTCATCCGGTTCAAATTCAATCGTAACCTGTCCACGCTTACTGGATTTCTGCAACAACACCGTGCTACTCCCATTCTGTCCACGCTTGTACGAGATATACGCCGCATCCTTGATCTGCTCAACCAATGCCGAAAAACCTTCATTCTGTTCAACCGAAGCACTATCAAATCGAGCAACGCCTAATCCCGTCACCCCATCCACCTTCATAGCTTCCTCAAACACCTCTTTCACATTCTTCGCCTTAATCGCAATACTCAAAAGACCAGCATCACTCAACGTAAACAAAACATCTCGATACTTACTGTTAGCTTTCGAAAGAATTTTCTTGAAAACCGCGATGTATGCCTGCAAACCCGCAACCCGCTTTTTCCGCGCTTTCGCTATACCAGAAGTCACCCGATAAAGCGCCATCATCTCTCTTTTAAAAACGCGTACCTGACGCTTATCCATAAGACCATAATAAAAAGAGATTATTTAAAACTTAGTATTATTCCTCAACAATAATCTCGCCGCGCATGGATTCTCTATCAGTAAAAATGAGATCAGTATACACGAACGTGCCAGCCTTCTCAAATGTATGTTCAAACTGCTCCCCTCTAAAAAACCGTTCACTTCTAAATTCCTTTTTATAAGAAATCAACCGGTGAAATACTCCACCAACCTTAAACTGATCATTATTCTTCCAAATAACCGTATCTCCAACAGAAATCGTCAACGTATCCGGTTTCAAGCGCAAAGCCTCTATTCTCACGATGTGTGTTTCCCCAGCAGTAGCATTCTCGACAACATCCTCGCTGACATTCTCGACCGCTTCGATTTCATCAGGTGAATCTTCAACGACTTCTACAACATCATCAACAACCGTATCCACGATAACATTCCCAACAGCACCTGTCCGAACCACAACATCCGTACTATTCTCACACCCTACCAGAAAAAAAACTAGAACAAAAAGAGTAACGCACACCCCCCAGCGTAGCTTCATACTACGGGGTAAGCTAACCACACTTTTAAATCTTACTTAATAAACTATAAATAACACCCCCCATTCCCAAAACCATGGAACATTCTTTATTCCCTTTCGACGAAATTAGACCGATACAGTCCGACATGATGGATGACGTTAAGTCGGCAATAGAAGCAAAGCAACATCTCATCGCCCACGCCCCAACCGGACTCGGCAAAACGGCAGCTTCTTTAGCACCCGCCTTAGAATACGCAAAAAAGAACGGATTGAGAATCTTTTTCCTAACCTCAAGACACACCCAACACCATATCGCCATCGAAACGCTCAAAGCAATCAAAAACAAGCATGGAACAACAATAACCTGCGCCGACCTCATAGGAAAGCAGTGGATGTGCTCCCAACCGAATGCCGGCGCCTTATACAGCAACGATTTCCAGGACTATTGTAAAAAGCTAAGAGAGGAAAACCAGTGCGACTTCTACAACAACACCAAAAAGCCAGCCGGCATTCCCACCCTGCAGGCAGAATCAGCACTTCACCAATTAGGCATCCAAAGCCCGATGCACGTAGAGGAAGTCATCGAACACTGCAAAAAGAATAAGTTATGCTCGTATTACACTGCAGAATTACTCTCAAAAAAGGCAGACGTCATCATTGCAGACTATTTTTACATGTTCCACCCTCAAATTCGAGACACCTTCATGAATAAGATAGAAGCAGACCTAGAAAAATCCATAATCATCGTTGATGAAGGCCACAACCTCCCCAAGCGCTGCCGAGAATTACTCTCACACAACCTCACCAACGCCATGATCGACCGAGCCATCAAAGAAGCCCAGAAATATTTCCTAGAAGAACCCGAACAACTCATCAATCGCGTCAAGGATGCCTTAAACCAAACAGCAAAAGTCCTAGAAGACAAGGAAGAATCACTAGTAGACAAAGAAGACTTCCAAAAACCCATCACCGAACACGAAGACTATCAATCCCTTATCGCTACCCTCCACGATGTTGCCGACGAAATCAGAAAGAAGCAGAAAAACAGCTACATCGGTTCCATCGCATCCTTTCTAGAGGCGTGGGACGGCCAAGACCATGGATTTACTCGAATCATCCAACAAAAGCAAGGCTACGATCAAAACACCCTCCAACTCAGCTACAAGTGCATCGATCCCTCCATCGTAACGAAGGAAGTCATCGAACGCGCCCACTCCATCATCTGCATGTCCGGCACCATCACCCCCACCGAGATGTATTCCGATATTCTAGGATTCCCTCAAGCCAGAGAAAAGCAATATCCTTCCCCATTCTCACAAGAAAACCGCCTAGCAATCACCATACCTCATACCACGACAAAATACGCGAGAAGATCTCCAGCAGAATTCGAAAAGATGGGAAAAATCACAGCAGATATCGCAAATACCGTCCCCGGCAACACCTTAATCTTCTTCCCCAGCTACGCAGTTCGCAATAGCGTCTACCCTTTCTTCCAGGAATGGTGTCAAAAAGAGACCATGATCGAACGCCAAGGCCTATCAAAAGAAGACAAACAACATATCCTGACCAGATTCAAGGAACACAAAGCATTAGGGGCTGCACTTCTAGCAGTAGCGGCAGGATCGTTCGGCGAAGGAATAGATCTACCCGGAGATCTCCTAAAATGTGTAATAGTAGTAGGCATCCCACTAGAAAAACCCAGTTTAGAAGTCAAAGAGGTCATGTCCTACTACCAAGACAAGTATGGTCGCGGCCTACAATATGGATATATTTTCCCAGCAATGATCAAAACCCTCCAAAATGCCGGCAGATGCATAAGATCCCAACAAGACCGCGGAGCAATCATCTTCCTAGACGAGCGCTACCAATTACCGATGTATAAAGAGTGCTTTCCCGAAGAATACAACGTCCAAGTCCTAGGCGACTACAAAAAAGGCATCCAAGACTTCTTCGATAAGCAATAAACACACAACCGAATAGTTTATATAGCAATTTCCCTCTAAAGACCCTATGTCTCAGCCAAAAGAGCTGCTAGTAGATTTCTGGAGTAAAAACTATAAGTTCAATGAACGCGAATTAAAAGCATTCGAACAAGTAGATAGAAACCTCTTTATCCCAGAAAAGATTAAAACCCACGCCTATGAAGACCGGCCGTTACCTATCTTAAGAGGCAAAACCATCTCCCAACCCACCACGGTAATGATAATGACCAGTGCATTAGAACTAGAACCCGGAGAAAAAGTCTTTGAAGTAGGAACCGGATCCGGCTACCAGGCAGCAATCATCGCAAAGATCGTAGGACCGAAAGGCAAAGTCATCTCAACCGAAGTCATCCCCGAACTAGTCCATTTCTCAAAAGCAAACTTCGAGAAAGCAAACATAAAAAACATCGAAGTCCACGAAGAAGACGGCTCTCGCGGCTTAGAAGAAAAAGCACCCTACGATAAAATAATAATAACCGCAGCCTGCAAAGAATTCCCAAAAGAACTCCTAGACCAACTAAAACCCAATGGAGTAATAGTGGGCCCCGTTGGATCCATAACAGAACAAGAGATGGTAAGAGGCATCAAACGAGACGACGGCTCCTTAGCATTAGAATTCCTAGGCCAGTTCGTCTTCACCCCCATGTACGGTAAGTATGGATTTGAGATTTAATTCTTGCAAACTCAAAGCCTTTTCGTCATCAATATACAAGAAATATCTGCACAACCCATCCGATGAGAACTTTTTCTAATTCGAGTATACCCTTTATTCTTATAGAACGAATAAGCAGTAGTGGTAGAATGCAACCGCAAACGATTAACGCCATGCCGCTTAGCATACCCTTCAACATACCTCAACAACCTACTCCCATACCCCTTACCATGAGCAGTATGTTTAATGTACAACGAACCCAGTTCAGATTCCTCTAACATCAAAGAACTAACTCCCACAACATCCTTGTCAATAAGCAAGAAATAAAGCTTCCCCTCTTTCAACAATTTCCGAATTCTCGCAGTCCTATTGATCGGAATCCATTCCCTAATCTGTTTTGGAGTGTAATCCCTACTATTAACATACCGTATCGTGTCAGAATGAATCCTACTGATAGTTCTCGCATCCTCAACAGTAGCTTTTCGTATTCTCATACTCAATTTCAAGAAACTAAGTTATTTAAGGTTTATGGCGAGAGATATCACAACAATACATTAAGAAAATACCCAACAACAATCACCTGCGGCACCGTCACCAAAGGCAACCAGAGAGCTGTTTTCCGACCAATATTCTTCCAAATCAAGCCAATCTCCGTCATATCGGTAGCAACGCCCGCCATCAAAAAGATAAAACTATTCCCTAGTGCTCCAGTCTGACGAAAGATCTCAAACGCCATAGGCGAAGTACCTTCTGAACAAACCTCCATAACGGTAGCAATCAATAACGTAACCAACATCCCCAATAAAGTAGCACCCATATACTGCCTAAAGAAATCAACCGGAATAAATGCACCGGCAGCCGAAGCCAAGAATACCCCAATCAAGATCCACCATAACACCATTTGTGATAAACTTACAGCGCCACGTCCAATACCTTTTATAGACTGCAAAACCGAATCCACAGAAAACCTAAACTTTTTCCATCGCCTCTTAACATCGCCTCGAATAGAAAAGGTAGCAGTAGAAACAGAAATAGGATTTCTTTCAATCATCTCCTTACTATCCAAGAACTGAAAAACGAACCCAGTAATAATTGCAATCAAGATCGCAGAGAGAATAATAAACAGCGCCTTCACCCCAAAAAAACCAAACAACATGATGGTTATCGTTATATTAGCCCAAGGCGCAGCTAATAAAAAAGCAACAACAGCCGGCGCCGAAGCACCTTTCTTATACAACTGAATCGCAATCGCAAGTATCCCATGACTGCATACCGACATCAAAAAACCTAAACCCACCGCATTGAAGATCGTTCTCTTCTTCTTCTGCGCCAGCATCTTAGAAACATACTCCTGCGGCACAAAATAATCCATAATCCCCCCGAGAAACAAACCAAGCAGCACCGCCCACCAAATAATGCCCACATACTCCAAGAACACATCAAACATAGGACGTAACAATGGCACAAACGCAGCAAAACCCATAATCACAGAACCAACCAATGCAATCAAGAAGAGCTTATCCGTGTACCAAACCTTCCTCGCCTCACCCACATCACAGCAAGATTTCATGAGACGCTATTCTTCCTACCCTTATCCTTAATATTCTCCAGAGTAGTCTCCAATATTCGAAGTAAAGCCTCAGAAGAATTAAACGCATTATGGGGAGTAATAATCACATTCTCCATCTTCATCAATAAATGATTCTCCAAGATAGTAGCCATGTTACACGTCTTCTTAAACGCATCATTCAACAGCGCAACCTCTTCTTTTACCGCACACTCCTCCTCCAACACATCCAATCCCGCACCAGCAACCTGACCAGAACGCAACCCCTTCACCAGAGCATGCGTATCAATAACCGCACCTCGAGCAGTATTCACAATATAAACCCCTTTCTTCATCGAAGCAATAGCAGTACCATCAATCAAATGATGAGTTTTCTTATTATACGGAACATGCAACGAAAGAATATCAGAGTTCTTCAACAGCTGAGAAAAAGAACCATACCGAAAACCAATTTTCTTAGCAAGCTTTTCATCGCGATTCAAATCAAAAACCAAAACCTTCATCTCAAAACCAATTGCAATACGAGCAACATGCTTTCCAATGTTCCCACACCCTATCAACCCCAACGTTTGACCCTTCAAATCAAATCCACGTAGAGAAGCATCAGTCACAAACGAATGCTGCTCATGAGTTCGTTTAATCGAAGGATACACTCGTCGTGATAAAGCAAGAATCAAAGCAAACGCATGCTCTGCCACCGTATTCTCTCCATACGTAGGTACATTACACACAAGAACCTTTTTCTTCTTACAGGCTGCAACATCCACATGATCGTACCCCGTAGACATCGTCGCAACAAACTTCAATTTCACCAGGGAATCTACAATCTTTGCAGTAACCTGAGAATAAATAAACACCACCAACACCTCAACCCCCTTCAACCGAGCAACATGTTTATCCGTTAACGCCTCATCAAAGAACAATAAAGAATGGCCCTTCAACGATTTAGTAACTATCTTTTTCTGCCATCCCTCAAGTTCAAAGAAAGCAATCCTCATAATCAATCTGAAGCAAAAATGCTATTTAAACCTTCCCTAAATAGAAAACACCGATATCTTTAAAAGAACAAAGAATAAAATGAGAAGGAGAGGTGATTTCATGAAACAAAGTAACAAAAATACCATCATTCTTGCATTGATTTTCGGATTCATAGGGGGCACGTTAGGAAACATCCTTACAGACAGCCCACAAGAATCAGAAAGTTCACAAGAGCAATTAATTAAGGAATTCTACGATGTAGAAGTAGCAACCTCCGTATCCCCACACCACATCCGGAAGGGAATGGCAAAAGGAGATGAGAGCTTTATCCTCATCGACCTAAGAAGCGAGGAAGAATACCTAGAGGAACACGTTATCGGTGCAGTAAATGTCCCCGCCTACAAAGATCGTGATCATTCCGACTACGGCGCAATTGACCGAATTACCGAGTCAGTAAAAGCACTCCACGAAGCAAACCCAGAAAAAGACCTCATCGTCTACTGCTACAGCATACCCTGTATGACCGGAAGAAAAGTAGGAAAGATCCTTGCCGACAAGGGCATCTATGTAAAAAGCCTAGGCGTAGGATGGAATGAATGGAGATATTTCTGGACCCTCTGGAATCATCCGCACGAGTGGAACACCACAAATGTAGAGGATTACGTAACCTCCGGACCCGAACCAGGCGTCTTTGAAGCAGACTTCACAGGAGCTGCATGCCCCATTGAAGGAGGACTCGGCTGCTAATGAAAACCCCTTTTTTTCTTTTTCTTTTTATTGTAGCGATGCTCATAGTAAGCTGCGCCCCAGAAGAAATAATTGAACCTACTCCCTTAGACCCCTTTGCGCAATGCCTAACCGCTAACGGAGTAAAAATATACGGCTCCATCACCTGTTCTATCTGCGCAAAGCAAAAAAAGCTCATAGGCCCAGCCTATAGATTTATCAACGAAATAGAATGCAATCCCAATGCTCCAGATTCACAAGCAGAACTTTGTGTAGAAGAAGAAATTCTAGCAACGCCCACCTGGACTAGAGTAAGTGATGGAGAAGAACAAAGAAAAGAGGGCTACATGAAACTCGAGGATCTAGCAGCATTTTCTGGTTGTACACTACCGTAAAATGGAAGTAACCCTGCCTATTGTCATAACAACCGCACTCGTCGATTCTATTAATCCCTGTGCTATTGGAGTTATCCTCTTATTACTGGGCGTACTCCTCAAACACGCGAAAGAAAAAGCGGTTATGGTGAAGATAGCAGCAACCTATATCGGAGTAGTCTTTCTCGTATACATCCTTTCCGGCTTTGGATTAATCTGGTTCCAACATATCCTCATCGGTCTCGGTTTCGCCACCATTGTAGGTACGTTTGTTGGCATTCTAGTCATTCTTGCAGGGTTCATTGAAATAAAAGACTTCTTCTGGTATGGTCGCGGTTTCTCATTGGCAATTCCCAAGAAGTACATCAAGCCCATCCAAGAAAGAATAGCCCATGTCACCACATCAGGCGCAGTAGTGCTCGGAGCGCTCGTAGCAATGGTCGAACTACCCTGTACCGGCGGCCCCTATCTAGCCATAACCACCATGCTTGCAAAGCAATTCTCCATGCTAGATGCAGTCTATCTTGTAATCTATAACCTCATCTTCATCCTACCTCTAGTAATCATCTCCATGCTAGCATATTATGGAGTGAACGTAGGAGCCATGAAAGAATGGAAGCAGAAAAAGAAAAAATGGATGCGACTCATAGCAGGAATCGTCATGATTCTCCTAGGAATATTCTTAATCTATTATTACCAGGTCGGATTACACTAAACTCTACCCCAATAATCTTTATAAAACCACGATTACCTCTCTTTATCATGGAAACATCTACCTTTACCGTTAAAGCAGGCCTAGCAGAAATGCTCAAGGGCGGAGTCATCATGGATGTCGTTACGCCAGCGCAAGCCAAAATAGCAGAACAAGCAGGCGCAGTAGCAGTCATGGCCCTAGAGCGTGTCCCAAGCGACATCAGAAAAGATGGCGGAGTTGCAAGAATGTCCGATCCTCAAATGATTAAAGGCATCCAAAAAGCAGTCTCCATCCCCGTCATGGCTAAGTGCCGTATTGGCCATCTAGCAGAAGCCCAAATTCTAGAAGCGTTAGAAATAGACTACATCGACGAATCTGAGGTATTAACACCAGCCGACAACAAGTTCCACGTTCCTAAAGCAGACTTCAAAGTCCCTTTCGTATGCGGCGCAACCGGTCTAGGAGAGGCATTAAGAAGAATCCACGAAGGAGCCGCAATGATTCGCACCAAAGGAGAAGCAGGAACCGGCAACGTTGTAGAAGCCGTAAAGCACATGCGCAAGATAACAGCCGAAATACAGCATCTCAAGCACCTTTCAACAACCCAACTACAAAAAGCAGCAAAACACTATCGAGTACCCCTAAATCTGCTCATCAGAGTAAAAAAACTACAGAAACTACCGGTAGTAAATTTCGCAGCCGGCGGAATCGCAACTCCGGCCGATGCATCCTTAATGATGCAGCTCGGTTGTGATGGAGTCTTCGTAGGTTCCGGCATCTTCAAAGCCAAGAATCCAAAAAAAGTAGCCGAAGCTATTGTTTTAGCCACCACCCATTACGATAATCCAAAAAAAATAGCAAAATATTCTGAAAATCTAGGAACTCCTATGAAAGGCATTGAGATAGAAAAACTAGAAGTAAAACTCCAAGACCGTGGGTGGTAACGTGAACATAGGAATTCTAGCCCTCCAAGGCAACGTTCGCGAGCACGCAAACATTCTGAAACAGCTCAAAGCAACACCCGTTGAAATTAAAACAGAGGAAGACTTAGACAACATAGATGCATTAATCATCCCCGGTGGAGAATCCACAACCATAACAAAACTCCTTTTCGAACAACAATTAGACAAGAAAATTCTCGCATTACATCACGATGGTATGCCCATTTTCGGAACCTGCGCAGGAGCAATAGTACTAGCAAAGCAAGTAATCCCCAACACAATCCAAACACTAAACCTCCTGGACATCACCATCAAGAGAAATGACTACGGACGCCAACTGCAAAGCTTCGAAACCACAATACATGCAGAGAACACCATCGGCAAGCAACCACTAAACGCAATCTTCATCCGTGCCCCAGTTATTAAAAAAGCCAATTGCACAATCCTAGCTCAACACAATAACCATCCAGTCTTAGTCCAACAAGGCAACCTCCTAGCCTGCACCTTCCACCCCGAGCTAGCAGGAGACAAAAGAATCCATGAATATTTCCTCAGCTTAATCTAACTGCAACACAGAAAACCTTATATAGCAATTCTTCTAAAGTCAATAACGGTGATGTTAAATGTCCGAATTTAGTAAGGTACTAGGTGTGCACAAAGCACAAATTGACGAGATCGAGCACGAGGTATTAAGAAATCTGAACGCAGGAGATCTTAAAGATGCAGCATTCTGGATCAATGATCTGGAAACTCAGAGGGCCGTACAAGATAAGGCAAGTAAAACAACAACCATCCTTAGAGGAGAGGTCATCCCATATGGAGGCATTCTGGGAAGACCTACGGGGGGATGTACCATGGGCTATAGATCCACAACTTGAGAGCATTAGGCAAGTAGTACCTCATGCACTTAGGAATTGGGGGGAAGTCCGCGAAGCAATAGAATATTTCTTCAACTATGGACCCGAACAGTGCGGCTATACTGGAACAACCCTCTTTGAAGCTGCCAAGTCAGACATTGTAACCCATCCGGACTCGTGCATAAACTTCATAACTGCGTTTGTGAATTCATTCAACGATATCGGTAGCTATGATAGGGAGACCCGAACAGACCATCTCCAACTATTCTGGAGCTATGCCGACAAAATGCAGGAGATCCTATCCGAGATGCGACCAGGATTCAGAGATGACCAGAAATTTGGAGACTATTTCAGAAAGGTGCCGAAAAGATAAAAATCCAGCTGTAACCCTATCGGATTCTTCGTACCACAACCAAAACATCTATAGGTATCTACCAACCTCACAACAAATCAATATTAAAGAAAATTCTAATAAAGAAACCAATTCCGAACGTAATCAAAGCAACCCCTAAGCTCAATCCAGCCATCTCAAAGAACTTATGTGCAAACGAAACCTCCTGCACAATAGAGATATAGAATGTAAATACTAAAATCACAATCAACGCATTAGTAATCGTCCACAATAAAGCAAAGAATGGATTTGATAAAACAAAGTAAGGAAACACCAAGAAGAATACCGTAATAAGATAAGCAATTCCAGTATACCAGGCAGCTGTAAAGGGAGGTTTCTTCGAACCTTCCGCCTTTATTGACAAATACTCGGAAGCAGCCATCGAAAAAGCAGCCGCAATTCCCGTTATCAACCCAGCTATAGCCACTAACGTAGTTTTCTGAAACGCCAAGGTCAATCCTGCTAAGGCACCCGTCAATTCAACAAGAGCATCATTCAACCCTAGCACAATAGAGCCCGCATACAGTTTAGCCTTATCAGAAAGCAACCGAATCAACCGAGCCTCATGACCAGCCTCATTCTCCTCAATCTTTTTAGCAGCAGGAATCGCATCATAAATGGTATTACATTCTTTTTCAGTTAAATCCTCTTTTTTCTCCATCAATTTAATCCCAAAGAGTAACCCAAAACAACGAATCAAGAAGGAATACCAAAATACTTTCAGATGACTAGGCTCAACCTCCTGTTTAGAAAACTTTTTCCAAAAGTCATGGTGCAGCATCTCATCTTTTGCCAAATGTTCAAGCAATTTCTTATTTTTAGCATTACGAGTACGCTTAGCCAGGTTAGTATACACCTGATACTCACTCAACTCATTCCGTTGAGCTTTGAGAATTAACTTCATGACTGCTGCACTAACCATACCCTTATCAGATCTCAAACATATATAAGATTTACTATACGATTACCGTAGGTGAGTTCCGCCATGCCTCAGCGTTATCACCACACATCAAGAAAAGCTAACCTTTTTATAGAAATCACAGTTAACAATCGTTAAGATGGAAACCAAACTAGAACCAAAAATCAGCAAAGACATGCTTATTGGAGAGATTGTCCTAAAATATCCCAAAGCTGCTGAACAACTAACGAAAGAAGGAGTTCACTGCGTAGGATGTGGGGCAGCTACTCATGAAACCATCGAGCAAGGCCTCGCAGGCCACGGAATATCTCCCGAAGAGATAGAAAAAGTAGTGGGGAGATTAAACGAATCAGTAAAAGACATAGAACCAAAACCCGATTTCAAAGCAACTTCAACCGAAGATTCCGTTAATATCACTCAAGACGCGGCCGATAAAGTAAAAGAACTCATCGAAAAGCAAAAAGAAGATTATATCGGTCTAAGAATCAGCGTCATGGCCGGTGGATGTTCCGGATTCCAATACGGATTCGAATTTGCAACAGAGAAAAACAAAGACGACAGAGAATTCGAAATTAAAGGTACTAAATTCTTCATGGATCCCGAATCATTTGAAATGATTAAAGGATCAAAAATCGAGTATGTAGATGCATTAGAGGGAGCAGGTTTCAAAATAACCAATCCAAACGCATCACAAAACTGCGGCTGCGGAAAATCTTTTAATTAGACTTCTGACTGCTAACAGCATAAGGTCAAAACTCTATCAATTTCAAAGTCGAGCTCGTCGCGAGGGGTCGCTGCTGCTGCGAGAAGGAGCTTCTCGCTCGCTTCAAATCACGGGAACGCCGAGCATACAGAATACGAAGCAAGAGTTTTGAAGCTATAAGCAGTCAACTAGAATCCTATTGTGTTCCACAAAATCAATACTAAGTCTACGAATAAGAACATTCCAATCAAGAAATACATAGGGTGACCCTCTCGTTCTCGTGGCAAGCTCTCTCGAACCACCATATACAAGAGTGCGCCTCCAACAATACCCAGCAAAGAGATATTCATAAATTCAGTAGTCTCAACAATCGTTCCCAGCAAAGCACCGATAAAAGGAGCACTAGAAAAAAAAGCCTTCTGAAGGTAGTGTTTAGTCATCTTCTTCGGCAGACTATCAATAGCGATGTGAAACGTTAACGGAACAAATAACAAAATACCCTGCAACACATCCCGCTCCACCAAATTAATCAAAACAAAACCCACAACCAACGAATAGAAGAAGGAAGTAACTAAATGCACCTGCCCATGCAATCGCGTATACGACCGCGTACCATTCCGCTGCCGAATATACTTCTCAACCAAATGAAACACAGCAAATCCAAACAATAAAGGAAAGAACAACAACGGATTCAAACTACTAGCCCCGATATAAATCTCCGGCAACAAAATCAAGAACAAATACGAAACCGAAACACCCGCTGCAAACGAAATAAAGCGCATCTTCTTGCCATCGGGGATCCTAAACATCTCCTCAGTAACAAAATCTACAATTCCCAATACAAAAGCAAGCAAATATCCAAGCGCCATACACCTACCTTTAGAAAGGAACTTTAAAAAGCTTTTCAATCAAAGCCCTTGCTAAATCAGTTCTTCAGTTTCCATTCCTTCCGAACAAAGTAACCTACAACAACCAGCAAAACCAAAAAAACAACAATACCAAGAATATTGCTAAACTGCCAATCAAGCAACGAACCCTGGAAAGCATAATAGAAATCTCTTGTATTGAAAATATCCCACGTGTTAAAGACAGTGGTACCTTGGAAAATAATGATAATCGCTCCCAAAACAACAAACAACAAACCAGAGATCAGATTAGTCGAATGAACCTGAAAAGAACCAAAATGAAACGTCCTTCCACGAACAAATCTACTCCTCCCAAGATTAAATTTATCCCAGACCAAAGACAATACAAACAAAGGAACTAAATTACCTAAGGAATAAGCAAACAGCAAATACCCAGAATGAACCGGATTACCCATCAAAGCACCAATACCCAATATCGAAGCCAAGATAGGACCTAAACACGCACTCCAACCTAAAGCAAAGAACACACCTAACAGAAAGATTCCCCAGAGATCATTTGAGAAATGCCGAGCTTTATGGAAAAACGAACCAAAACCTTTTCCTAATAACGACAACACCCCCATAAAGATGAGAAAAGCACCAGCAAGAGTAACAATCCATCCCGGCTGAGCAACCGTCATAGCTCTCTCCCCAGCAAACCCAGCTATAATCCCCATAGCAACAAAAACCAAACTAAACCCAGAACCAAAAACCAAAGTCATCAACGTAATGTTCTTTTTCTCTTTGAACGTATACGAAAAGTAAGCAGGAATGAAAGGCAAAATGCAAGGCGATAACATCCCAAGCATCCCAGCAACAAAAGCGATGAAGAACGAAGCCCGAGCAGCAAAATCAATGGTGATATTATTATTATAATCAATAATCCTCTGCAATCCTATCGGAATCTCAGCAGAAACAAAAGTAGCCAAACTAAACAAAACTAATAACAAAAGCCGTCCTTTGTGTATCTTCATTATGGTAATGCACAGCCTGTCTTATCAGCTAACGTCTGCAATGACTGCACCCCAGTAACCCTACTTCCATCTGAAAATTCCCAAGTAGGATACGATTGAATATTCGCCTGCTTACAAACTTCTGTCTCCCCAGCCCTTTTCGGCAGCGAACATTCAACATAATTCACGAAATCCATAGAATCCTCAAACAACCCCTTCTGGGCATTACAATGAGAACACCAATACGCTCCGAAGAACGTAGCTCCACTTTCAGTAACACAAGAAGCAAACACATCCATCGGACTATCCGCAACCGCATTTCCGGTAATGTTTGAACCACATCCAACCAAAAACAACAATCCTACTAATAATAGTATTTTCCTCATCGTATCACAAACGTCCCCGTCATATCACTATGCCCGAACCCACAGAAAATCGTGCAGATAAATTCCCATACCCCTTTCTCATCTGCTACAAATTCAAGCTCTAAAGGCATTCCCAGTCTAATCTTAGTATTAATATCATATCCAGGTATGTCAAAACCTTCAATTTCAAAACCATGAGGCACATCCTCTGCCGTAACAATCAATTTCACCTTCTCCCCTTTATTTACAATAATCAATTCAGGAGCAAAATCAAACTGAAAAGCACTAATTTCAATAACCCTCACCCCATTAATAAGTTCACCAGTAGCCTCCATATCCGCAAATCTCTCAGTATTGTAACCAACAAGCTTCTCAGCTTTTACAACATCGCCACCACCTGAACAACCAAACAAAAACATCGGTACCAATAACATCAACAACGTAACCCCTTTTATTTTCTCAAACATCAATATTCACCCCCATAAATATCCTGTATCAAAGAAGTTTCAACAACCTCAGCCGAATTATACGAATAATCTTCAGGCAATTCCCCTTTCAACCCACCGGTAAAGATAATGCGACCATCCGTAGCATCTAACCCCACAAATAAAGGATACAATTTCTTAATCTTCACCAACCACACCGGATAATTCTTGATAATAGTCAACATCGGTTCTTCATCAGTGCTTTCAGCGTTCATATACATATTAGCTGCTTCCTGTGCAACCTCTTTTGAGAAAGCAGGGTTCACCGTAATAGCCTCAGCCGGATAAAAGAAGTTATGTGCCATCCAATATACTATTTCACCTTTAACCGGATCAACCTCAACCTCAAAACGTTCCTGTAAGAATGCTATTTCTCCTATATATCGATACCAGAAAAACTGAGAAGTTCCCTGATACAGTTTTGTAACACCACCATATCTCAATTGAGATCGGTACGAAGAAGGCAACTTCTCTAGCTGACCTTCAGCAATCTTCTTCATCTCGGCCTCACTTTTAACAGCCTTCTTACCTCTCTGAACCAGACTATCATCTCTAAATCCAACAACAGAAAAGTCCAACGGATGAATCGCTACAGATAACTCCAATTGCCTATCAAATTTAACAATCAACATCTCATTAAAGTAATCAAAGCCCTTAGGTTCCTCATACAACCCTAGAAACTCCTGCGCAGCTTGAGTAATACCTTCCTCTAGCGGCTTATCATAATCCACATCCACATCATACAACACAAACCCGTGACCATAGCTCAACGAAGCCATAATCAACGTAAAAAAAACAAGTAAGACACCCCTTTTCACATCGAATCACCCCTTAAAGAAAGAGTGAAGGACTGCTTAGCAGCCCCCCACCATTGTTGGGAGATTCTGGATACTTGAGGGCAAAGACCCCGTGCTTCCAGAGGAAGCAGGAGCTGACGTAGCAGTCGAAGTGCGGGCACTCGTACTACCTATGGTCATTTCACCCTCAGCCAGATCGTGTTTTAAGGCACTCAGCTGAAATGCCTGTACTACTGATATCAGTAGTAAAAATCCTAATACCAATGCAAATACCGTTGTTTGTTTCATCTTAACATCCTCCTACCATTCCTGGTAATTCATGCAACACGGCACTATCGCCGCCCGCTATTTGACTTCCTAACTCAATCATGTTCTTTGGGAACCACAATGTTTTCCACTTCATAACCTCTCTCAATATTTCTGCATCATTATAGTCAGAATACGCACTCAAATACAATGCAACACTCAATACGCCAGGATTGTGTGCACAGCCACAGCGCGAATTGCCATTTGCATCAGCACCAATCGGCCCTACTCCGCAACAATACTCACATGAAATTCCTTTAGGGGTGCTCGCCAAATGAGCAAAGCGTGCAAACGCCTCAGGATCAGCCTGCTGCACCTCAGCCGATAAGGGCCTATGCATTTTAGCCAATGTGTCTAATGAATTAACCGGATCATCAAAACTAACCCCTAATTGCTCTCCATATTCAGGAGTTCCGGTAGGGAACATCATAGCCATAACCTCATCCCCATTCTTACCTTCTAAATCAAACACCGCCGCAATAGTTTGTGCAGTACTTTGCAAGCTTTCAACATCCACATTACTCAAATCTCCTCCACCAGCAAACAAGTTAACGCTTGAAGAACTGCCCCTTAAGACCATACCTGCCTTTCCAGTTAATCCCATAATCTGGAACTGGTTAACAAATAAAACCGCTAATAATAAACTTCCAATGATAACAACGGGCGTCGTAAACACCTTTTCCGATTTTTTAATCGGCTTCAACATCGTAATTTTTCTTTCCATGTTTCCTCCTGGGATCTCTCCCCCAACAAAGTTTCATAGGTCTTACCCCATATATAAATAAGATGCAATAATAGGGAAAGAATAGGGAAAATATATAAGAAAAAGCCCGTTTTCGACATTTCATGAGTGCAAAGATAGGGAAAGAAAATAGGCTGTTTGCCGTAGTATTAGGGGGATTATTCATCGTAGCAGCTATTATCCTAGCCAATTTCCTTTCCTTTGCAAATGTACAAGAAACAATCATCAACCAAATTCAAGAGACCCAAAAAGTGGAAACAACCAGAGCAGCACAAGAAATAGAATCACATATCTTCCAGGCAACCGATGAACTCGATACCTTAAGCAAAGTTGCAGAAACTTCAGGACTATCTCCAGAACGCTGTTCTTCAACAACAATTCACGAAAGAATCTCACCAGCCATCTCCACATTAGCTAAAGCGAATAGCAATGGCGAAGTAATTGCATGCTCCTCTCCCCAAATCAGCTATCTTGCAGGTTTAAACATTCAGAACAAGGATTATTTCGCAATACCGAAGCAAACAAGAAATCCCTATATTACAGGAATAGAAAGCATAGGAAGCTCGCAACAATTGACCATAACTGCTCCCATCTATGCAACCTATGGCTCTCAAGAATCTTTTCAGGGAGTGTTAATAACAACAATAAACATCAATGAACTCTTTGAAGACCATATCTATCCTGTATTAAATACAAATGGAAGAAAGTTTTTCTTAACCAACCTCGAAAGTAATGAAATCATCCTAACCGATGAAGAACAGTTCAATGTCTCCATCCTAGCTCGCGCCCTACCCAAAGAAGACAGAATCATCTCCATGAAAGCAAAAACAGACAAACTAGGAGAGATCATCCTAACAAGTTCAGATTTTGTTGTAGGCAAGGAAAAATGGCGCCTAGCATTCTATACCCCCATCCAAGCAGTAGCCCAAGACCTCAACACATTTCAAAAGAGAAACCTCTATAGTTTGGTGTTTGTCCTAGCAATCGGCATAGCAGTAACCCTCTTCCTATTCTCTCTCTACCGCTCAAAAGAGAATGTTACCTCCCAACTACAAGAGGTCAACGTAACCCTAGATAAGATGGGCATAACATTAGATGAGCAAGGTAAACCCGAAGCAGAATCATCCGAGGAGATGAAAGCAAAAGAGAATCTCCTACCTCAAGAAATGGAAATCCTAGAATACATCAACGAACAAAACCAGCAAAACAAACTAATCTCCTTCAAAGACATAACCAAACGCTGCAACATCACCAAGCCCACTACTAGAGCAAGAATAGCAACCCTAACCTCCAAACATCTAGCAGAAGTAGAACAACGAGGCCGCTTCAAATCCCTCAAACTCACCGAGAAAGG